>NZ_JBEYZF010000015.1:0-180377 GCF_040645915.1 Nonomuraea sp. NPDC046570 | reverse complement strand
CCCCACGCGACCAGATCACCACCCGCGAACACCCCCACTTCGTCCACCTCCGCGCCGAAGTCGGCCGCCTCGTCAGAGGCATCGAAACCGCCGCGCGATAGTGCGGTGGAGGGCGGTGGAACGCGAGACGGCGGGGCCGTGCGGTGGTCGTGGCCACCGCGCGGTCCCGCCGTCGTCGTTCGTTCGGGTGCTAGACCCGACCAGGGCTCATGTGGCTGGTGAGGGCGTGCTCCACCAGCGTGATCAGCGTGCTCTTCACCGAGTCGCGGGAGCGGGCGTCGAGCCGGACGATCGGAATGTGCGGGGAGAGCGTGAGCGCCTCCCTGATCTCCTCGTCCTGGTGGAGATACTGGCCGTCCCAGCCGTTGATCCCGACCACGAACGGCAGCTTGGCCTCTTCGAAGTAGTCGATCGCCGGGAAGCTGTCGGCCAGGCGGCGGGTGTCGACCAGCACGACGGCGCCGATCGCGCCGCGCACCAGGTCGTCCCACATGAACCAGAACCGGTGCTGACCCGGCGTACCGAACAGGTACAGGATCAGGTCACGGTCCAGCGAGACACGGCCGAAGTCCATCGCCACGGTCGTCGTGGTCTTGTTCGGCGTGTGCGCCAGGTCGTCGATCCCCGCGGAGGCGTCGGTCATGACCGCCTCGGTGGTGAGCGGGAGAATCTCCGACACCGCTCCCACGAACGTCGTCTTACCGACGCCGAAGCCTCCCGCGACGACGATCTTCGTCGAGGTGAGCCCGCCGCCGCTAGAGCCTGCGAAGTCCACTGAGCACCCTTTCGAGCAGGTTAAGGTCCGGCTTACCCGCGTCCAGCTGCGGCTGGTGCACGCGGATGAGGCCCTCGGACGCCATATCCGCGATCAGCACCCGGACCACACCGAGTGGTACGCGTAACAGAGCGGAGACCTCGGCCACCGACCGGACCTGCCGGCACAGCTGGATGATCGCCTGGAACTCCGGACTGAGTAGAGAGAGATCGCGATGCTCCGAGGTGGCGGAGGAGACCAGTGCCTCCATCGCGAACTTCACCCGCGGCGCCGTGCGCCCTCCGGTCACAGCGTACGGCCTGACCAAAGAGCTCGGTTCCTGCGGGCTTGGGGACCCCTGAAGCCCCTGACGGTTATCACCAGCCCAACCCTGACCTGTCACTTATCTTCTCCTGTCACCCCTAGCGGGGCCGCGACGCCTGCAGCTCCGCGCGTACCGCGGGCGTGAGAACCTGCCCGGCACGCTCGACGAGCAACGTCATCTGGTAGGCGACCAGGCCCATGTCGCAGTCGGCCGCCGCGAGTACGGCCAGGCAGGAGCCATCGCTGATCGACATGATCATCAACAGGCCGCGCTGCATCTCGATCACCGTCTGGGTGACCATGCCGCCCTCGAACACCCTGGCGGCGCCCTGGGTCAGGCTGATCACGCCCGACGCCACGGCGGCGAGCTGGTCGGCCCGGTCCTTGGGGAAACCCTCGGAGTAGGCCAGCGGCAGGCCGTCCGACGACACCACGACGGTGTGGGCGACGCCTGGCACGTTGTTCACGAAATCGGTGATCAACCAGTTGACGCCGCGCGCACCCTGACTGAGTTCTCTCACTTGTCCTCCTTGGTCGGACCCGTGAGACTGGCTCGCTCGCTCACTTGTCGTCCTCCTTCATGTCCTCGTCTCCGCGCGTGAACGCACGGCCCTGCCGTACGCCCTGCTGGAAGCTGGAGAGCCGGCTGCGCACCCGCTCCGGCGAGATCGGCGGCATGGGCTCCGGGGTGGCGGCGGGCTCGTTGGCGCCTGCCGTACCGGGGACCAGGTTCGCCTTCGGGACCCGCCGGGGCAGGCCCGACGCGGTGACGCCGCCCATGGCCGGGTCGGCGGCGGCCTGGGCCGCCTGCCAGCCGGTGTCGGCGGGCGAGGACCACGTGGGGGGCGTCGACCCGCCGGGCCTGCGCTGCGGCAGCGGGCTGCGCTGCGGCGGCTCGGCGCGGGGCGCCGGCGCGGCCTCGGGCAGGTCGGTCATCCTGGCCGGGCGCAGCCCTTCGGGCTCGGGTTCCGGCTCGGGCTGCGCCTCGGGGTCCGGCCTGCGGAACCAGTCGGAGCCCACGGAGGAGAAGATCGGCAGGAACTCCTCGCTCTCGTCCTCCATCGGCGAGTTGCGCACCACGGGCAGCGGGCCCGTCATGTCCGCCTCGACGGCCGACCTGCCGAACGCGTCGAACACCGGCGCGTCCGGTACGGCGGGCGCCGCCCGCCACTGGTTCTCCTCAGCCGCCGGCGGCCACTTGCTCTCCTCGGGCGGAGACCAGGTGTTCTCCTCCGGCGCGGACCACTTGTTCTCCTCGGGCGCCGCCGACCACTGGCCCTCCTCGGGCCCCGGCGCCGGAGGCCACTGGCTCTCCTCGCGGCGCTCGCCGAACACGCCGTCGCGGGGGTCGTCGCCGAACGACGGCCAGCCGCCCTCCGGCGGGGGCATGTTGCCGGGCCACGGGGTGTGCAGCGGCTCGTCGAAGCCGCGGACGTCGGGGGTGTCCATGCCGTACACGGGGACGGGCGCGGCGTGGACGGGCGCGTCGAAGGTGCTGTAGGAGTCGAAGATCTGCTGCGGGTCGAAGGTCGGCTGGCTGCCGTAGGCGTTCGGCTGGCCGCCGAAACCGCCCGCCTGGCCCGCTCCGGCGAAACCGGCGGCCGTCTGGGGCGCGCCCGGCGTGGTCACCAGCGTGTCCGGCATCATCACCATGGCGGCCAGGCCGGACGCCTCCTGGGCCCTGAGCTGGACCTGGATGCCGTGGCGCAGGGCCAGACGGCCGACCACGAACAGGCCCATGCGGCGGGAGACCGCGACATCGACGACCGGCGGGTTGGCCAGGCGCCAGTTGGCCTGCCCGAGCTCCTCGCCGGTCATGCCGATGCCGAGGTCGCTCACCGTGATCAGCACGCCGCCTTCGGTGCGGTGGCTGGTGACGGTCACCTTGGTCTCGCGCGGCGAGAACGAGATGGCGTTCTCGATCAGCTCGGCCAGCAGGTGGACGGCGTCGGTGACGGCCGGGCCGGCGATCATGACGCCGGTCGGCACCTGGATGACGACCCGCTCGTAGTTCTCGACCTCCGACAGCGAGGCGCGGGCGATGTCGACGAGCTGGACCGGCTGGCTCCACTTGCGGGCCGCTTCCTGCCCGGCGAGGACCAGGAGGTTCTCGCTGTTGCGGCGCATGCGGGTGGCCAGGTGGTCGAGCCGGAAGAGGCTGGCCAGACGGTTCTCGTCCTCTTCGCCGTTCTCCAGGCCCTCGATGAGCGAGAGCTGCCGCTCGACCAGGGTCTGGCTGCGGCGGGAGAGGTTGACGAACATCGAGTTGACGTTGGCGCGCAGCCGGGCCTCGTCACCGGCCAGCCGTACGGCCTCGCGGTGGACCTCGTCGAAGGCGCGGGCCACTTCCCCGATCTCGTCCCGGGTGTGCACGCCGATGGAGGCGACCTCGGGGATCGCCGCGCCGTCGCCGGACTCGCGCAGCGCGCGGACGGTGTCGGGCAGCCGGGTGCCGGCGATTTCGAGCGCCTCGGCGCGCAGCCTGCGCAGCGGGCGGACCAGCGAGCCGGCCACCCGGGTGGTGATCACCAGGACGAGCGCCAGCAGGACGAGGATGAGCGCGCCGGAGATGATGGCGTTGCGCTGCTCGGTGTCGCTGAGCACGCGGGTCTGCGCCACGATCGAGGTGGCGAGCTTGTCCTCCACCTTGCGCATGGCGTCGACGGTCTTGGTGGTGCTCTCGTACCAGAGGGTGAGGTCGCGCCGGGAGGTGACGTCCAGGTCCCTGATGCGCTTGTACTCGCGCATCTGGGCCAGGGCCCGCTGGCGCATCGCGTCGGCGCGGTCGATCTCCCGGCCCTTGATCGAGGCCCGGTAGTAGGCGGAGTCGGCGCTTCCCGCCTCGCGCTCGAAGGTGGCCAGCTCGGTCTGCTGACGGTTCCACGAGCCGAGGAAGTCGGACAGGTCGTCGTAGTCGAGCGCCTTCTCGATCAGCGCGACGACGAGGATGACCTGCTGCCGCGAGACCTCCTCCTTGGTCCGGTGCAGCGCGCCCAGCGCGGTGGAGTCACCGAGCAGGCGGTCGTCGTTGCTGGAGGAGCCCAGCTCGTTCTGCAGGCCCTCCATCACGTCGATCATGCTGGAGTAGGTCCGCACGGAGGCTCGGGCGGGCACGCTGTCGCCGACGATCGACTCGCGCAGGCCCTTGAGGCCGTTCAGCCAGCGGACCATCTCCGAGACCTCGCCGCGCACGCGCGCCGAGTGGGACTCGTCGATGGCCGCGGTGCTGTCGAGCACCCGCTTCTTGGCCGCGTCGACGATGTCGCGCTGGTCGCGGAGCTGCGCCATGCGGCCGTCGCGGCGCCGGTCGGCGATGTACCACGCGGTCAGCGAGCGCTCCTTGCCCAGCTCGTGGGTAAGCGCGCCCAGGCGTTGCTCCAGCTCCGCGATCTGGGTCAGCCTGCGGTACTCGGCGGACGTGCCGATCGAGTCCGCCAGCTGGATCCCGGCCAGGAGCACGCCCACGACCGTGGGAATGAGGATCAGCGCCACGAGTCGTGAGCGCACCCGCCAGTTGCCCAGCTGGAAACGACTTCCCGACGCGGGTCTTTTTGTGTCCTCCCCCGGGGCGGCGGCGTGCCGGGGGTTATCCGTCCTCACTGAGTCTCGCAACCTCTCGCCGTACGTGCTCGAATCTCTGACACGCAAGGGGCGCATGGGAATCCAAGGGCGTGGGTAATTGGAACACACCCTGACCAGATCGGCCAACGGAACATTTCCCCACAAACATGACCAAAAAGGGCTTTTTGGTCATGTAACGCCACATGCTGTTTAGGCTGGCCGGAAGGAGTCCCGCTCCGCCGGGGCCGCATGCTTGATCATCAGATGGCGGGTCACGGAGTACTCCTGGACCGCCTCCTGGCTCATGTCCTTGCCGAAGCCACTGCCCTTGACGCCGCCGTGCGGAGCCTCGGAGGCGATCGGAAGGTGGTCGTTCACCCAGGTCACGCCCACGTCTAGCCGGTGGGAGACGCGCATCGCGCGGGCCACGTCGCGGGACCAGACCGAGGAGGCCAGGCCGTACCTGGTGTCGTTGGCCATCCTGACACCCTCGTCTTCTCCGTCGAAGGGCAGCACGACAAGGACGGGGCCGAAAAGCTCGCCCTGCACGATCTCGCTGTCCTGCGCGGCACCGGCGATGAGGGTGGGCGGATAGAAGAAGCCGGGCCCCTCGACCGGCGCGCCACCGAAGACCACTTCGGCGCCGGCGCGCTCGACGAAGCCGTGCACCCGGTCACGGTGCGCGCCCGAGATCAGCGGCCCGATGTCCGTGGTGGGGGCCCAGGGGTCGCCGAACCTGATCTCGGCAAGGGTAGCGCGGATCGCCTCGACCGCATCGCCGTACACCGCGCGCTCGACGTAGACGCGGGTCGCCGCGGTGCAGTCCTGGCCGGTGTTGTAGGTGGCGCCCATCGCCACGCCGCGGGCGGTCTCGGCCAGGTCGGCGTCGGCGAAGACCAGGGCCGGCGCCTTGCCGCCGAGCTCCAGGTGCACCCGCTTGAGGGTACGGGCGGCGCCGCTCATCACGGCCCTGCCCGTCTCGGTGGACCCGGTGACGCTGACCATGTCCACACCGGGATCGGTGACCAGCGCCTCGCCCACCTCGGCGCCGCCGGTCACCACCTGGACCAGCCCCTCGGGCGCGCCGGCCCTGGCGACCAGCTCGGCCAGCCGCAGCGTGGTGCGCGGGGTCTGCGGCGCGGGCTTGATGACCACCGCGTTGCCCGCCGCGAGCGCGGGGCCGAGCTTCCAGGCGGCCATCACGAACGGGAAGTTCCACGGCGCGATCGAGCCGACCACGCCCACCGGGCGGCGCAGCAGCACGGAGGTGTAGCCGGCGCTGAACACCCCGGCGCCGCTGCCCTCCAGCGAGCGGCCCGCCCCGGCGAAGAAGCGCAGGTTGTCGGCGGCGAAGGGCAGCTCGCCGTCCCTGAAGACGGCCGCCGGCTTGCCGGTCTCCTCGACCTCCAGCCTGGTCAGCTCCTCGGCGTCGGCCTCCACGAGGTCGGCCAGGCGCAGCAGCACCCGGGCCCGCTCACCGGGAGTGAGCTGCGACCACTCCTCGAAGGCCCGCCGGGCCCTGCGCACGGCGGCGGCCACCTCCGCGACGGGGGTGTCGGGGACGGCCGCCACGACCTCGCCGGTCGCCGGGTTGATCAGTTCACGCATGTGTTCTTCCTCAAGACATGGCCTGTCCACCGCGCCGCACATCCGGTCGGTGACCTGCCGTAACCGCCGCGGGCACGACGGAACGGCACAGGTGGCCTGGTGGTGTTACTTCTGGCCGAGCGCTTCGATCAGGTCGGCCGCCTTGCGCAGCCCGTCACGGCCGCGGATCTCCTCACCCGCGGCGGCCAGGCGGGCGCGCAACTCCGCGTCACCGAGCAGCCGCTCCAGCGCACTGGTCAGCTCCTCGTCGGTGAAGGCGTAGGTCGACAGGCGGACACCATAGCCCAGCTCGTCGACACGCTGGGCGTTGTCGTACTGGTCCCAGAACAGCGGCAGCACGATCATCGGCTTGCCGAAGTGCAGCGCCTCGGTGGTGGTGTTGTTGCCGCCGTGGGTGATGACCAGGTCGCAGAGCGGGATGATCTTCGTCTGCGGCAGGAACTCCGCGCCGTACATGTTGTCGGCGAGCGTGATCTCCTCGTGCAGCGGGCCCTTGGAGACGATGAACCGGTGCGGGGTGGTGGCCAGCACGTCGATGACGCGCTGCATCAGCTCCACGTCGGAGGAGCCGAGCGAGCCGAGCGAGAAGTAGACCAGCGAGCCCTCGCCGGGGATCGCCGGCAGGGTGAACTCCTCGTCCGTCTCGCGGACCGACGAGTCCAGCCGCTGCCAGCTCTCGTCCAGCGGCCTGGCGTCGACGTAGTCGAGGATCTCCGGGTAGACGTAGAGGTTCAGGTCGCCGGTGTGGATGAAGTCGAGGTCGGGCAGCGGGGCCGTGCCCTGCTCGACGCACCACTCGTTGAAGGCGGTCCAGATCTCGCGGTGGGTGCGGTCGTACTCCGCGCGGAAGCCGTCCCACTCGGTTCCGTCGTCGGCGGGCAGGCCGGAGAAGACCGGCGCGACGCCGTCGCCGCGCGCCTCCAGCGGGTTGCAGGAGACGATGCGGACGAACTTCTTGCCCGCGGTCAGCAGGGCCGGGAAGGTGATGACGTTGTCCTCGACGATGACGTCCGGGTTCACCCGCTCGATGATCGCCTTGAGCTGCGGCTCGCAGTACTTCACGCCGTCGATCAGGGAGTCCCAGATCGGCTTGGTGACGGTTTCGAGCTGCGCCAGCGTGCTCTTGCGGTACTCGGGAGCGGTCTCCCTGATGAAGTCCTTCCAGAACTGGCCGGCGTCCTGCTCCTCGGCGTCCTCGGCCGGCGGCGCGAGGTCGACCAGGTCCTCCTCGAACCCGAGGGCCTCCAGCTTGCCCTTCCAGGACGCCTCCGCGGCGAAGACGACCCGGTGGCCGCGGCGACGCAGGATGTCGCCGATGCCGATGCTGTTGTTCGTCGGCCCGTAGGCGCTCTCCGGCATGAACAGGATGGTGAGAGACATGATCAACTCCGGGGGGACACTTCAGTTGAATTGCGATTCAAATAATGGTCTGGCGGGAAGGTCAACTTCAAGGCACTATGGGCCTCTGGGGGCCGGCCGTTGGTCAGCACGACTGCAGGAACGGGGGTTCGCGTGGCCACGCGCAAGAGCCGGGAGGCCAGGCGGGTCGACCTCATCGAGGCGGCCAGGCGGGCGATCGTCCGGCACGGCATCGACGGCGTGCAACTCGCCCATGTGGCCGAGGAGGCGGGCCTGACCTCGGGCGCCGTGCTCTACCACTACCCCAACATCGGCGACCTGCTGATCGAGGCGCACCACGCGGGGGTCGAGCGCTTCTACGAGCAGCGCATGCGCCAGATCGCGGCCATCAAGGACCCCGCCGAGAAGCTGGTGAAGACGATCCGCTCCGGGCTCCCCACCGGCCCCCTCGACCCCGACGTGCGACTGCTGAACGAGCTGGGTGGGGCCGCGGGCCGCGACCGGGTGTACGGCGTGCTGCTGACCACCCTCTACGACCGGCAGGTCTCGATGTACCAGTCGATCCTGGACACCGGGTCCGCGCTGGAGGTGTTCACGCTGTCGTCCGACTCGCTGACGATCTCCCGCAACCTGGTGGCGCTCGAGGACGCCTACGGCTACCGCATCACGGCCAGGCACCCGGTGATCGGCCCCGAAGAGGCCGTCGAGCTGATCCTGTCGTACGCGCGCGCGGCCACCTCGTGCGCCCTCGACGCCGTTCACTGACCGCCCGGCCTCTTCGCGGCACCCCTGCCACCCCTGGCGCCCCTGGAGCGTTTGGCGCCCTTGGCACCCTTGGAACCCCTGGCCTTCGAGGGGTTCGCAGCCTTCTTGGCAACCGGCTCAGCGGCGGGCCGCACAGCCTCCTCGGCTTTCTCGGCCACCGACTCCGCCGAGGCCGAGGTGGCGTCCTCGACAGCCTCCGACTCCGCAGGCACCTCGACCACCAAGGCAGCCGTAGCCTTCGCAGGCTCCTCGGCGACCGGGATCAGCACGGCGTCCCGGGCGTCCCAGTGCAGGTGCACCTTCGCGCCGGTCTCGACCTTGCTCGCGCCCTGCTCGGCGACGAGCACCGGCTTGTCCCGGCCCTCCACGCTGACCGAGATGTGTGAAACGCCGCCGTAGAAGCTGACATCCAGCACCGATCCGGGCAAACCCTTCCCGGCCAGCCTGACGTTCTCCGGCCGTACGGCGAGCAGCGCCGCCGCGCCCTTGGCCACCTCGCCCGCACCGGCCAGCAGGCCCAGCCCGGAAACCTCCACGCCGCCCGCGGCGGCCGTACCCTCGAACAGGTTGTTCGCGCCGACGAAGTCGGCGACGAACGGGGTGCGCGGGCGTTCGTAGAGGGCGACGGGGGCGTCCACCTGGCGTACCTGGCCGCTGTCGAAGACCGCGATGCGGTCGGCCAGCGACATGGCCTCCTCCTGGTCGTGGGTGACCACGACGAAGGTGATGCCGACCTCGTTCTGCAGCCGCTTCAGCTCCAGTTGCATGCCCGCCCTGACCTTCTTGTCCAGGGCGGACAGCGGCTCGTCGAGCAGGAGCAGCCGGGGGCGCTTGACGATGGCCCTGGCCAGGGCGACACGCTGGCGCTGGCCGCCGGAGAGCTGCTGGGGTTTGCGGCCGGCCTGCGCCGACAGCCCCACCGTCTCCAGGACCTCCGCCACCCGGGTCCGGATCTCGGCGCGGCCGAGCTTCTCCCGCTCCAGGCCGTAGGCCACGTTCTTGGCCACGCTCATGTGCGGGAACAGCGCGTACGACTGGAACATCAGGTTGATCGGCCGCCGGTTCGGCGGCATGGCCAGCAGGTTCTCGCCGTCGAGCGTCACCGTGCCGCTGTCCGGGGTCTCGAACCCGGCCAGGATGCGCAGCAGCGTGGTCTTCCCGCAGCCGGAGGGGCCGAGCAGGGCGAAGAACTCGCCCTGCCCGATCTCCAGCGACACCTCGTCCAGGGCGGTGACGTCGCCGAAGCGGCGGGTGATCCCGTCAATGTGGAGCATTGGACTCCCCCAACTTCGTCATGCGCTGGGCGACGATCACCACGGTGAAGCTCACCAGCAGCAGGATCGAGGCCAGCGCGTTGATCTCCGGGGTCACCCCGAAACGAACCATTGAGTAGATGACGATCGGCAGGGTCGGCTCGGTCGGCGCGGCCGTGAAGAACGCGATGACGAACTCGTCGATCGACAAGGTGAAGGCGAGCAGCGCTCCGGCCAGCACGCCGGGCGCGAGCTGCGGCAGCGTGATCCGCAGGAACGTGCTCACCGGGCCGGCGCCGAGGTCTCGGGAGGCCTCCTCCAGCGAGGGGTCGGCGTGGGTGAGCCTGGTGCGCACCACCGCGGCGACGAACGCCATGGCGAACACGACGTGCGCGAGGACCACCGAGTGCAGGCCGAGCGTCATCTTGATCGTGCCGTAGAAGACCAGCAGGCCGATGGCCAGCACCAGGTCGGGCAGCACCGCGGGCAGCAGGCCGACCGCGTCGAGCAGCCGCGAGCGGGTGTACCGGGCCAGGCCGACGGCCAGCAGGGTGCCGAGCACGGTGGCCAGCACGGTCGTGCCGGTGGCCACGATGAGGGTGTTGACCAGGCCCTTCATCACGGTCTCGTCCCCGGCGAGGACGCCGTACCACTTGAGGCTGAAGCCCTCGTAGAGGTAGGGGGACTTGCCCGAGTTGAAGGACATGACGATCAGCACGACGATCGGCAGGTACAGGAAGGCGTACGTCAGCCAGAACGGGACGTACAGCAGGCGCGGCCTACCCACGGCGGGCCGCCCTCGCCTGCAGGAACAGCAGCACGACCAGCACCGCGATCAGCGCGAGCGCCAGCGTGGAGCCGAAGGGATAGTCGCGCGCCTTGAGGAACTCGGTGCGGATCAGGTTGCCCACCATGATCGACTTACCGCCGCCCAGCAGCTCGGGGATGACGAAGTTGCCGAAACTCGGCACGAACACGAAGATCGCCCCGGTCAGCACGCCCGGCAGGGTCAACGGCAGCGTGACCTTGCGGAACGTGGTGAACGCCGAGGCGCCCAGGTTGGCCGACGCCTCGCGGAGCTGCGGGTCGAGCTTCTCGATCGCCGCGTAGAGCGGCAGCACCATCAGCGGCAGGTAGGAGTAGAGCAGGCCGGTGACGATCGCGCCCTCGTTGTAGAGCAGCTGGTACGGCCCGAGCCCCAGCTTGCCCAGCGCGGTGTTGACCAGCCCGGGTCCGCTGAGCAGCACGATCCAGGCGTAGACCCGGATGATGAAGCTGGTCCAGAACGGCATCACGACCGCCACCAGGGCGATCGTCTTCCAGGTCTTGGGCAGGCTCGCTATCACGTACGCCGTGGGGTAGCCGAGCAGCAGCGCGAGCACGGTGGTGATGGTGGCGAGCTTGATCGAGCCGAGCACGACGTCGAGGTAGATCGGGTCCATCAGGCGGGTGAAGTTCTCGAGCGTGAACTCGTAGACGACCCCGCCGAACCGCCCGCGCCTGAACACCGTGTAGCTGAGCACCATGGCCAGCGGCACCAGCAGCAGGACGATCAGGTAGGTCAGCCCCGGCGCCAGGTACACGAACGCGCCCAGCCGGCGTCCCCACGCGAGGGACACCGGCCGGGCCTTGTCTGCGGTCTTCACCGGTCTACTTGGCCTGGACCTCGGAGGAGAGGCGCGTGAACTTCGTGGACGCCTCGCCCAGGTCGATGATGCCCTCACCCTGGAGCAGCTCCGCGGGCGAGGTACCGAGCAGCGAGCCGGGGGCGATCTTCACCTGCGACATCGCGGCCTTGTTCGGGACCTTGTAGTTGATGTTCTCCGCGGCCCAGCGGTGGATCTCCGGGTCGAGGATGTAGTTGATCAGGGCGTGCGCGGCCTCCTTGTTCTTGGAGGACTTCATGATCACCATGGTGTCCACCCAGAGGTCGCTGCCCTCCTTCGGCACCGCGAACTTGATGTTCTGCTTCTCGGTGGTGGTCGGGCACCAGCCGTCCCAGGCCTCCACCATGACGGCCTCGCCGGTCTCCAGCTTCTTGCCGAAGTCGGTGTCGTCGTAGCCGAGCAGCTTCGGCTTGGCGGCGATCAGCAGTTCCTTGACCTTGGCGATCTCCTCGTCCTTGTCGGTGTTGACCGAGTAGCCGAGGGACTTGATCGCGGGCAGCGCCAGCCAGCGCTCGGTGGTCATCATGGTGACCTTGTTGAGCGCCCAGGCGGGCGGGTCGAGGATGTCCTTCCAGCTGGTCGGCACGGCCTTCACCAGGTCGGTGCGGTAGCAGATGCCGGTGGTGCCCCAGGTGTAGGGCACGGAGAACTTGTTGCCCTTGTCGTAGGAGAGCTGGGTGGCCTCGGGGAAGAGGTTGGCCAGGTTGGGGATCAGCTCGGCGTGGATCGGCTCCAGCAGGCCCTGCTCGTTGAGCGCCTGGGCGTACTGACCCGAGACGAAGGCCACGTCGATGCCGGTGTCGGCGCCGCCGGTCAGCTTGGCCATCGCGATCTCGTTGGTGTCGTGGAGCGCGATCTTCACCTCGGAGACGCCGAGCTTCTCCTTGGCCTTGGCCGGCAGCTCCTCGGGGGTGTAGCCGGGCCAGACGGTGACGTTCAGGTTCTGCTTGGACAGGTCCGCGTTGGCGTTGAGCTGCGCCGCCGCGGTGGCCGCCGGGTTGGCGCCGGTGGCCGACGAGTCACCGCCGCAAGCGGCCAGGGCGAGCGCAAGTCCGGCGACCGCTGCGGCTGCCGGAAGACGACGGGTGTACCGGGTACGGGACACGGCCGCTACTCCTTCTAGATTCAGGTGTACGAGGGGTCGCGCGACCAACCGGGCACGGCAGACCAAAGCAGGAGTGTTGCAGCACACATCAACATGAGCAAGACTTTTCCGGACATAGTCACCTGGAAGTTTGGTCCACTTGTTGAACTCCGCTTCAATATGGGAGCTCCTGCTCTCGCTGGGTGAGAAGCCCATTACCAGATCCGACGGCCCTGATCGCGTTTCGGGATCAACAGTGCCGCATCCGGAAGACGGCCTTACCACCGCCCTCCTCCAAGCGCTGTCCGGCGAGGTGCCGCCGCCCTTCGCCGTGCGCCGGTACCACCCGCTTCCGCAGGTCGGTGCGGGTGAGCGCGGGTTCACCGTGGATCAGACCAACCGGTCGATCGTGGTGGGCGAGCGGGTGGTGGTGAAGTGGCTGACGCCGCCCGTGCCGATGCCGCATCCGACGCCCGCCGCGTTCGCGCATCTGACCGAGGTGGGGTTCGCCGACACGGCTCCGCCGTACGCGGCGATCACCAGGTGGGAGGGGGCGGAGGAGCTGCTGGTCGCGCTGGTGACCGGGTTCCTGCCCGGTGCGCGGGACGGGTGGGAGTGGTGCGTCGACGAGGCCGAGGCGGGCCGGACCGCCTTCGCCGCCGACCTCGGCCGCCTGGCCGCCGACCT
Source organism: Nonomuraea sp. NPDC046570 (assembly GCF_040645915.1). Lineage (NCBI taxonomy): Bacteria > Bacillati > Actinomycetota > Actinomycetes > Streptosporangiales > Streptosporangiaceae > Nonomuraea > Nonomuraea sp. NPDC046570. The sequence goes on along the minus strand of NZ_JBEYZF010000015.1, from coordinate 167,315 downwards.
CCACCTCGCCCTCGCCACCTTCCCGGACCCGGCACCGGAGGCCCACCCCGCCGAGGGGCTCGACACGACGGCGGCGGCCACCAGGGCCGAGCGGGCTCTCGCCGAGGCGATGGCGCTCACCGGAGGGGCGGACGGCGCGTGGCTGGCCTCGCGCGAGGACGCGATGCGCGCCGAACTCGCCCCGCTGGCCGGGCCCGTCGAGTCCGAGCTGATCCGGATCCACGGTGACCTGCATGTGGGGCAGATCCTCCAGTGGCGCGACGGCTACGCGGTGATCGACTTCGACGGCAACCCGACCATCGCGGAGGCGGCGCCGTACCAGCCGGCCGCCAGGGACGTCGCCCAGCTCACCACGAGCCTGGAGCACGTCGCCCAGGTCGCGGTGAAGCGCCGGGGGACCGCGCCCGCCGACGCCGCGCGCTGGGCCCGGGAGAGCCGCGCGGCGATGCTGGCCGCCTACACCACCCGCCTGTCCGAGCGCGGCCGGCCCGAGCTGCTGGACGCCGCCCTGATCCGCCCCTTCGAGGTGGAGCAGGAGTGCCGGGAGCTCATCTACGCCGCCCGCCACCTGCCCCGCTGGCGCTACGCCCCGATGGGCGTGCTGCGCACCTGGTACCCCGATCCTGAGGAGACCCCGTGAACCCCGAGCTGTACCTGGCCGATCTGGAGGCCAAGCCCGCCGCCCTGGCCGCCCTGGCCGAGTCCCTCGACACGGCCGACCCGTTCGCGGAGTTGCCCGCGGGCATCAGGCGGGTGCTGTTCCTCGGCATGGGCAGCTCCAGGTACGCCGCGGGCGTGGCCGCGCTCCGCCTGCGCGCGGCCGGAATCGACGCCTATGCCGAGTACGGCTCGGCCGCCGCGTCCTTCCCCGCCGGGCCCGAGACGCTCCTCGTGCCGATCTCGGCGACCGGCGGCAGCCGCGAGACCCTCGACGCCGCCGCCCGCTACGCCGGGGGCCGCTCGTTCGTCGCGGCGCTGACCAACGCGCCCGGCTCGGCGATCACCGAGGGGGCCGGGCTGGTGGTGCCGATGCTGGCGGGCGAGGAGCGGGGCGGGGTGTCGTGCCGTACCTTCCAGCACACGCTCGCCCTGCTGCTCGCGCTGGAGGCGCGCCTGACCGGCTCGGGCCGTGACGTCGCCGCCCTGGTACGGCACGCCGCCGAGGCCACCGCCGACCTGCTGGCCCGCCGCGAGGAGTGGCTGCCCACCGCTTTGGACCTGCTCGACGGCCCGAACGGCGTGTACACGATCGCGCCCGCCGAGCGGCTGTCGTCGGCCGAGCAGTCGGCGCTGATATTCCGCGAGGGCCCGCGCCGCCCGGCCGACGCCTGCGAGAGCGGCGACTGGTCACACGTGGACGTCTACCTCACCAAGACCCTCGACTACCGGGCGATCCTGTACCCGGGCTCGGCCTACGACGAGCAGGCCATGGACTGGGTACGGCAGCGCGGCTCGGCCGTGCTGACCGTCGGCGGCCACGTCGAGGGCGAGCGGGCGGCCGTCCGGTACGCGCACGACGACGACCCCGACGTCGCCCTGCTCACCGAGACGCTGGTGGCCGAACTGGTCGCCGCCCACTGGTGGCTGGCTCAGTAGGGGGTGCCGTAGGCGGAGCGGACCGTCAGCGCGTGCTCCACCAGGACGATCAGCGTGTTCTTCACCGCGTCCCTGGCCCGCGCGTCGGTACGGACGATCGGGACGTGCGGCGGCACCGAGAGCGCGTCCCGTACCTGGCTCTCCAGGTGCGGGAAGCCGCCCTCCCAACCGTTGACCCCGACCACGAACGGCAGGCGGGCCTCCTCGAAGTAGTCGATCGCCGGGAAGCTGTCGGCCAGGCGCCGGGTGTCGACCAGCACGACGGCGCCGATCGCGCCCCGGACCAGGTCGTCCCACATGAACCAGAACCGGTGCTGCCCCGGCGTGCCGAACAGGTACAGGATCAGGTCGCGATCCAGCGAGACGCGGCCGAAGTCCATGGCCACCGTCGTCGTCGTCTTCAGCGGCGTCATGCCGAGATCGTCGATGTCCTTGGAGGCGTCGGTCATCACCGCCTCGGTGGTCAGCGGGAGGATCTCCGACACCGAGCCGACGAACGTCGTCTTGCCCACGCCGAATCCACCCGCCACGACGATCTTCGTCGAGGTCAGCCCGTTAGAGCCCGCGTAGTCCACTGAGCACCCCTTCCGGGAGGTTCCTGTCGGGCAGGCCCGGCCCCGTCACCAGCGGCGCACCGACGACAGCTCGGCGCGCACGGCCGGCGTCAGCACCTGCCCCGCCCGCTCCACCAGGATCGTCATCTGGTAGGCCACCAGGCCCATGTCGCAGTCGGGGGCGGCCAGCACCGCCAGGCACGAACCATCACTGATCGACACCACCAGCATCAGGCCGAACTCCATCTCGACCACGGTCTGGATGACGCCCCCGCCGTCGAAGACGCGGGCGGCGCCCTGCACCAGGCTCACCAGTCCCGCCGCCACGGCGGCGAGTTGGTCGGCCCGGTCCTTGGGGAAGCCGCGGGAGAACGCCATCGGCAGACCGTCCGCGGAGACCACCACGGCGTGCGCGACGCCCGGCACCTCCTGGACGAAGCCACTGACCAGCCAGTTGATGTCACGTGCCGCCTGGCTCATTTCCTTCAACGGTCCTCCTCGTTGTCGATCTCGGCGCGGCCCTCCATGACTCCCCGCGCGAAGGCGCGGGCGGTGGCATGCCGCCGTTCGACCGTGCGTCGCCCCCGCGTGGCGGCCCTGCCTGTACGCACCGAACTCAACCTCTCGCCGCGTGGGACTCCTGGGGATATTCCAGCAAGTGCGGGACATTGGAACACATCATTACCAGAACGGCCAAACGAACATAACGCGACATAAGGGGTCTCGCGCGACGCAAGCGCCGAGAAGCTGGAGCCCCTGCTGGTTCCGGCGAAAGTCGATGAAAACTCAGTAAGTATCTGCTTATGATGTTGGCTCGTTCCAGCACCGGAGAGAGGGCCGTAACGCCCGAGAGGCGAGTCGGACTCACGACGGTCACGACATTGTGATTTGCCGACATTTCGCCATATGTTGAGCCGGACCGCGCCTAACCTCGACAACTCCGGACCGCGCCAGGCTGCGAGGCCGCAAGCTTTGGAGGCGAAGTGGCAGCCGAGCAGGTCAGTTCCGCCATTGAGGTCGACGGACTGTGGAAGATCTTCGGTCCCCGGCCCGACCGGGTCCTGGCCGGGCCGGACAGACATCTGGACCAGGCCGCGCTGCGTGAGAAGACCGGCTGCACCGCCGCCGTCAGGGACGTCTCCTTCGAGGTGCGCCCCGGCGAGGTGTTCGTGGTCATGGGCCTGTCCGGCAGCGGGAAGTCCACCCTGGTCCGCTGCCTCACCCGGCTCATCGAACCGACCGCCGGCCGGATCGTGCTCGGCGGCGAGGACGTCGGTGCCGCCTCCCCCGCCCGCCTGCGCGAGCTGCGCCGGCACCGGGTGAGCATGGTCTTCCAGCACTTCGGCCTGCTGCCGCACCGCCGCGTCATCGACAACGTCGCCTACGGCCTGGAGATCCAGGGCCGCTCCCGGGCCGACCGGCACGCCAGGGCGCGCGAGATCCTCTCCCTCGTCGGCCTCGACGGGCACGCCGGGCACTACCCCGACCAGCTCTCCGGCGGCATGCAGCAGCGGGTCGGCCTGGCCCGCGCGCTGGCCGTCGACCCCGAGGTGCTGCTGTTCGACGAGCCGTTCAGCGCGCTGGACCCGCTGATCCGCCGGGACATGCAGGCCGAGGTGATCCGGCTGCATCGGGAGGTGGGCAAGACGATGGTCTTCATCACCCACGACCTGTCGGAGGCGCTCAAGCTGGGCGAGCGCATCGCGATCATGCGGGCGGGCTCGATCGTGCAGCTCGGCACGCCGGAGGAGCTGGTGGGCGCTCCCGCCGACGACTACGTGGCCGACTTCGTGCGCGACGTGCCGCGCGGTCATGTGCTGTCGCTGCGCTGGATCTGCCGCGCGCCGGAGCCGGGCGAGCCGCTCGACGGTCCCGCGCTGCCCGCCGGCACCGTCATCAGGGACGCCGTGCCCGCCACCACCGCGTCGGCCAGGCCGATCCGGGTGATGGACGGGGAGGAGCTGGTGGGCGTGGTGGACCGGGTGGACGTGCTCAGCGCGATGGCGCGTGCCGTACCGGGTGAGGGGGCGCGGGCGTGAGCGCGCCGCCGGTCGCCTCGCCCGTTCCGGCCGGGGTACGGCTGCCGCGCTGGACGGCGCCGGTGAGCGTCGCGGTGCTGTTCACCGCCGGGTACCTGGTCTTCAAGGGCTCGGGGACGCTTCCGCACGACGACGACGCCCGGCAGTTCGTCGCGATCACCGAGTTACGCGAGTGGATCGACGACCACCGCAACGACAACCCGCTGTTCCTGTATGTCGTCAACTACATCCGGCTGTTCATCGGCGCGCTCTACGGCGTGCTCCAGGCGGGGCTGCACGCGCTGGGCTGGCCGGGGCTGATCGGTGTGGCCGGCGGCCTCGGCTGGCTGGCCGGCGGATGGCGGATCGCGCTGATCGCGGTCGCCGGGTTCGGCTCGTTCGGGGTGCTCGGCCTGTGGCCGGCCGCCGTGGACACGCTCGCGCTGGTGGCCTCGGCGGTCCTGCTCTCGCTGCTCGTCGGGCTGCCGCTGGGCGTGTGGGCGGGCCGCTCCCCCCGGCTGCGCAAGGCCGTCACCCCGGTCCTGGACGTCATGCAGATCATGCCGACGTTCGCCTACCTGGCGCCGATGGTGCTGTTCTTCCAGATCGGCGCCGCCGCCGGGACGGTCGCCACGATGATCTACTCGATCCCGCCCGCGATCCGCATCACCGCCCTGGCCATCGAGCAGGTCTCCCCCACGGCCGTCGAGGCCTCCCGCTCGCTCGGCGCGACCCGCTGGCAGACGCTGCGCAAGGTACACCTGCCGCTGGCCCGGTCCACGATGGCGCTGGCGGTCAACCAGACCATCATGATGGCGCTGTCCATGGTGGTCATCGCGGCGCTGATCTCCGCGCCGGGACTCGGCTCGGACATCATCCGCGGCCTGTCCCGCGCCAACGTCGGCCTCATGCTGCCCGCCGGGCTGGCCATCGTGGTCATGGCCGTCGTGCTGGACCGGATGACCACGGCGGCGGCCAGGCGACCGCCCGGCGGCTCGCCGGGCCGCGCCGGGCTCGCCGCCGCGGCGGCCCTCGCCGCCACCGGCCTGGCGCTCACCGCGGTCCTGCCCGCCGACTTCCCCTCGGCGTGGGCCCTGCGCGTCGCCGCGCCGGTCAACCAGGCGGTGGCCTGGGCCGAGCTGCACTGGTACGGCTTCACCGAAGGTCTGCGGAACCTGTCCACCGAGGTGCTGCTCAACCCGGTGCAGGAGTTGCTCACGTCGGCCCCGTGGTGGCTGGTCGCCGGGGCGCTGCCGGCCCTGGCCTGGTGGTCGAGCGGGCTCCGCCCGGCGCTCACCGCGCTGGCCTGCCTGCTGGCGCTGGCCCTGCTCGGCCTCTGGCAGCACAGCATGGAGACGCTCACCACGGTCGCCGCCGCCGTCCTGCTCACCCTCGTCATCGGGCTGCTGCTGGGCGTGACCGCGGCCCGCCGGCCGCGCTACTCCGCCGTGCAGCGCCCGCTGCTGGACGCCGCCCAGACCATGCCCGCCTTCGTCTACCTGCTGCCCGCGCTCGCCCTGTTCGGAGCCACCCGTTTCACCGCCGTCTTCGCCTCGGTGATCTACGCGGTGCCGCCGGTGGTCCGGCTGGTCGAGGACGGCATCCGGGCGGTGGCGCCCACGGTGGTGGAGGCCGCGACATCGGCTGGGTCGACCCCTCGCCAGCTGCTGTGGAAGGTGCAGCTGCCCATGGCCAGGCGAGCCGTCCTGCTGGCGGCCAACCAGGGCATCGTCATGACGCTGGCCATGGTGGTGGTCGGGGGCCTGGTCGGGGCGGGCGGGCTCGGCTACGACGTGGTGTCCGGCTTCTCCCAGCGCACCGACTTCGGCATGGGTTTCGCCGCGGGGATCGCGACCGTGCTGCTGGGGATCATGCTCGACCGGATCAGCCAGGGCGCCGAGAGGCGCCCTTCCCCCCGAGTAAGAGGATGAACGACATGAAGATCGGAAGTAGGGTCCGCCTGCTGGCCGGTGTTCTCGCGCTCGGCCTGGCGGCCGGGTGCAGCGGCGCCAAGGTGGAGGAGCCGGCCGGCTCCGCCGCCCCGCAGGGGAACCCGAGCGCGTCCGCCGCCGGGACCGTCAAGATCGCGATCAACCCGTGGGTGGGGTACGAGGCGAGCGCGAACGTGGTGGCCTACCTGCTGAAGAACGAGCTGGGGTACACCGTCGAGCTGCCGGAGATCAAGGAGCAGCTCGCCTGGGAGGGCTTCGAGACCGGTGACGTCGACGTCATCATCGAGAACTGGGACCACCCCGACCTGAAGAAGAAGTTCATCGAGGAGAAGAAGGTCGCCCTCGAAGCCGGTTCGACCGGCAACAAGGGCGTCATCGGGTGGTACATCCCCAAGTGGATGGTCGAGAAGTACCCCGGCATCACCGACTACCGGAACCTCAACAAGTACGCCCACCTGTTCAAGACCTCCGAGTCGGGTGACAAGGGCCAGTTGCTGTTCGGCGACCCGTCCTACGTCAGCAACGAGGACGCGCTCATCAAGAACCTCAAGCTGGACCTCAAGGTCGTCGTCGGCGGCAGCGAGGCGGCCCTGATCAAGGGCGCCCAGCAGGCCCAGGCGCAGCGGAAGCCGCTGCTGTTCTACTTCTGGGACCCGCACTGGCTGTTCAGCGAGACCGACCTGGCCCGGGTGAGCCTGCCCCCCTACACCGAGGGCTGCCAGGACGACCCCAAGAAGGTCGCCTGCGACTACCCCGAGATGGATCTCGACAAGATCGTCAGCAAGCGGTTCGCCGACACCGGCGGCAAGGCGTACGAGCTGGTCAAGAACTTCACCTGGACGAACGAGGACCAGAACGCCGTCGCGGACGACATGACCAACAACGGCATGACGGGCGAGGAGGCGGCCGAGAAGTGGATCGAGGCCAACAGCGCCAAATGGCAGGCGTGGATCCCGAAATGACCTGACCGGCCGCGGCTTCCTGGGGGTCGTGGAGTGGTGACGAGAACCAACAATCTCCTGGAACACGAACTAGGCGGTGGAGGCATGGGAATTGGCCAAGACCGAATCCTGTGACCGACTCATCCCTCGCTGAGAAGTATCCCGAGGGAATCTCCGCAGTCTCTTCAAAACCAATAAATCTGGAAATACCGATCAGGTGTTCGTCACCCCGATCGTATGGAAGGACCGGCTCCCCAAGTGATCTACGACTACGTCATCGTCGGCGGCGGCTCGGCGGGCTGCGCCCTGGCCAACCGCCTCAGCGCCGACCCCTCGACGACGGTTCTGGTGCTGGAAGCCGGCCGGCCCGACTACCGGTGGGACGTGTTCATCCACATGCCCGCCGCGCTGATGTTCCCCATCGGCAGCCGCTTCTACGACTGGAAGTACGAGTCCGAGCCCGAGCCGCACCTGGACGGGCGGCGCGTCTACCACGCCCGGGGCAAGGTACTCGGCGGGTCGAGCAGCATCAACGGCATGATCTTCCAGCGCGGCAACCCGCTCGACTACGAGCGCTGGGCGGCCGATCCCGGCATGGAATCCTGGGACTACGCGCACTGCCTGCCGTACTTCAGGCGGATGGAGAACTGCCTCGCCGACCCCTCGACGGAGTTCCGCGGCGGAGACGGGCCGCTGAAGCTGGAGCGGGGGCCGTCGCAGGGGCCGCTGTTCGAGGCGTTCTTCGAGGCCGTGCGGCAGGCCGGGCACCCGCTGACCGACGACGTGAACGGCTACCGCCAGGAGGGCTTCGCCGCCTTCGACCGCACCCTGCACCGCGGCCGCCGCCTGAGCGCCGCCCGCGCCTACCTCCACCCGGTACGGCACCGCCGCAACCTCACCGTGCGCACCAGGGCGTTCGTCCGGAAGGTGCTCTTCGAGGGCACCCGGGCGGTCGGCGTGCTCTGCGACGGCGGACCGGTGCACGGCCGGGAGATCATCCTGTGCGGCGGCGCGATCAACTCCCCGCAGCTCCTACAGCTCTCCGGCGTGGGCGACCCCGCCGAACTGGCGGCGCTCGGCATCGAGGTGGTCCACGACCTGCCCGGCGTCGGCGAGAACCTCCAGGACCACCTGGAGGTCTACGTGCAGCACGCCTGCCTCCGGCCGGTCTCCCAGCAGCCGTCGCTGGCCCTGTGGCGCCGCCCTCTCATCGGCGCGAACTGGCTGTTCCGCCGCAGCGGGCCCGGCGCCACCAACCACTTCGAGGCGGGCGGCTTCATCCGGTCCAACGACGAGGTCGCCTACCCCAACCTGATGTTCCACTTCCTGCCGATCGCGGTGCGCTACGACGGCTCGGCCCCGGCGGGCGGGCACGGCTACCAGGTGCACATCGGGCCGATGTACTCCGACGCGCGCGGCTCGGTGAAGCTCAGGTCCGCCGACCCGCGCGAGAAACCGGCGCTGCGCTTCAACTACCTGTCCACCGACCAGGACCGGCGCGAGTGGATCGAGGCGATCAGGCACGCCCGCGACATCCTCGCCCAGCCGGCCTGGTCCGGCCTGGACGGCGGGGAGCTCTCCCCCGGCCCCGCGGTGCGGACCGACGAGGAGATCCTCGACTGGGTACGGCGCGACGCCGAGACCGCCCTGCACCCCTCGTGCACCTGCCGGATGGGCGTGGACCGGATGTCGGTGGTCGACCCGGCGACCATGCGGGTGCACGGCCTCGACGGGCTACGCGTGGTGGACGCCTCGGCCATGCCGTACATCACCAACGGCAACATCTACGCCCCCGTCATGATGCTGGCCGAGAAGGCCGCCGACCTGATCCTCGGCGCCACCCCACTACCCGCCGACCCGGTGGACTTCTACCGGCACACCTGACCGACACCCACTTCGCACCATGCTTCTATTCTGAATAGAATAAATAGATAGTAACGATCAAGTAGCCTGCCGAGATGTGGAAGCTCGAAATCGTTGAGCCGGTGCGAGACTGGTTGCGCACCCTACGCAAGGAGAACCCGAGGCTGGCGCGAGAGGTAGCCGGTGCGATCGATGTGCTCATGACCATCACCCCAGCGTTTCACCGACCCCTGGTCGACAGCCTTGCGGGTGATACCGCCAAGTCCATCGGACTGAAGGAGTTGCGTGTCTCCGGCACAATACGCATCGCCTTCGTCGCCCACCGCGGCACCATCGTGCTTCTCCTGTCCCACGGTGACAAGCGCAACACCGACAGCAGGAAGTTCTACGACGGGTTGATCATAACGGCGCGGGAGCGGTACCAGCAGTGGCTGATCGACAAGGAGGACGAATGAGGTATGACGACAGCGCCCTGGCCGAGATCTTCGACGCGCCCGGTGAGATGGATGAGATCCGGCAGCAGGCCTCCCGGCGCGTCGCGGGGCTCCGACTGGGAGAGATCCGCAAGCGCATGGGGCTGACGCAACAGGTGATCGCCGAACGTATGGGGGTCAGCCAGAAGCGGGTGTCCGCGATCGAGACGGCGACGCTGCCCACCATCAAGGTGTCGACGCTCACCGCCTACGCCGAGGCCCTGGGGGGCAGGCTGGACGTGTCCATCGAGGTGAACGACCAGCATCTGACCGTCGCCTGACCATCAACCGGCCGCTCGTGGGCGGAGACTCGGGCGACCGGCCGAGCGCGCCCGTGGGCTCACGGAGCGGCGCGCCCACGAGGTCACCGGTCGAGGCGGCGCCAGAGGCGGACTGACAGCGGGAAGAAGATCGCCAGCAGCGTGAGCGGCCACGCCACCGCCATGAGCGGTGCGTGCTGGGCGACCCAGGACTCCCCGCCCCAGCCGGGGTTGCCGAACAGCTCCCTGACCGCGGCGACCGTGGACGAGAGCGGGTTCCACTCGGAGATCGCGCCGAGCCAGCCGGGCATCGTCCCGGGCGCCACGAACGCGTTGGACAGGAAGCCGATCGGGAACTCCAGCGCCTGGACGACCACCATCGCGCCCGGGTCCTTGAACAGCAGCCCGAGGAAGATCCCGGTCCACAGCAGGGCGAGGCGGAGCAGCAACAGCAGCCCCACCCCGCCCAGCACCCCGGCCGGGCCGCTCTCCGGCCGCCAGCCCACGGCCAGGCCGCAGGCCAGCATCGCCGCCAGCAGGACGACGGAGTTGAGCAGGTCGGCGACGCCGCGGCCGATCAGCACCGCCGACGGCGCCATCGGCATGGATCTGAACCGGTCGGTGACGCCCCTGGACAGGTCCGTGGTGACGGCCAGCATCGTGGCTCCGAGGCCGAAGAGCATCGTCATGCCGTACATGCCCGGCATCAGGAAGGCGAAGTATCCGGCCCCTTCGGGGACGGCCACCGCCCCGCCGAACAGGTAGCCGAAGGCCAGGGTGATCACGATGGGGAAGACCAGGGAGAACACCACCGTGGCGGGCTGGGCCACCCAGTGCGCCAGGTCCCTGCGGGCCACGGTCCAGCCGTCGGCCAGCGCCCAGCCCAGCCTGCTCGCCGCGCTCTCGGGCGCGATCGTCATCGTGCTCAAGCCGCCACCTCCCGGCGGTCGGTGAGGCGCAGGAACGCCTCGTCCAGTGTGGGCCCGCGCAGGGCGACGTCCTCGACCGTGATCCCCGCCTCGGCGAGGGCGGCCAGCGCGCGGGTCAGGGCCTCGACCCGGTCGGTGACCAGGGCGCTGACCCGCAGGGTGTCGGGATCGGCCTGGGGCTCCGCGCCCGTGGCACGGCCGACGGCGGCCACCGCGTCCGCCAGGTCGGCGGCATCGCGGACGACCACATCGAGCCGGTCGCCGCCGATCGCCGACTTGAGCTCGCCGGGGGTGCCCTCGGCGACCACCCGCCCGGTGTCGATCACCGAGATCCGGTCGGCGAGCAGGTCGGCCTCCTCCAGGTACTGCGTGGTCAGCAGCACGGTCGCGCCGTCGGCGACCAGTTCGCGGACCGCCGTCCAGACCTCGTTCCTGCCGCGCGGGTCGAGCCCGGTGGTGGGCTCGTCGAGGAACAGCACGGGTGGCGAGAGGATCATGCTGGCGGCCAGGTCGAGCCTGCGCCGCATGCCTCCCGAGTAGTCCTTGACCGGCTTGCCTCCCGCCTCCCGCAGGCCGAACCTGTCCAGCAGCTCACCCGCCCTGGCGCGGGCCGCCGCCGCGTCCAGGTGGTAGAGGCGGCCGAACAGCTCCAGGTTGGCCCGGCCGCTGAGGATCTCGTCGACGGCGGGGTTCTGGCCGACCAGGCCGATGCTCCGCCGTACCTGGCGGGGGTGGGTGGTGACGTCGAATCCGGCGACCCGTGCCGTGCCCGAGTCGGGGCGCAGCAGCGTGGTCAGGATCCTGACGGCCGTGGTCTTGCCCGCTCCGTTGGGCCCGAGCAGCCCGTGTACCGTGCCCCTGCTCACCTGGAGGGCGAACCCGTCCAGGGCCGCCTTCCCGCCGTACGCCTTGCGCAGGTCTTCCGCGATGACCACAACGCCTCCTCTGTTCCGTACGCTGTACCGTACAGCATACGACAAGTGGTCCGTACGACGTACGGTACGCTTGGCCGTACTATGGCGACCGAGTACACCGGCAGGGGCGACCCCGCGCGCAGCCTCGCGCTGCTGTGGCGCACCAGTGAGCGCCCGAGCCGCAAGGGCAAGCCCGACCTGGGCGTGGACCGCATCGTGCGCGCGGCGATCGACGTCGCCGACGCCGAGGGGCTGGCCGCGCTGTCCATGCGCCGCGTCGCCGAACGCCTCGGGGTCGGCACCATGTCGCTCTACACCTACATCCCGGGCAAGGCGGAACTGCTCGACGTCATGCTCGACACGGTGTACGGCGAGACCGCCCGGCCGGAGCACGTGCCCGGCGGCTGGCGCGCCCGCCTGGAGCTCATCGCCAGAGAGAACTGGGCCCTCTACCTGCGCCACCCCTGGCTCCTGCAGGTCGCCGTCAGCCGCCCGGTGCTGGGCCCCAATGTGACCGCCAAGTACGAGTACGAGCTGAGCGCCATCGACGGCATCGGCCTGACCGACGTGGAGATGGACTCCGTCCTCACCCTCATCACCGGCTTCGTGCACGGCACGGCCAGGGGCGCGGTGGAGGCGTCCGAAGCCGAACAGCAGACCGGCATGACGGACGTCCAGTGGTGGGCGGCGCACGCGCCCTTCCTCAGCAGGATCGCCGACAGCACCCGCTTCCCGGTCGCGTCACGGGTCGGGCAGGCGGCGGGCGATGAGCACAACGCGGCCTACAGCGGCGAGCACGCCTTCGAGTTCGGCCTGCGGCGCGTTCTGGACGGCATCGAGCACTTCGTGGACAACAAGAACCCGCCGGGCGGTGACACCGCCCGGCGGGAGTAGATCAGCCGGTCAGGCGGGCGTGCCGTACGCCGCCCTGACCCGGACGACGTGCTCCACCAGGGAGATCAGCGTCGACTTGACCGAGTCGCGGGAGCGGGCGTCCGTGCGCACGATCGGGACGTGCGGGGCCAGCGCCAGCGCCTCGCGCACCTCCTCCTCCGAGTGCGGGAACTGCCCCTCCCACCCGTTGACGCCCACCACGAACGGCAGCTTGGCCTCCTCGAAGTAGTCGATCGCCGGGAAGCTGTCGGCCAGGCGGCGGGTGTCGAGCAGGACCACGGCGCCGATCGCGCCGCGGACCAGGTCGTCCCACATGAACCAGAACCGGTGCTGTCCGGGCGTGCCGAACAGGTACAGGATCAGGTCGCGATCGAGCGACAGGCGGCCGAAGTCCATGGCCACCGTCGTCGTCTGCTTGGTCGGGGTCAGCGCGAGGTCGTCGATGCCCGCGGAGGCATCGGTCATGACCGCTTCCGTTGTCAGCGGGAGGATCTCGGACACCGCACCCACGAACGTCGTCTTACCGACGCCGAAGCCTCCCGCGACGACGATCTTCGTCGAGGTGAGCCCGCCGCCGCTAGAGCCTGCGAAGTCCACTGAGTACCCTTTCGAGCATGTTGATGTCTGGCTGTCCCTGGCTGAGTCGCGGCTGGTGCAGGCGGACGATTCCCTCGTCGGCCATGTCCGCGACCAGGACGCGGGCCACGCCGAGCGGGACCCGCAGCAGCGCCGAGATCTCCGCGACCGACCTGAACGACCTGCACAGCGTCATGATGGCGTCCTGCTCGGGGGTGAGCAGGGCCATCTCGTCGTCCGGGATCGACATCGAGGAGATCAAGGTCTCCATGGCCAGATGGTAACGCGGTTCCGATCGTCCACCGGTGACCGCGTATGGACGGAACAGGGGCTCGTCGTCCCCGGTTCCGTCACCGCCGTACACGGCGCTGTCCCATCAGCGTCATCACCGCGTCCTGGCAGCCTGGAGTTCGGCGCGGAGAGCCGGCGTGAGCACCTGCCCCGCCCGATCGACGAGCAATGTCATCTGGTAGGCCACCAGGCCCATGTCGCAGTCCGGTGAGGCCAGCACGGTCAGCACCGAACCGTCACTGATCGCCATCACCAGGAGCAGTCCACGCTGCATCTCGACGACCGTCTGCGTCACCGGGCCGCCCTCGAACACCCGCGAGGCCCCCACGGTCAGGCTCAGCAGGCCGGCCGAGACGGCGGCGAGCTGGTCGGCCCGGTCCTGGGGGAACCCCTCGGAGCTGGCGAGGCAGAGCCCGTCGGCGGAGACGACGACGGCATGGGCGACGCCAGGAGTGTTCCTGACGAAATCGGTGATCAACCAGTCGAACCTATGCGCCTCATGGCTCAAGGTCGTCACGGACGCTCCTCCTCCTTATCCATCCCCGTCGGGGAGGACTCATCACGTACTTCCGCGCGGCCCCGCCGGACGCCCTGCTGGAAGCTGGCCATCCGGCTGCGCACCCGGTCCGCCGAGACCGGCGGCATCGGGCTGAGCGGCTGGGCCGCCTGGCTCGCCGTACCGGGAACCAGGTTGGCCTTGGGGGTTCGCTTGGGCAGGCCGGCGGCGGTGATGCCACCGAGACTGGGATCGCTCGCGGCCGCCGCCGCCTGCCATCCCGCGTCCGCGGGGGTCCGCCACGCATCCTCCCCCGAGGGTACGGCCTGCGCCTCGCGCGTCTCATCCCGGCGTGGCTCCTCCGGCATGTGGTACTTCACCTCGGGTGCCTTGACCGGCTGTTCGGGCGTCCTGGGGGGAGCCTCGTGGGCGCCCAGCGGGTCGTCGGCGTCCACCGGCTTGCGGAACCAGGCGGACTCCACCGAGGCGAAGATCGGCAGGAACTCCTCCTGCTCGGGCTCCAGCGGGTTCGCGCCGACCGCGGGCATCGAGGCCGTGGCGGCCTCCTCGACCATCGGCTGCTTCCAGGGGGAGAACTCCTGCGAGGGTTCCGGCCTGCGCCGCTCACCGGTGTCGAACTGGGAAGGCTCCGGCCTGCGACGCTCGGCGGTGTCGAACGCGCCGGGGCCGAGCGGTGGCGCGCCCATCGGCGGCGGGGATGTCGGGAACGAGCCCGTGGTCTGCCTGGGCTCGCGCCGCGGCAGGCTTTCCACGCTCGGGTAGGAGGGGTTGCTCGGATAGGAGGGGTTGCTCGGGAAGGACGGGTAGGAGCCCTGCCCGGGAGGCCCGCCAGGACCGCCGGGGCCGCCGCCGGTGTCGGAGGTGAAGGCGCCGAGCCCGTGCCTGACCGGGCCCGCGTCGGTGCCGAAGCCGCTGGTGTCGAAGGACTCGTAGCCGGGTGGCCGGCTGAAGGCGCCGTTCTGCGTGGGGGCGCCGAAGGACGGGGCGGGGGCCTGGCCGCCGCCGAAGGCGGGCCGCGGCGTGGGCGCCGACGGCTGGGCGGCGCTGGGGATGAGCGTGGGCGGCAGCAGGACCATGGCGATCAGGCCGGTGCCCTCGCCCCGCCTGAGCTGGACGCGGATGCCGTGCCGCAGGGCCAGGCGGCCGACCACGAACAGACCCATCCGCCGGGAGACCGACACGTCCACGACGGGCGGCTCGGCCAGGCGGCGGTTGGCCTCGGCCAGTTCGTCCTCGGTCATGCTGATGCCGGCGTCGCTCACCGACAGCAGCGCGCCGCCGCCCTCGATGACGCTGCTGGAGACGAGGACCTGGCTGTTCTTCGGGGAGAACTGGATGGCGTTCTCGACCAGCTCGGCGACCAGGTGGACCAGGTCGTTGGCGGCGCTGCCGACCACGGAGGTGGCGCGGTGCACCTTGACCTGGACGCGTTCGTAGTCCTCGACCTCCGACAGCGAGGCGCGCACCACGTCGACCAGCTTGGCCGGCTGGCTGCGCCGCCTGGTGGGCTCGTGGCCGGCCAGGACCAGGAGGTTCTCGGAGTTGCGCCGCATGCGGGTGGCCAGGTGGTCGAGCTTGAACAGATCGGACAGCCGGGCGCCGTCCTCCTCGCCCTTCTCCAGGCCGTCGATCAGCGAGATCTGCCGCTCCACCAGCGTCTGGGTGCGGCGCGAGAGGTTGACGAACATCGAGCTGATGTTGCCGCGCAGCTCGGCCTCCTCGGCGGCCAGCCGTACGGCCTGGCGGTGCACCTCGTCGAAGGCCTGCGCCACTTCCCCGATCTCGTCCTTGCCCTCGACCGCGATCGGCTGTACGTCGGGCAGCGCGGAGTCGCCGGACAGGCGCAGCCTGCGCACCACGTCCGGCAGCCGGAACCCGGCGATCTCCAGGGCCTCGCTGCGCAGCCTGCGCAGCGGGGAGACCATCGAGCGGGCGATGATCACGGTGAGCAGCAGGACCAGGATCAGCAGCGCGAGGATCGAGGCGCTGGCGATGATCGCCGCGGTGAGCTCGCCCTGCCGCAGGGCCTTGGCGCGCAGCAGGACGTCGGCGGCGACCTTCTGCTCGACCTTGCGCATCGCCTCGATGGTCTGGGTGTTGTCGTCGAACCACTCGGCGGGCTTGGCCAGCAGGCCGAGGCGGAAGGTCGCGCCCCGGTTCGGGGCGATCACGATGGCGCGGCTCTTGGCCAGCTCGGCGGCGACGGGCCGCGCGGTCTTGAGCAGGATGTCGAGCTGGAGCGCGTTGTCCAGCCCGGCGTCGGCGCGGAAGGACTCCAGCTCGTCCTTCTGCTGCGCGCCGGAGGCGATGAAGTCGCGGACCGTCAGGGTGTCCATGTCGCGCTGGTAGTAGGCCTGCAGCAGGATGATCCGCTGGTTGGAGATCTCCTCCTTGGCCCTGGTGAGCGCGCTCAGCCCGCGGAACTCACCCATGATCTTGGGGTCGTCGTCGAGGAGGCTGATCTCCTCGTGCAGGCGGGTGAGGATGTCGATCACGCTCTTGTACGACTCGATGCGGACCGACCCCCGGATCGGTCCCAGCGACTTGAGCTGGTTCGCGGCGAGCCTGGCGGCCTCTTTGACGCGCGGGCCGTAGGAGTCGTCCATGGCGGCGAGGTCCGCCTGGACGGGCTTGAGCAGGCCGTCCACGGTGCTCCGGCTCTCCTGCCAGGGCTTCTTCAGCGACTTGGCCTTCTTCGCGGCGTAGTACCAGCCGGTGGTGTCGCGCTCCACAGCGAGACCCTGGATCAGGTCGCGCAGCCGTCCGGCCTGCTCAGCGGCGGTGATCGTGCGGTCGTAGTTGCCGACGCTCTCGACGGAGCCGACCACGCGGGCGCCCGCGAGCACGACCCCGGCGATCGTGGGCACCAGGATCAACACCGTGAGGCGGGACCGCACGCGCCAGTTGCGCAGTCCCAGTGGTGGCAGTGACCGCTTTCCGCGGTCCCGCCTGGCGGCCCGTCCGCCTTCGGAATTCCCCGTCGTCACCGCTGTCGTTACCCCTCAAGCATCCGGTTTCACATTGGGCACCGGAGTTGACCCGCAATTCGAGCACAAGCTATCCGCAGGACACGCGCTACCAGGCAAAACGGGCACAATCGTTACAAATGTGACCGCAGACTGTGCGTTGTTGGTTATCGCAACGCAGCGAGCACGTGATCGCGAACTTGGGCCCGCTGCACATCGTCGCTGAGGGGGCGTCCAATGCGATCAAGCACATAGAAGACGTCAACCGCCTCCGCGCCGAGAGTCTCCACGCGGGCGGCCCTCACGTCAAGCCCACATTCACCGAATGCTCGTCCAATTCGCCACAGAAGCCCCGGGCGATCATGAGCTCTCACCTCCACGACGGTCGCCGTCGCCGAGGCGTCCTCGACGAGCGTCACCTTCGGCGGGGCGACGGGCACCCGCGCGGGCCTGACCGAACGGGTACGGCGGGCCAGGCGCTGCTCGATGTCCAGGCGGCCGGCCAGGACCAGGCGGAGATCGGCCTCCAGGGTGGCGGGGTCGGGGGGCGTGCCGTACTCGGGGACGACGGAGAACTCGATCACGGCGGTCCCGCCGGCCGAGGCGGCGGAGGCCGCCCTGACCACCATGCGGTGCGCGGCCAGCACCCCCGCCGCCCGCCACAGCAGGCCGGGACGGTCGGGCGCGACCACGGTCACGCCGGTGCCGACCACCCGGACGGCGCCGCCGCCGTGCCTGGCCAGCGCCGCCTGGGCCGCCGACAGGCTGGGCGCGCCGGGGGTGGGCGAGCCCGACAGGACCGAGCGCACCCGGCGCACCAGGTCGGCGACCAGGGACGCCTTCCAGGCGTTCCACGCGGCCGGGCCGGTGGCGTTGCCGTCGGCCACCGCGAGGGCGGCCAGCAGGTCGAGCACCTCGCGCGAGCCGACCGCGCCGGCCACCTTCTCGATGGTGACGGGATCGTCGAGGTCCCTGCGGGTCGCGGTCTCCGGCAGCAGCAGGTGGTGGCGGACCAGGGTCGCCAGGATCTCCACGTCGGCGGGCGGCAGGCCGAGGCGGGCGCCGATGTCGCGGACGACCACCTCGCCGCTCGCCGAATGGTCGCCGGGCCAGCCCTTGCCGATGTCGTGCAGCAGCGCGCCGATCAGCAGCAGGTCGGGCCGGGAGACCTCACGGGTGTGCGCGGCGGCGCCGGCGGCGGTCTCGATGAGGTGCCGGTCGACGGTGAAGCGGTGGATCGGGTTGCGCTGCGGGCGGTGCCGCACCCGTTCCCAGTCGGGCAGCAGCCTGACCAGGATCCCCGCCTGGTCCAGCTCCTCCCACACGGGTACGGCTGCCCGCCCCGCGCCCAGCAGGGCGACCAGCGCGCCCCTGGCCTCCTCCGGCCACGGCACCGGCATCGGCGGCGACTGCGCGGCCAGCATGGAGACCGTGGCGGGCGCGAGCGGCAGCCCCGCCTCGGCCGCGGCGGCGGCGGCCCTGAGCACCAGCACCGGGTCCTTGCGCGGGCTGACCCCCCGGGCCAGCACCACCTCGCCGCCGTGCTCGACCACCCCGTCGGCGAGTGGCCTGCGCCCGCGCGGCGCGGGACCGTACAGCAGGCGGTCGACGGTGCGCCAGGTGGCGTCGAAGGAGTGCGAGACCGTGCGGGCGGCCTCGGTCAGGCGGCGCATCAGCGCGTCGGCGTCCAGCAGGCCGAGGGCCGCGGCCACCGCCTCCTGCTCCTGCAGGACCAGGCGGTCGGCGCCGCGGGCGGTGACCACGTGCAGGGCGTGCCGGACGTCGAGGATGAGCTCGTAGGCCTCGCGCACGCGGGGGCCGGGGGCGGAGGCCACCCAGGCGGCGGCGACCGCCTGCATGGCCTGCACGTCGCGCAGGCCGCCGCGGCCGTCCTTCAGGTCGGGTTCGAGCAGGAACGCCAGTTCGCCGGCGGTCTCGGCGCGCTGGTCGGCCGCCTCGCGCAGCTCGGCCAGCCGCCGCCTGGAGTCGGCCCGCCACTCGGCGAGCACGGCCTCCCTGACCGCCCTGGTCAGTTCGGGGTCCCCGGCGACGTGCCTGGCCTGGATGAGGCTGAGCACGGCCTTCAGGTCGTCGCGGGCGACCTGCACGGCCTCCTCGACGGTACGGACCGCGTGGTCGAGGCCGACGCCCGAGTCCCAGACGGGGTACCAGACGCGCTCGGCGATCCCCGCGACGTCCTGGCCGCCGTCGTGCAGCAGGACCAGGTCGAGGTCGCTGCCGGGGGCGAGTTCGCCCCGGCCGAGGCTGCCGACCGCGACCAATGCCGCCCCCGGGGCGCCGGCGGTCGCGGTCCGGAACAGGTCCTTCAGCCAGCGGTCGGACTCCGCGGCCCGCTCCTTGCGGGCCGCGGAGAACGAACGAGCCTCGCCCCTCACCTCACAGGGCCTCGGGGCCGCGCTCTCCGGTGCGCACCCGGATCACGGCGTCCACGGGGACCGACCAGACCTTGCCGTCGCCGATCTTCCCGGTCTGCGCGGCCTTGACGATCACGTCGATGACGTCCTCGGCGTCGTCCTCCTCGGTCAGCACCTCCAGGCGCACCTTGGGCACCAGGTCCACCTGGTACTCGGCGCCGCGGTACACCTCGGTGTGGCCGCGCTGGCGGCCGTAGCCGCTGGCCTCGCTGACCGTCATGCCCTTGACCCCGAACTGCTCCAGGGCGGCCTTCACGTCATCGAGCTTGAAGGGCTTGATGACCGCGGTGATGAGTCTCATGCGTCCACCTTCTTGGAGGCCGGGGTGACGGGGCCGTTGGGCGAGGCCACGCCGGAGGCGTGCACGCTGCCCAGGTCGTAGCCGGTCTCGGCGTGCGTGGTGATGTCGATGCCGGCCACCTCCCGGTCGCTCTCCACCCGGAAGCCCATCGTCTTGTCGATCACCTTGGCGATGATCCACGACAGCCCGAAGGAGTACAGCCCGACGGCGACCGGGCCGAGCACCTGCAGGCCGAGCTGGCTGAGCTGCCCGCCCTCGATCAGGATGCCCTTGTTCTGCCCGGGAAGGAACGGGTAGGCGGCGAAGAAGCCCAGCGCGACCGCGCCGATCACGCCGCCCACCAGGTGCACGCCGACGACGTCGAGCGAGTCGTCGAAGCCCAGGCGGTACTTCAGGCCGACCGCGTAGGCGCAGGCGACGCCGGCCAGCAGGCCGATCACGACCGCCGCCCAGGGGTCGACGAAGCCGCAGGCGGGGGTGATGGCGACCAGGCCGGCGACCGCGCCCGAGGCGACGCCCAGCGTGGTGGCGTGGCCGTCGCGCAGCTTCTCCACCACCAGCCAGGCGCCGGCGGCGACCGCGGTGGCGATCTGGGTGTTCATGAAGGCCAGGCCCGCGGTCTGGTCGGGGGCCAGCTCCGACCCGGCGTTGAAGCCGAACCAGCCGAACCACAGCAGCCCGGTGCCGAGCAGGACCAGGGTCAGGTTGTGCGGGCGCATCGGCTCCTTGCGCCAGCCGACCCGCTTGCCGAGCACCAGCGCGAGGGCCAGCGCGGCGGCTCCGGCGTTGATGTGCACGACCGTGCCGCCGGCGAAGTCCTCGATGCCGAGCTGGCCCAGCCAGCCGCCGCCCCACACCCAGTGCGCGACCGGGAAGTACACCACGGTCACCCAGACCGCGGAGAACAGCACCCAGGCGCCGAACTTGGCGCGGTCCGCGATCGCGCCGCTGATCAGCGCGACGGTGATGACGGCGAAGGTGAGCTGGAAGGCGGAGAAGACCATCAGCGGGAAGTTGTCGGCCGCCGCGGCCTCGGCGGTCACCGTGCCGCCCTCGATGATGAGGCCCTCGTAGACGGTGTTGAAGACGCCGCTCAGGCCGATGGCGTCCAGGCCGCCGACGACCTTGTTGAGCGCGTCGGAGCCCGAGGCGTCGAAGGCCAGCGAGTAGCCGTACAGGACCCAGGCGATGGTCACCACGATGATGCTGACGAACGACATCATCATCATGTTCAGGACGCTCTTGGCCCTGGTCATGCCTCCGTAGAAGAACGCTAGGCCGGGAGTCATCAGCAGCACCAGAGCGGTGCAGACGAGCATCCAGGCGGTAGTGCCGCTGTCGATCACGACGCGACCCTCCTTCAGATTGGCGTGTGGCCGTTGTCCGTGTCGCAGAGCGCCTCCAGGGCACCGTCGACCGGCTGCGCAACTGACGTGTGCATCAGCGTGCGCGTCAGCGGTTTCAGCGTCTGAGCGGGGATGTTTCGCGTGGGTGAATCTCACGCCGACGGTGTTTCGCCGACGTTTCGGACTGCTCACGCCAGGTCATAGTGCGTGGCCGGCCATCAGCGCCACCGCCACCGGCAAGATCCTCGCAATTGACCCGGACGGCGCGGATCGCTCACGCCCTGTTCGTACGGTCGCGACGGGTGCGGAGTTTCTGCCGGTTGCCGCACCGGTCCATCGAGCACCACCGCCTGGCCCCCGGCCGGGAGGTGTCCAGGAAGAGCAGGGCGCAACGCTCTCCGGCGCACATCCGCACCCGCCCGGCCCGCGGCCCGGAGAACAGCTCGATCGCGTCCCTGGCCACGGCGGACAGGAACTGGGCGCCGGTCACGGGATAGGCCCATCCCCGCTTGCGGTCCGCCCCGATCACCGGCGCGGGCGGCGGCGCGGACGCCATCTCGTTCAGCGCCGCCAGGTCTGCGGTGGCGCCCGATTCGGCGAGCTGCTGGATGGCCGCGCGGAGGCGCTTGGCCGAGGTCAGCTCGGTCTCGGTCACCGTGATCCGGCCGGTCACGCCGAGCCGGGTCAGGGGAATCCAGTCGGCCAGGTCCTGCGGCGAGTGGAGCTGCTCCCACTCCGGTACGGCCCCGCTGAGCAGGAACTCCAGGCACAGGGTGCCCGCGTCGAAGCGGAACGCCTGCCCGTCCCGCCCCGTCAGCAGCACCCCGCTTGCGTCGTCCACCACCCCAATGTACCGTGACACCACTTAAACCGGTGTCGGAGGGACGAGCCCATGGACGAGATCATCGAACTGAGCGAGAAGGCCTGGGAGGCCAACCGGAACGGCGACGCCGCCTTCTACGACCGCTTCCTCACCGAGGACCCGGTCAGCGTGTCACCGTGGGGCGTGGTCACCGACCGCGAGCAGATCCTGCGGGGCTTCGCCGAGAACCGGAACCCCTACACCCGCACCGACCAGTCGGACCACCGGGTGATCATGCTGACGCCGGACAGCGCGGTGCACACCGTGACGGTCGAGATCGACGTCCTGGTCAACGGCACCGACAAGCAGACCATGCGGATGTTCGCCACCACCGCCCTGGTCCGCCGCGACGGCGAGTGGCGCGCGGCCCTCTTCCAGGTCACCCCCGCGCCAGAGGCCTGAGCAGCCGCCGAGGCGACTGCTCAGGAAAGAACGATCAGGCGGCGGCGGTCGCCATCTTGCGCAGCCTGGCCAGCGCGTCCCGCTCGATGCGCCGCGCCCGGTCCCGCCCGATGCCGTAGCGCTCGCCCACCTCGGTCAGCGTGTGCTCGCGGCCGTCGACCAGACCGTAGCGCCAGCGCAGCATCTCGCTGGTGTCGCCCTCCAGGTCGGTCAGCCACTGGTCGAGCCGCTCGCGCTCCAGGATGTCGATCGCCTGCTGCTCCGGGTCGGCCCAGGTGTCGTCGGCGATCATGTCGCCCAGCTCGGTCTCGTCCTCGTCACCCACGCCGAGCTGCAGCGACACCGGGTCGGAGGCCCAGCGGCGCAGCTCGCGCACCCGCTCGATCGGCAGGTCGAGCACCTGGGCCAGATCCAGATCCGTCGGCTCGGTGTCGAACTCGGCCAGCATGTCGCGCCGGACCCGCATCAGCCGGGTCATCTGCTCCCCCGCGTGCGTCGGCAGCCGCACCGGCCTGGCCTGCTCGTGGATCGCCCGCCCGACCGACTGCCTGATCCACCACGTCGCATAGGTCGAAAACTTGTAACCCCGCTGGTAGTCGAACTTCTCCACCGCCCGCACCAGGCCCAGGTTCCCCTCCTGGACCAGGTCGATCAGCGGCATGCCCCGCCCCGAGTACTTGCGCGCCACCGCCACCACCAGGCGCAGGTTCGCCTGGATGAACTCGTCCTTCGCCCGTCGCCCCGAAACCGCCAGCCGCTCCAGCTCCTCGTCCGCGGCGTCCCCCAACCTCGGCTCGCTCAGCCCGCTGTCGAGCAGTTGCTCGGCGAACAGGCCCGCCTCGATGCGCTTGGCGAGCTCGACCTCCTCCTCCGCGGTGAGCAGCGGGACCCTGCCGATCTCGGCCAGATATGTCCCCAGGAGGTCGCGGTCCGCGACCTGCTGCTCCTGCGTGCGATTCCCCGTAGGCCTTGCCATCCCCTGGCACCTCGTTCCCGCAGCTGCGTTCTTATCCCGCCAACGTCTGGCCCGATGCAAAGATTCCCTAAAGGCCTACGACCAGGGGACGGTTCTGCGCGTCATCCTCAAGGAGGAGAGGCCCTCAGAGCACGCGTTTTCCGTCCCGCCACACCCGGCTGACCAGGGGAACTCCGGGCCGGTAGGCGAGGTGGACGTAGGAGGGCGCGTCGAGCACCACGAGGTCCGCGCGCGAGCCGGGGCGCAGCACCCCGACGTCGTCACGGCGCAGCGCGCGGGCTCCGCCGTACGTCGCGGCCCTGATCGCCTCCAGGGGGGTCATCCGCATCTCGCGTACGGCCAGCGCCACGCAGAACGGCATCGAGGAGGTGAACGACGAGCCCGGATTGCAGTCGGTGGCGATCGCCACCGTGGCTCCCGCGTCGATCAGCCGCCGCGCGTCGGGGTAGGGCGACCGGGTGGAGAACTCGGCCCCCGGCAGCAGCGTGGCGACGGTGCCCGACCCGGCCAGTGCGGCCACGTCCGCGTCCGTCAGGTGCGTGCAGTGGTCGGCCGAGGCCGCGTCGAGCTCGCAGGCGATCTGGACGCCGGGGCCGGGGCCGAGCTGACCGGCGTGCACCCGGGCGCGCAGCCCGGCCTTGATGCCCGCGGCGAGGATCTCCCGGGTCTGGTCGCCGTCGAAGGCGCCGCGCTCGCAGAAGACGTCCACCCACTTGGCGTAGGGCGCGCAGGCGCGCAGCATCTCGCCGGTGACCGTGCGCACGTAGTCGTCGGCCGACACGCCCGCGGGCACGACGTGCGCGCCGAGGAAGGTGGTCTCGTCGGTCAGGCCGGTGGCGATCTCCAGCGAGCGGCGCTCGTCCTCGACGGTCAGGCCGTACCCGCTCTTGATCTCGACCGTGGTGGTGCCCTGCGCGAGCATCTCGGCGACCAGCGCGCCCGCGTGCGTGGCCAGCTCGGCGTCACCGGCCGCGCGGGTGGCGGCGACGGTGGTGCGGATGCCGCCCGCGGTGTACGGCTCGCCGGACATGCGCGCGGCGAACTCGGCGGTCCGGTCCCCCGCGAAGATCAGGTGCGCGTGGCTGTCGACGAACCCGGGGATCACGGCCCGCCCGCCGACGTCCACCCGTTCGTCGGCGTCCGGCGCCTGCCCCGCCGGTCCGGTCCAGACGACCCGGCCGTCCTGCGCGACCAGTGCCGCGTCCTCGATCTCCTCCCTCGCGGGGTCGCCGGTGTAGAGAAGCCCGATTCCCTCAAACAGCGTGGCTGTCATCGCACCCGTCCTATCGATTCCCGCAGCATCGCCCCGACATCGCCCAGCACGTGCTGCCCGGCCGAGACGATCCTGCGCCCGCCCGACACCACAGAGTGCACGTCCGAGGCCGTGGCCGCGAACACCACGGCCTCCACCGCCGTGTCGCGTGTCGCGCCCGCCGTACGGACCGAGTCGAGCCGGACCGTGACCAGGTCGGCCCACGCGCCGGGCACCAGCATGCCCGCATCGGGGAAGCCGAGCGAGGTGTGGCCCGAGCTGGTGGCGGCGGCCAGCAGCTCGGTGGCGCGCCAGTGGCCGCGCCGCTCGCTGGCCAGCCGCTCGTTCAGCTCGACCGCGCGCGCCTCCTCGAACAGGTCGATGACGGCGTGGCTGTCGGAGCCGAGGGTGATGGCCGAGCCCTCCTCGTGCAGGGCGCGGGCCGGGCCGATGCCGTCGGCGAGGTCGCGTTCGGTGGTGGGGCACATGCACACGTAGGTGCCCGAGCGGCCGAGCAGCTCGATGTCGGCGCCCTCCAGGTGGGTGGCGTGCACGGCGGTGGAGCGGGGGCCGAGCGCGCCGTGCTCGTGCAGCACCTGCACCGGTGTGGCGCTGTAGCGCTCGACGCAGGCCGCGTTCTCGGCCCGCTGCTCCGACACGTGCGCGTGCAGCGGCACGGCGTGGTGGTGGGAGAACTCGGCGACGGTGCCCATCTGCTCGGGCGGTACCGCGCGCACCGAGTGGATGGCCGCGCCGATCTCGACGTCCTCCTGGCCCCGGTAGGCGGCGGCCAGCGCCTCGGCGCGCACCGCCCACCGCTCGGCGTCGCCGTCGCCGAACCTGACCTGCGCCCCGGCCAGCGCGACGCCCACCCCGCCGGTCAGGTAGCAGGTGTCGAGCAGCGTGATGCGCACCCCCGCGTCGCGGGCGGCCCGCACCAGCGCGTGCCCCATGGCGTTGGGATCGTCGTAGGGCTGCCCGCCCGGCCCGTGGTGCAGGTAATGGAACTCGCCCACGCAGGTGATCCCGGCCAGCGCCATCTCCGCGTAGACCGCCCTGGCCAGCGCGAGGTAGCTGTCCGGATCGAGGATGGCGGCCACCTCGTACATCTGGTCCCGCCAGGTCCAGAAGTCCCCCTTGCCGGCCTGCGTCCCCCCGCGCAACGCCCGATGGAAGGCGTGCGAGTGCGCGTTGGCCAGCCCCGGCACCGTCACCCCCTCCAGAGGTACGGCTCCCGCCACCCGCCCGCCCCGCTCGACGCCCGAGATCCGCGCGCCCTCCACGTGCACCAGCACGTCGCTCGCGAGCCCTTCGGGCAGCCAGGCCAGCTCACACCAGTAGGTCGTCATCGGCACAGGTCCTCCAGCACGTTCGCGAGAGCGTGGACCCCCGCCTCGCAGTCTGCCGCCTCGGCGTGCTCTGCGGGTGAATGGGACACGCCGCTGGGGTTACGGACGAAGAGCATCGCGGCGGGCACCCCCGCCCCGGCCAGGATGCCCGCGTCGTGCCCGGCCCCGGTCGCGAGCACGGGCACGGGCCGCTCGCCCGCGACGGCGGCCAGCCGGTCGCGCAGCCCCTCCTCGAACGTCACGACGGGCGTCCACGACTCGGCGCTCACCTCGGCGCCCGACAGCTCGCTCAGTTCGGCCACCAGCGCCCGGACCGGCTCCTCCGCGGCGCCGCGCGCGTCGAGCCAGGCGGAGACCAGCCCGGGGACGGCGTTGGCGTTGTTCGGCGACACCCGGACCTTGCCGAAGGTGGCGAGCACGCCGTGCCGTTCGGCGGCCTGCCTGGCGGCCAGGACCGTGCGCGCGTAGGGCAGCATCGGGTCGTCGCGGTCGGCCAGGCGGGTGGTGCCGGCGTGGTTGGCCTGGCCGTGGAAGTCGAAGCGCCAGCGGCCGTGCGGCCAGATGGCGGCGGCCACCCCGACGGGCGCGCCCAGGTCCACCAGGCCCTTTCCCTGCTCGACGTGGAGCTCCACGAACACGCCGACCCGCCGCAGCGTCTCCTCGTCCCGGCCGAGCGCCAGCGGGTCGCGTCCCGCCCTGGCCAGCACGTCGGCCAGGGTGTCGCCCTCGTCGTCGCGCAGCGCGGCGGCTCTGGCCGGGTCCAGGACGCCGGTGAGCAGGCGTGAGCCCATGCAGGGGACGCCGAACCTGGCGCCCTCCTCGTCGGTGAAGCAGGCGACGCCGAGCGGCTTGGCCGGGGTGAACGCCCGCTCTCTCAGCAGGTCGAGGGCGGCGAAGGAGGAGGCGACGCCGAGGGGGCCGTCGAAGGCGCCCCCCTGCCGTACGGAGTCCAGGTGGCTGCCGGTGACGACGCCGGGCTCGCGCTCGGGGTCGCCCCACCAGGCCCACAGGTTGCCGTTGCGATCCTCGTGCAGGTCGAGGCCGCGCCGTGCGGTCTCCTGCCTGAACCATTCGCGCAGTTCCAGGTCAGCGGGCGACCATGCGTCCCTGACGTAGCCGTGGGTGGCGGGGTCACGTCCGATGTGCGAGATTTCGGCGAGCATGGGGCCACTCTAGTGAATGAACCCATTCATTGAGGCTCGGCGCGTCCATGCCGCCAGTACCCCATGAAGGCCACCTGGGCGCGCGGCACGCCCGCCTCCTGGACCAGGTGCCTGCGCAGCCGCTTGACCACGCCCGCCTCCCCGGCCAGCCAGGCGTAGAACTCGCCGGTGGTGTCCTCCGGGGTCTCCCAGAGGATGTCGGTGTCGACGTCGACGTCCTCGACCGGGCTGCCCTCGCCGCCGGAGACGCCCAGGTCCGCGAGGGCCTGGATCACCGCGGGCTCCAGGAGTTCGCCGTGCGGGCGTCCGTCCCTGGGCAGCCAGTCGACCCGGACGCCGGGCGGCAGGTGCAGGCCGAGGGCGTCCTCGGGTTCGGGGACCTCCAGCAGGATGCGGCCGACGGCGCCGGCGGGCAGGCGCTCGGCGATCGCGCAGACCGCCGGCACCGCGGTCTCGTCGCCGGCCAGCAGCAGCCGGGTGGCGGCGCCGGGGCACCAGTGCAGGCCGCTGGGCGGGCCCTCGTACCTGCCGTCGGGGCCGACGATCACCACCGAGTCGCCCGCGGCGGCCCGCTGGGCCCAGGCGGAGGCGGGGCCGCCGTCGCCGTGCAGGACGAAGTCGACGTCGAACTCGCCCCTGCCCCGGCGTACCTCGCGGGCGGTGTAGGTGCGGATCGGGTTGCGGCGTTCCTGGGGCAGCTCCCGCCATCGCTGGTACCAGTCGCCGCCGTCGGAGAGGTCCGCTAGGCCGTGCTCCGGCAGCGGGAACATCACCTTGATCCGCTGGTCGTAGCCGTGGTCGCCGAACGCCTGGACGTCGTCGCCGGTGAAGGTGACGCGCAGGAAGCTCGGGCTGAGCCGGGTGGTCGCGGCGACGCGCACGTGGAAGGGCCGGTATGGCGCGATCTCTGTCACCCTCTGAAATTTAGCCAAGGCTTACCTAACTTGGCAATCCGCCCCTGGGCCTGAGGGTCAGTTCGGTCAGGTGCGCGTCGGGGCCGGCGGCGATCGCGGCCACGACCGCGCGGGCGACCGTCGCGGGTTCCAGGTACTTCTCCGCCTCGAAGGCGCCGCCCTCGTGCTCGCGCACACCACGCTGCATGTCGGTGGCCACCCGGCCTGGGTAGACCGTGGTCACCCTGAGCGCGGGCTCCTCCAGCCGCAGCCCGTCGGCGAAGGCCCGCAGCGCGAACTTGCTGGCCGCGTACGACACCCAGCCGGGATTGGCCCGCTGGCCCGCGCCCGAGTTGATCAGGACCACATGGCCGGCCGCGGCGCGGAGCGCGGGCAGCAGCAGGCGGGTGAGCTCGGCGACGGCCACCACGTTCACCGCAAGCGTGGTGCGCCAGACGTCGGCGGGCGTCTCGGCGACACTGCCGAGGGTGACCACGCCCGCGCTGTGCACGAGCACGTCGAGCCGGTCCACACCCTCGACGTCGGCGGCGCTGACCTCGGTCAGCTCGACGGGCCAGGCGACGGCGTCGGGGAACTCGGCGGCCAGCTCGCCGAGCGCCTCGCGGTCCCTGCCGCCGAGGATGAGCCGGTGGGTGGGCGCCAGCGCCCTGGCGATCGCCTCGCCCACGCCGCGCGAGGCCCCTGTGACCAGGGCGGTCGGTCGTTCGTTCATGTGCGTCAGCTTTTCATGATTGACAATCATTCAAATTTTAATACAAACTTGAGTATGTCTTCGACGACCCGTATTCTCATCCTCGGCGTTCTCCTTGACGGCCCCCTGCACGGCTACAAAGTGCGCAGGCAACTGGAGATGATGGGCGCCGACTTCTGGGCGAACGTGGCCTACGGGTCGATCTACCACGGTCTCAACAAGATGGCCGACGAAGGGCTGCTGACGATCGTCGAAAGCGGCAAAGCGGGCAAGACGGTCTACGAGCTGACGGACGACGGGAGGCACGAGTTCTACCGGATGCTCATGACCCTCTGGTATGAGATCAAACCAGTGGTAGACCCGTTCCAGGTGGCGATAACGTTCATGGACCGTCTGGACAAACCGACGCTCATGGACGCCCTGCGCACCCGCGCCGAGCAGCTCACGGCGTCGCTGGCCATGTCCGAGCGCGCCTACGGAAGCAAGCAGCGCTTCGGGGCGCCCAGGCACATCGACGAGACCCTGCGGCTCAACATCGGCATGCTCCACGCCCAGCTCGAATGGTGCCGGCAGGCGGCCCAGAAGGTCGAGGACGACGAACTTCCCTGACCCCCACAGGAGACCCACATGATCATCAGTGCGCAGGGACTGCGCAAGACCTTCACCACCAAGAGTCGTAAAGGCACCCAGACCGTCGAGGCGGTCAGGGGTGTGGACCTGGAGGTGAAGAACGGCGAGATCTTCGGCGTCCTCGGCCCCAACGGCGCCGGGAAGACCACCACCATCAGGATGCTGGCCACCCTGATCGCCCCCGACGCGGGCACCGCGATCGTGGCGGGACACGACGTGAGCAAGGAGCCCACCGCCGTACGCCGCAAGCTCGGCTATGTCAGCCAGAGCGGCGGCGTCGAGGACGACGTCAGCCCGCGCGCCCAGATCACCATGGCCGCGCGGATCCACGGAGTCCCTGACCCCGCCGCCAGAGCCGCCGAGATCCTCACCGACCTGGAGCTCGCCGACCTGGCCGACCGGCCGGGCAACACCCTGTCCGGCGGGCAGAAGCGCCGCGTCGCCATCGCGCTCGGCCTGGTGCACAGCCCGCCGCTGCTCTTCCTCGACGAGCCCACCACCGGGCTCGACCCGCAGAACCGGGCCAACCTGTGGGACCGCATCAGGACCCTGCGGGAGAAGGGGACGAGCGTCCTGCTCAGCACCCACTACCTCGACGAGGCCGACGCGCTCTGCGACCGCCTGGTCATCGTCGACCACGGCCAGGTCGTCGCCCAGGGCACGCCCGCCGAGCTCAAGCGCGAGGTCTCCGGCGACGTGGTCACGCTCAGGCTCGACGACCTGACCAGGGCGGCGGAGGTGCTGAAGCCGCACGCCCGGGACATCCGGGTGGACGACGACCTGCTGCGCGTCTACGTCGACGACGGCGAGCACGCGCTGCCCGCGCTGCTGCGCCTGCTGGAGGAGAACGGGCTCGCCCTGCGCTCCATCTCCCTGGACCGGGCGACGCTCGACGACGTCTTCCTGGCCAAGACCGGCCGTTCCCTTCGAGACACGGGAGTCTCCGAATGATCCGGCACACCGGGCTCTTCCTCGGCTACGAGCTCAAGAAGTCCTTCCGGAACCCGATCTGGCCGCTGTTCGGCATCATGCAGCCGGTGCTGTACCTGCTGATGTTCGCCCCCCTGCTCAAGAGCACGACCCCGGGCGGGACCACCGTCGAGGCGCTGCGCATGTTCACCCCGGCGGCGATGCTGATGATCGCGCTGTTCGGCTCGATGTTCTCCGGGTTCTCGCTGATCTCGGAGATCCGCAACGGCGTGCTGGAGCGCATGGCGGTGAGCCCGGCCTGGCGCCCGGCCATCGTGCTCGGCCGGGTCGGCAAGGACATGGTCATGCTGGTCGTCCAGGCGCTCGTCGTGACGCTCGTGGCCGCCCTGATGGGCCTGCGCATCGGGGTCGTCGAACTGCTGCTCGTGATGCTGCTGATGGCGGCGACCGGCCTGTTCGCCTCCGGCCTGTCCCAGGGCCTGGCCCTGGCGCTGCGCGACGAGAACGGCATGTCGCAGACCGTGAACCTGTTCACCTTGCCGATCATGCTGCTCGCCGGACTGTTCCTGCCGATCTCGCTCGCGCCCGACTGGATGCAGGCCCTCGCGCCGTTCAACCCCGTCTACCACGCGGTCGAGGCGGGCCGGGCGCTGTTCGCCGGCGACATGTCCGCGAGCTCCATCCCGCTGGCCTTCGGCCTGTTCATCGGGCTGGCCGTGATCACCACCGTGTGGTCGCTGCGCTCACTGCGACGGCTGTCCGGTTAGGAACGTCCCCGTCTCGTCGGTCATCCTCTCGTACTCCTCCAGCCTGGCCTGGGTACGCAGCGGAGCCGCGTCGGCCATGGCCTCCACCAGGGCCATGGCCACCGCCAGCGGCGCCGCGTGCGAGTCGAACACCAGCCGCTCCCCCACCGGGGCGTCCAGCACGACCTCGGCGGGGAAGTCCGGCCTGTCGGTGATCGCCGCCACCTTCAGCCCCAGCTTCTCCGCATACTCCAGCGCCTGTACGGCTTCCGCCGGATACCTGGGCAGCACGAAGGCCAGCAGCCAGTCGGCCCCCGCCCGGCGCGCGGCGTGCAGCCCCTCGATCAGCTCAGAGCCGCCGTGGGTGAGCAGCCGCACGTCCGGGTGGATGCGCCTGGCGTAGTAGGCGAACGTGGTGGCCAGGCCGGTCGACACCCGGAGCCCGAGCACCGCCAGCGGCTCGGTGGCCGCCAGCGACTCGCCCAGTTCCTTCAGCGGCAGCGCCGGCAGCCGGTCGCGGACCAGCGTGAGGTTGCGGATCTCGCTGTCCAGCGCCTCCCGCAGCAGGCTCTGGTGCTGGTCCCTGGGCGGCCGGACACCGCCCAGGACCAGCGGGCGCAGCGCCTGCCGCAGCTCCGGATAGCCCGCGAACCCCAGCACCATCGCGAACCTGGTGACCGACGGCTGGCTCACGCCGGCCCGCTCGGCGAGCTCCACGCTGGACAGGAAGATCGCCTCGTCCAGGTGCTCGGACAGGTAGTGCGCGATCCGCCGTTGCACAGGCGACAGCCGCCGCCCGTCGAGAAGCCCGTCGAGTCCGTCCGTCACGCCACCTCCAACACTCGGCCCCGCCCAGCCCTTCCCGTCACGCCTCGCGCATCGGGATGCGCACGCCGCGCTCGGCCGCCACCGCCGCCGCCTCGTCGTAGCCGGCGTCCACATGCCGCATGACGCCGGTGCCCGGGTCGTTGGTGAGCACCCTGTTGAGCTTCTCACCCGCCAGCGCGGTCCCGTCCGCCACGGTCACCTGCCCCGCGTGGATGGAACGCCCGATGCCGACGCCGCCGCCGTGGTGGATCGACACCCAGGAGGCACCCGAGGCGGTGTTGAGCATGGCGTTGAGCAGCGGCCAGTCCGCGATCGCGTCCGACCCGTCGGCCATCGCCTCGGTCTCCCGGTACGGCGACGCCACACTGCCGCAGTCCAGATGGTCGCGGCCGATCACCATCGGGGCCTGGAGCTCGCCGGAGGCCACCATGTCGTTGAACCGCTCGCCGGCCAGGTTGCGCTCGCCGTACCCGAGCCAGCAGATGCGGGCGGGCAGGCCCTGGAAGTGGACGCGCTCGCCGGCCATCCTGATCCAGCGGGCCAGCGGCTCGTTGTCGGGGAACAGCTCCAGGATGGCGCGGTCGGTGGCCGCGATGTCGGCCGGGTCGCCGGACAGCGCCGCCCACCGGAACGGGCCCTTGCCCTCGCAGAACAGCGGCCTGATGTAGGCGGGCACGAAGCCGGGGAAGTCGAAGGCGCGGCCGTACCCGGCGAGCTGGGCCTCGCCGCGGATGGAGTTGCCGTAGTCGAAGACCTCCGCGCCCGCGTCCTGGAAGCCGACCATGGCCTCCACGTGCCTGGCCATCGACTCGCGGGCCTTGGTGGTGAAGCCCGCCGGGTCCTTGTCGCGCTCGGCGGCCATGTCGTCGAAGTCGACGCCGAGCGGCAGGTACATCAGCGGGTCGTGGGCCGAGGTCTGGTCGGTCACGATGTCGATCTCGGCGCCCCTGCGCAGCAGTTCGGGCACGGCGTCGGCGGCGTTGGCCACCACGCCGATGGAGAGCGGCCTGCGCTGGTCGCGCGCCTCGTAGGCGAGCCTGAGCGCCTCGTCGAGGTCGGCGGCCTGCACGTCGAGGTAGCGGTGCTCGATCCTGCGGGTCACGCTGCGCGGGTCGCAGTCGATACAGATGGCCACGCCGCCGTTCATGGTGACGGCCAGCGGCTGGGCGCCGCCCATACCGCCGAGCCCGGCGGTCAGCGTGATGGTGCCGGCCAGCGATCCGCCGAACCGCTTGTCGGCGACCGCGGCGAAGGTCTCGTAGGTGCCCTGCAGGATGCCCTGGGTGCCGATGTAGATCCACGATCCGGCCGTCATCTGGCCGTACATGGTCAGCCCCGCGGCCTCCAGCCTGCGGAATTCCTCCCAGTTGGCCCAGTCGGGCACCAGGTTGGAGTTGGCGATGAGCACCCGGGGCGCCCACTCGTGGGT
Organism: Nonomuraea sp. NPDC046570; assembly: GCF_040645915.1. NCBI lineage: Bacteria > Bacillati > Actinomycetota > Actinomycetes > Streptosporangiales > Streptosporangiaceae > Nonomuraea > Nonomuraea sp. NPDC046570. Next base: position 134,317 of record NZ_JBEYZF010000015.1, on the reverse strand, counting down.
GCGGAAGACGCCGACGGGGCGGCCGGACTGCACCAGCAGCGTCTCGTCTCCGTCCAGCGTGGTGAGGGTCCTGGTGAGCGCCTCGAAGGACGGCCAGTCGCGCGCCGCCTTTCCGGAGCCGCCGTAGACGACGAGCTGTTCGGGATGCTCGGCGACCTCTGGATCGAGGTTGTTCTGGAGCATCCGGAGGGCCGCCTCCTGCGACCATCCCTTGGCGGTGAGCGTGGTGCCTCGCGGCGCCCGCACGGTCCGGCCCATGACGTCTCCCCTTCTGAATGAACATATTCAGCTATGTCACCCGAAGACTACATGTCGTCGGCCAGCCGGTCGCCGATCTCGGTCACCTGATGGAGCATCAGGTTGGCGTGCCGGATGCTGGCGATCAGTCCGGCCTGGCGCAGCACCCTGGCGTGCTCGCTGGCACTCGACGGCGGCAGGCCCGCCCGGCGGGCCAGCTCGGTGGTGCTGCAGCCGGGGGCCAGCGCGATGCAGCGCAGCACCCGGGCCCTGGTCCGGCCGAGCAGTTCGGCCAGGGCGTCCTTGGCCTGCGGGGAGGGCTGGTTGCGGCGGGGCACCGGGTAGATGAGGACCGGGGGGAGGCTGGGATCGGCCAGGGTGACGGGGGCGACCCGGCAGAAGTAGGAGGGGACGACGACCAGGCCGCGGCCCGCCAGCCGTACCTCGCGGCCGCCGGCCGGGTAGTCGATCTCCAGCACCGGGGCGCGCCAGCGGGTGGCGGGCAGCATGCTGAGCATCTGCTCGACGCCGCCTTCGGCGAGGTGGCGGACCAGCATGCCGCGCTCCCTGCTGACCACGCGCTCGACCGTGCCCCAGTGCCCGGCCAGGGCGGCCTGCCAGTAGCCGCCCGCGACCCGGCCCAGCTCCCGCATCGACCTCGGGGTGGCCCGGGCCAGGTCCTCCAGTCGTCCCGGCAGGCCCGAGTGCGCCCGGAGCAGCTCCATCTCCTTGCGTACCCGGGAGGGCGGGGTGTCGAGCAGCGCGCCGAGGCCGCTTCCCATGCCCTGCTGCGCCTCGATCGGCGTCAGGAAGTCGGGGAAGTAGCGGGCCCGGGGCGCCAGCGGCAGCAGCAGTTCGCGCACCTCCGGCAGCAGGCCGGCCTCGGCCAGGTTGGCGCGGGCCTCGCGGCGCCAGCCGGTCATGGCGGCGCCGCCGTCACCGGCCTGCAGGCGCTGCAGGCTGGTGACCAGCTCCCACATCGGGTCGGCGCGTGACGCGACCCGCACGCGGGCGAGATCGTCGCCGGTGAAGATGATCCGCAGAATGCCCCTCGCCATGCCGCCCAGTGTCGCGGCCCCTGATTGCAGTCGGCTAAAGGCCTGCAACCTAGGTCTTTCGGGACAGGCTGAATGTCGGTGACAGATCACTTCCGTCGCGTGTGCAATGAGGCGGGCGAGCGGTGCGGCTGGAGTCGTCGACAGGGGAGTCTCCAGCCCCGCTGGCGCTACCTGGCGAGGAACTGGGTCGCGGCCAGCTCCCGGTAGAGGTCGTCCTGCCCGACCAACTCGTCGTGGGTGCCGACCGCGCGTACGCCGCCCGCCTCCATGACCACGATCCGGTCGGCGTTGGTGACGGTCGACAGCCGGTGCGCGATGACCAGCACGGTCGTCTCGGCGGCCACCTCGGCGATCACCTCGCGCAGCCGCAGTTCGTTGACCGCGTCGAGCTGCGAGGTCGCCTCGTCCAGCAGCAGCAGCCGCGGCCTGCGCAGCAGCGCGCGGGCGATGGCGACGCGCTGGCGCTCGCCGCCGGAGAGCATGATGCCGCGGTGTCCCACCGCCGTGTCCAGGCCCTCGGGCAGCCGTCCGACCAGGTCGTCGAGCCGGGTCCTGGTGAGCGCGGCGCGCACCTCCTCCTCGGTGGCGTCGGGGGCGGCGAAGACGAGGTTCTCCCTGAGCGTGCCGGCCAGCACGGGGGCGTCCTGCTCCACGTAGCCGAGCGCGGCCCGCAGGTCGGCGAGCTCCCAGTCGCGGATGTCCCGGCCGCCGACGGTGATGACGCCCTCCTGGTGCTCGTAGAAGCGTTCGAGCAGGGCGAACACCGTGGACTTGCCCGCTCCCGAGGGGCCTACCAGGGCGGTGAGGCCGCCTGGGGGGACGTCGAAGGTGACGCCGTCGTGGACGGGCTGGCGGTCGTCGCCGTACCGGAAGACCACGTCCTCGAAGCGGACGCCGACCGGGGGGCCGCCGGCGGGGCGGGCGGTCGCGCTCGGCTCGGCGGGCAGGTCCTCGATCTCGCGGATGCGCTTGAGCGCGGCCAGGCCGTTCTGGAGCTGGACCGCGCCCTCGACGAGCTGGCCGATCGGGGCGACCAGGTAGAACAGGTACAGCAGGAACGCGATCAGCGCGGAGACCTCCAGCGTGCCCGAGGCGACGCGGGCGCCGCCGACGGCGAGCACGCACAGGAAGGCGATCTGCACGGCCATCCAGGTGGACACGCCCGCCAGCGAGGTCCATCCGGCGACCTGCAGGCCGCGGTCGCGGGCCTTGACCGCCGCGTTGCCGACGACCTCGACCTCGCGGTCCTCCGCGCCGCTGGCCTTGACCGTGCGGTACGCCTGCAGGGCCCGGTCCAGCACGGCGCCCATCTCGCCCACGGCCTCCTGCGCCTGGTGCTGGGCCCGCTGGATCTTCGGCATGATCAACGCGGTCATGCCGCCGATGACCACCACGACCAGCAGTGTGACCAGCAGCAGCACGCCGTCCATCACCGCCATCATGACGATGGCGCCGATCAGCATGAACACCGCGCTGATCGAGTCGACGATGCCGTTGGTCAGCACCGAGCGCAGCAGCGTGGTGTCGCCGGTCACCCGCGACAGCAGGTCGCCGGGCTTGAGCCGGTCCACGTCGGCCACCCTGAGGCGGAGCATCCGGTCGACCAGGCGCCGCCTGGCGCCCAGCACGATCCCCTCGCCGGTGCGTTCCATCAGGTACGTCCCGCCGGCCGCCACCACCGCGCCCACCAGCACCGCGACCGTCAGCCCGATCAGCGGCCCGGCCATCGACCGGTCGTCGCCGAAGGCGTCGACCGCGAACTTGGCCAGCAGGGGCATCGCCAGCCCCGCCGCCGACCCGATCAGCCCGAGCACGCCGCCCAGCACCAGGGTGCCCCGATGCGGCCGCACATAGTCGAGCAGTAACCGACCGGGCCCCTTCTCGAGCTCCGCCACGTGAGTTCCCCTCTCCAGCTCTCTTCGCCGGTTCCAACGACCGGCGACCCCGGATCTACACCCGTCAACTTAAATTGACGACCTAAGTATGTCAACTTTGGTTGACCTCTCCATCCAGAGGATGAGCCCCGGCGAATACCGCGACGAGGAACCCGGCCGGAACCTCTCGTCACCCACACGACCGCGAAAGGACCGAACATGGAGCACCGACGTGCCCTGATCGGGCTGGGCCTCGCGGCGGCGCTGACCGCCTCCTCCTTCGCCCTGCTCCGTACCGACTCCGGCACCGCCTCCTCGCACCGCGAGGCCCCGGCCATCGCCGGCGACCCGCGCAACGACAACACCGACGTGTACGCGTTCGTCAGCCCCGACAAGCCCGGCACCGTGACGCTGCTGGCCAACTGGATCCCCTTCGAGGAGCCCAGTGGCGGCCCCAACTTCTACACGTTCGACACCAACTCGCGCTACAACATCAAGATCGACAACGACGGGGACGCCCACCCCGACATCACCTACCAGTGGACCTTCCGCGACGAGGACCGGCGCGGCGACAGCACGTTCCTGTACAACAACGGACCCGTCACCTCGCTGAACGACCCCAACCTGCTGTTCCGCCAGCGGTACACGCTCAAGCGGATCACCCCCGGCGGCACCAGGACGCTCGTCGCCAACGGCGTCGTCGCGCCCAGCAACACCGGCCCCGCCTCGATGCCCGACTACGGGACGCTGCGCGCCCAGTCGATCCGCAGCCTGCCCGGCGGCGGCAGGACCTTCGCCGGCCAGTCCGACGAGGCGTTCTTCCTCGACCTGCGCGTCTTCGACCTGCTGTACGGCGGCGACCTGTCCGAGGTCGGCCAGGACACCACCCGCGGCTACAACGTGCACACCCTCGGCCTGCAGGTGCCCGCGCGCGACCTCGCACTGAAGCGCGACGCCAAGCGCAACCCGGTCGTGGGCGTGTGGTCCACCACCGACAAGTGGAGCCCGCGCGGCTTCGTCCAGGTCTCACGCCTCGGCCAGCCGCTGGTCAACGAGGTCGTGCTGCCCGCCCGGCTGAAGGACACGTTCAACTCCATCGGGCCGGACAAGGACGCCGGGATCCCCGCCGTGGTCAAGCGGGTCACCTCGCCCGAGGTGCCCAAGCTGCTGGAGGCCATCTACGGCCTCAAGGCGCCCAAGACGCCGCGTACCGACCTGGTGGAGATCTTCCTGACCGGGATCGCCAAGGGCAACGGGCCGATCAAGGCGGACCTGAACTCGCAGACGCTCAACAAGGACGCGGGCAAGCTGCGGCCCGCCGAGATGCTGCGGCTGAACATGTCGGTGCCGCCCAGCAAGGATCCGAACCGACTCGGGGTGCTCGGCGGCGACCTGCAGGGGTTCCCGAACGGGCGACGGCTGGGGGACGACGTGGTGGACATCGCGCTGCAGGTCATGGCAGGGGCGGCGCTGACGGGGAAGCCGGTACCGGCCCTGGCGGCGGGCGACAAGGTCGACCGCAACGACAAGCCCTTCGGCACGACGTTCCCGTACATCCCGCTCCCGGGCAACACCTCGGTCAACCAGTCCTGACCGCCCCTTCGGTGAGCGCCCGGCCGCCCCCGTCGGCCGAGCGCTCCCCCACAATCGGCCGGCCGCCCCCCGCCGGCCGGCCGATCACCCACCCCATACCCCATTTATCCCTTTTGTCGCCTATTTCATGAAACGGAGGACCACGCTCATGCGATCGCTCGCCCTGCTCGGTGGCGTCGCCCTGGCCGCCACGCTGCTCTTCACAGCGGTCGCGGTGTCCGCCCCACCCTCGGAGAAGCCCCCGCCCGCAGACCCCGTATCCGCAGCGGCCGCACTCGGGCCTGGCCAGCCGTCCGCCGACAGCCTGCGGGCGCGGCTCAAGCGGCTGCCCGGCGACTACCGGGGCTGGGCGCAGCTCGGGTCCTCCTACGTCGAACAGGCCAGACGCACCGGCGACCCGTCGTACTACGCCAAGGCCGACGGCGCACTGGCCACGGCCGCCCGCCTGGCCCCGGAGGACGACACGGTCCTCACCGGCCGCGCCGCCCTCGCCGCCGCCCGCCACGACTTCGCCACCGCCGTACGGCTGGCCGAGCGCGCCGTCGCCGCCAACCCCTACGGCGCGGGCGCGTACGGCGTGCTGGCCGACGCCAGAACCCAGCTCGGCGACCTGAAATCGGCCGCGTCGGCGATCGACCGCATGATGGCCCTCCGCCCCGGCCTGCCCGCCTTCGCCCGCGCCTCGTACGCAGCCGAACTGCGCGGCGACGTGACCGAGGCCCGCCGCTACCTCCGCTACGCCCTGCGCGACGCCCGCACCCCCGACGACCTCGCCTACTGCCGCTTCTACCTGGGCGAACTCGCCCTCCGCTCAGGCGCGCTCAGCACCGCCACCTCCTGGTACGCCAAGGCGCTGCGAGCCTCCCCCGCCTTCACCCCCGCCCTCGCCGGTCAGGCCCGCGCCCTGGCCCTGAGCGGCAGACTCCCCGAATCCCTCACCCACTACCAGACCGTCATCGACCGCCTGCCACTCCCGCGGTACCTGATCGAATACGGCGAGGTACGCCTCAAGGCGGGCCTGACCCCCGACTGGACCCTGCTGCGCGCCCAGCGACACCTGTCCGCGTCCGCAGGGGTACGCGACGACCTCGTCTGGGCCGAATTCGAGGCCGACCACGGCGACCCCGCCCTCGCCGTCCGGCACGCCCGCGCCGAGTACGCCCGCACCCCCAACCCGATCGCCGCCGACACCCTCGCCTGGGCCCTGCACCGCTCGGGCCGCTCCCGCGAAGCCCTCCCGTACGCGCGGAAGGCCACAGCGACCGGCTGGCGCAACGCCCTCTTCCACCACCACCGGGCCCTCATCGAACGCGCCCTGAACCTCCCCACCCGCTCAGCCGCCCTCGCCACCCGCTACAACCCCCACTTCGACCCCACCCTCCCCTCCCTGTCGAGGCCCTCTTGAACCGATGCGACTCCCCACCCCGCTCTCCCCGCCTTGTCGAGGCCCTCAGAAGCCGATGCGGCTCCCCGCCCCGTCTCGCGCCGTCCGGGCGTATGAGCGTCGTGGCGCTGGTCGTGGGCGGGCTCCTGGTGGCCGGGCTGTTCGTCTCACCCGCGCACGCGGGCACGGCGGCGCATCCGCTGGGGAACTTCACCGTCAACCACCACACCGGCCTGCGGATCTCGGCCGACCGGGTGGAGGGCACCGCGATCGTGGACGCCGCCGAACTGCCGACGCTCCAGGCCACGCCAGCCGTACAGGCCACGGGTGAGCAGGCGTACGCCGCGAGCCGGTGCGCCGGCCTCGCCGCCGCCCGGCGGCTCACCGTGGCGGGCGCCCCGGTGCCGTGGCAGGTCACCGAAGCCGCGTTCGCCTACACCCCCGGGCAGGGCGGCCTGCGCACCAGCCGCCTGACCTGCGAGCTGTCCGCCACCGTCCCCGTCTCGGGCGTCGTGGAACTCACCGACGCCTTCGAGCCGGACAGGATCGGCTGGCGTGAGATCACGGCAACCACCCAAGGGGTACGGCTCTCGCACTCATCGGTGCCGTCGTCGAGCGTCAGCCAAGAACTCCGCCGCTACCCTGACGACCTGCTCGCCAACCCCCTGGACCAGCGCACGGCCACCGTCGCCGTCGTCGTAGCGCGGAACATGCCGTCGGAGTCACCGGCGGGGGCTCTCTCGGCAGGAGCGTCCTCGGCTCCCAAGGCCGACGGCTCGGCGGGCGAACTGGCCGGGCTCTCGGTGGGAGGGCCGATCGGGGAGGCGCTGGGCGCACTGGATCGGACGTTCACCGGCCTCATCGGCGCCGACACGCTCACCGTGCCGCTGGGGTTGCTCGCGCTCGCGCTGGCGACGGTTCTCGGGGCGGGGCACGCGCTGATCCCGGGCCACGGCAAGACCATCATGGCCGCGTACCTCGCCGGCCGCCGGGGCCGCCCCCGGGACGCACTGGTCGTCGGCGCGACGGTGACGGCCACCCACACGGTCGGCGTACTCGTGGTCGGCCTGCTCCTCAGCGCGTTCACGGCGCTGGCGGGCGAGTCCGTCCTGGCGGCCCTCGGCATCGCCAGCGGCCTCCTGATCACCTCCATCGGCACCCGCCTCCTCCTCTCCGCCCGCGAACACAAGCACGGCCACGGCCACGGGCATGGACATGGGCACGGCCACGGGCATGGGCGGTTTGGGTTGGTGGGTTTGGGGGTGGCTGGGGGGTTGGTGCCGAGTCCGTCGGCGTTGATCGTGTTGCTGGGGGCGGTCGCCCTCGGGCGTACCTGGTTCGGGGTGGCGTTGGTCGCCGCCTACGGGCTGGGGATGGCGGGGACGCTCACCGCCACCGGCCTCCTCCTGGTCAAGCTCACCGACCGCCTGGCCCACCGCGCCACCACCGGCCGACGCCTGGCGGCCCGCCTGTCCGCCCTGGCCCCGGTCGGCACCGCCGCCATGGTCATCGCCCTCGGCGCCGGCCTGGCCCTCCGCTCGGCCACCGTGTTCCTGTAGCGCGGACCGCGCTCACGATCAGAAATGGACCACTTTCCCATGGCTAGTCGAGCTCGGGAAGGTCCGGAGGATCACGAAGCGTGTCACCGTCCTCGGCTCTGCGGAGCTTGATGTCCTCCGCCCAGGCGTAAGCGAATCGCCGGATCCGCACCAGCCCGTCCTCGTCCACCCCGTACCCCAGGAACCCCTCGTCAGCCAGCGCGTCCACCGTCTCCAGACGCTCCAGCAGGTCCTCGGTGCGGAAGTCGTCGTCGTGAACGGCCCCCAGGCGCTCCAGCTCCCGGAACGAGTACAGCTCCGAAACGGCCGCCACGTCGATGAAGTCCCGCGCCAGCCCCCGATCGTGCAGGGCTCGCACCTTGAGCCCGACCGCGTCGTCCTGCCCCACCACCGGACAGGGCTCCAGCACGGACGGCGGCTCCTGCAACGCCTCCCTGAGCAGGACGATCCGGCACGACTCCTCGGTGTAGGAGTCGGCCACCTCAAGACGGCCGGAAAGGGGCGTGCTCTCCTGGACGGCGACCAGGAACCCGTGCCCCCGCAGCTCCTGCGCCACCTCCTCGGCGACCAGCGGCAGCGGCGTCTCGCCCGAGGTCGCGAAGTCCAGGTCCCGGCTGGGCCGGTCGGTGAACCCGTGGGCGCTCATCGCGTACCCGCCCGCGAGCAGCAGGCCGTACCGGCCGCAGACCTCGCGGGACGCCTCGACGAGCCGCTGGTGGAAGATCGGCAGCCGCACGCCCCCCAGTATGCCCGTCACGGCCGCCGCCGACGCGTGGACGGCAGGTCGTGACGGCCGGAGACGAACTCCTGGATGGCGATCTTCACCTTGATCGCCGGCCGCCGCCAGCGTTCCTCCCGGTGTACGGCCACGGCCAGCTTGCGCGGCGAGCGGGTGGTGAAGAACCAGTGCGCCCACGGCGACCCCGGCCGCGCCAGCCGTACCGCGCCCACGACCAGCAGACCGGGCAGGAACAGTCCCACGAGCCCGGTCCAGATCTTGCCCTTGAGCAGCGTGACGACGGCCAGCGCCAGGTTGGCGACGAGGAGCCCCCAGGGGGCGACGTACGTGCCGAAGTCGTAGCTCAGCGGGCGCAGCCCGATGAGCAGCAGCCCGGTGACGGCGACGGCGACGAACACCGCGTCGACGGAGGTGCGCCCCTCCTCCTCCCAGTACACGTCGTGCAGGTGCAGGATCAGCGCGAACTCGTCGAGGACGAGTGCGGAGCCGATCCCGAAGATGGACGCGGCCACCGCGTCGCCGACCTCCGATCCGGCCGAGACGACCAGCCCGGTGACGCCGCCGACGAGCATCAGCACCACGCCGAAGACGACGTGGTGGATGTGCATCTCGCCGACGTTGACGTTGCGGAACCAGCCGACCTTGGCGCGGATCAGCCGGACGTTGATGCGGGTCGCGACGAAGGCGACGATGAGCGCGACGAAGAAGCAGAACAGCGGCAGCCGCCCCGATTCGACGATTCGTTGCTGAAACCAGATCCCCATATGCCTCGCAAACGATGCTACGAGGCGAAAGGATCCGGCTACGCCCCGGAAGCTCGTTCGGCGGCCGTCACCGCGTTGCGGAACAGCATCGCCACGGTCGTCGGGCCGACGCCGCCCACGCGCGGCGTGATCGCGCCGGCGACCTTCTCCACCGACTCGTCGACGTCCGGCAGCAGCCGCCTGCCCTCGTACCGCACGCCGCCGCCGATGACCACGGCCCCCGGCTTGACGTGCTCGGGCTGGATGATCCCGGGCACCCCGGCCGCCGCGATGAGGATCTCGGCCCGGCGCGTGTAGCGCGGCCAGTCGGCCACCCCGGTGTGCACCACGGTGACCGCCGCGTTGGCGGTGGGCCGCTTCTGCCCGAGCAGGATGGCCAGCGGCCGACCGAGCGTCGCGCCACGGCCGAGGATCACCACCTCGCGGCCCGACACCGGGATCTCGTAGTGGGCGAGCAGCGCCTCGATGCCCGCGGGCGTGCACGGCAGCGGGCCCGGCAGGCCGACCGACAGGCGGCCCACGTTCAGCGGGTGCATGCCGTCGACGTCCTTGTCCGGGTCGACGGCCTGCAGCGCGGCGTCGTAGTCGAGGTGCCCCGGCACCGGGTACTGCACCAGCAGCCCGTGCACCGAGGGGTCGTCGTTGAAGCCGGCGATGGCGGCGTGCAGGTCGGCCTGGGTGGCGTCGGCGGGCAGGTGCGCGTGCGGCGAGTCGAAGCCGAGCTCGGCGGCCTGGCGCTGCTTGATGCGGATGTACCCGGCGCTGGCGTCGTCGTCGCCGACCAGGATGGTGGCCAGCGACGGGGTGACACCCGTGGCGCGCAGCGCGGCGACCCTGGCGGCCACGTCGTTCAGGATGCTCTCGGCGACCGGGCCGCCGGGCAGGAGGCGGGCTTCGGACATGCGTGCTCCCTGGTTCGCGGAGCCCAGGCGGTCGGCTCGCGCGCGGAGCTTCCCGATGGTCGATTCCATCCTCTTGCCGCCAGTCGCACTCCCTGACAGAATGCCCGATCCCCCGCGCCACCGCGAACCGGAGGGTCAGGTGAGGAAGCCCCGGAGCAGGGCGGCGGTGCCCTCCAGATGTTCGGTGACGGCTCTGCGCGCGGCTTCGGGGTCGCCCGCGAGGATGGCTGCGACGATGGCCTCGTGCTGGGTGGCCGCGTGTTCGATGTTGACCTGCAGCATCGGGATGGCGTTGAGCAGGTCGGTGACCCGCAGGCGGGCGTCGGCACAGGTCGAGGCGAGCAGCGTGGAGCCGGTCAGCTCGGCGATGGACAGGTGGAAGGCGGTGTCGAGCCGCCGGTAGTCACCGGGGGCGGCCGCGTTCAGGTCGGCCAGGCGGCGGCGCAGGAGGTCGCGCTGCTCCTGGGTGAGCGGGCTGGTGGCGAGCACCTGGGCAGCGCCGCACTCGACGGCCATCCGGAAGGTGAGGGCGTCGGCGAGGTCGTCGACGCCCATCTCGGCGACCGCCTGGCGCAGGTCGCCGGCGGCGGGCGGGGGCGGGGTGTAGGTGACGAACGCGCCGCCGTACCGGCCGCGCCGTACGTCGAGGTAGCCCGACTCCTGCAGGGCGCGGATGGCCTCGCGCAGGGTGACCCTGCTGATGCCGAGCTGTACGGCCAGCTCCCGCTCGGGCGGCAGCTTCTCCCCGGGCGCGACGACGCCGAGCTTGATCGCCTGGAGCAGCCGTTCCACGGTCTCCTCGAAGGCGTTGCCGGCCCGTACGGGACGCAGCACGGTCATCGGATTCATGGTCGCTCTCGTTCCCGGGTCTTGACAACGGATCCCGCGATGCACGTCAATGGTCTAACACTAGCCCAATAGCCTGGAGGGTGACGGTGGCGGGTGGTTTCCTCTCGGTCGACGAACTGCGCGACGACGTGGCGGCCGGCCTGATCGACACGGTCGTCCTGGCCGTGGTCGACATGCAGGGCCGCATGCAGGGCAAGCGCCTGTCCGCCCGCTTCTTCCTCGAAGAGGTGCTGCACCACGGCGCCGAGGGCTGCAACTACCTGCTGGCCGTCGACGTCGACATGAACACCGTCGGCGGCTACGACATGTCCTCCTGGGATCGCGGCTACGGCGACTTCGTGATGCGGCCCGACCTGTCCACGCTGCGCCGCGTCCCCTGGCAGGAGGGCACCGCCCTGCTGATGGCCGACCTGCTCTGGGAGGACGGCCGGGACGTCCTCGCCTCGCCCCGGCAGATCCTGCGCCGCCAGCTCGCCAGGCTCGGCGAGCGGGGACTGGCCGCCTTCGTCGGCACCGAGCTGGAGTTCGTCATCTACGACGACAGTTACGAGGACGCCTGGCGGCGCGCCTACCGCGACCTGACGCCGGCCAACCTGTACAACGTCGACTACTCCCTGATGGGCACCGCGCGCGTCGAGCCGCTGCTGCGGAAGATCAGACTGGACATGGAAGGCGCGGGGATGTACGTCGAGTCGGCCAAGGGGGAGTGCAACCTCGGCCAGCACGAGATCGCGTTCCGCTACGACGAGGCGCTCCGCACCTGCGACAACCACTCGATCTACAAGAACGGCGCCAAGGAGATCGCCGCCCAGGCGGGCCGGTCGATCACCTTCATGGCCAAGCCGAACCAGCGCGAGGGCAATTCCTGCCATATCCACATATCGCTACGGTCTGTGGACAACTCACCCGTCATGGCCGGGGACGGGCCGCACGGGCTGTCCGAGCTCGGCGCCCGATTCATCGCCGGACAGCTCGCCTGCCTGCGCGAACTCACCCTCCTCTACGCCCCGAACATCAACTCCTACAAGCGGTACGTGCCCGGCAGCTTCGCCCCGACCGCGGTGAAGTGGGGTGTGGACAACCGCACGTGTTCGTTCCGTCTCGTAGGGCACGGGCACTCGCTGCGGATCGAGAACCGGGTGCCGGGCGGCGACGTGAACCCGTACCTGGCGGTGGCCGCGCTCATCGCGGCCGGGCTGTACGGCATCGACCACGAGCTGCCGCTGGAGGAGGCGTTCACCGGCAACGCCTACGCCTCCGGCGCCGAGACCGTGCCGACCACGCTGCGCGACGCGCTGGGCCTGTTCGAGGGCTCGAAGCTGGCGCGCGACACCTTCGGCGACGAGGTGGTCGCGCACTACGCGAACAACGCCCGCGTGGAGCTGGCCGCCTTCGACGCGGCGGTGACGGACTGGGAAATGTACCGGGGCTTCGAGCGCCTCTGACCAGGAAGGGCGAGACGTGAAGATCATCAATCCGGCGACCGAGGAGGTGCTCGCCGACGTCGACCTCGCCGACGCGGCCGAGATCGACCGGGCCGTGGAACGCGCCAGGAAGGCGTACCCGAGCTGGCGCGAGGTGAGTCCCGGCGACCGCGCCCGGCTGCTGCGCCGCTTCGCCGAGGCGGTCGACCGCCACACGGACGAACTGGCCGCGCTGGAGGCGGCCAACGCCGGGCACACCATCGGCACCGCCCGCTGGGAGGCCGGCACCGTCCGCGACGTGCTGCACTTCTACGCCGGCGCGCCCGAGCGCAACCACGGCAGGCAGATCCCCGTGCCCGGCGGCGTGGACCTCACCTTCCAGGAGCCGCTCGGCGTGGTGGGCGTGATCGTGCCGTGGAACTACCCGATGCTGATCATGTCGTGGGGAGTCGCCCCCGCGCTCGCGGCGGGCAACACCGTGATCGTCAAGCCCGCCGAGTGGACCCCGCTGACCGCGCTCCGCCTGGCCGAACTGGCCGTGCAGGCGGGCCTCCCCGAGGGGGTGCTCCAGGTGCTGCCTGGGGCAGGGGAGGTCGCGGGCGCCCGGCTCGCCGAGCACCCGCAGGTCGCCAAGATCGTGTTCACCGGCTCGACCGAGGTGGGCAAGCGGATCGCCGCCGTGGGCGCGCGGACGGTCAAGCGGCTGACCCTGGAACTGGGCGGCAAGTCCGCGAACATCGTCTTCGCCGACGCCGACCTCGACAAGGCCGCGCGCACCGCCCCCGCCGCCGTGTTCGACAACGCCGGCCAGGACTGCTGCGCCCGCTCCCGCATCCTGGTGCAACGCGAGGTCCACGACGAGTTCCTGGTACGGCTCGCGCAGGCCGTCCGGCAGATGAAGGTCGGCGACCCGCTCGACGAGACCACCGACATGGGCCCGCTGATCAGCGCCGAGCACCTGGCCAGGGTCGCGAGCTTCGTCGACGGCACGCCGTACCTGCAGGGCTCCTGCCCCGGTGGCAAGGGCTTCTGGTTCCCGCCGACCGTGCTGACCTCCCAGGTCACCGACCGCGCGTTCACCGAGGAGATCTTCGGCCCCGTGGTGTCGGTGGTCCCCTTCGACGACGAGGCCGACGCGATCCGCATCGCCAACGACACCAGGTACGGCCTCAGCGGCTCCATCTGGACCGGCGACGTGGGCCGCGCCCTGCGGGTGGCCCGCGCGGTCGAAGCGGGCAACCTGAGCGTGAACTCCCATTCGAGCGTCCGCTACTGGACACCCTTCGGCGGCTTCAAGGAGTCCGGCCTCGGCAGAGAACTGGGCCCCGACGCGCTGTCGGCTTTCACCGAGACCAAAAACGTCTTTATCGCAACGGAGTAGCTTATGCAGCGTTTGCAGGACCGGGTCGCCGTGATCACCGGTGCGGGCAGTGGGATCGGGCTGGCCACAGCACGCCGGTTCGCCCAGGAGGGCGCGAAGGTGGTGTGCGTCGACCTCGACGAGACGAGCGGGGCCAAGGCGGCCGACGAGGTGGGCGGGCTGTTCGTACGGGCCGACGTGACCAGCGACGCCGACGTGCAGCGGATGTACCAGACGGCGTTCGACACCTACGGCAGCGTGGACATCGCGTTCAACAACGCGGGCATCTCGCCGCCCGACGACGACTCGATCCTGGAGACCGGCATCGACGCCTGGCGGCGGGTGCAGGAGGTCAACCTCACCAGCGTGTACCTGTGCTGCAAGCACGTCCTGCCGTACATGCGGCGGCAGGGCAAGGGGTCGATCATCAACACCGCGTCGTTCGTGGCGGTGATGGGGTCGGCGACCTCGCAGATCTCCTACACCGCGTCCAAGGGCGGGGTGCTGGCGATGTCGCGGGAGCTGGGTGTGCAGTTCGCCCGGGAGGGCATCAGGGTGAACGCGCTGTGTCCCGGGCCGGTGAACACGCCGCTGCTGCAGGAGTTGTTCGCCAAGGACCCCGAGCGGGCGCAGCGCCGCCTGGTGCACATCCCCGTCGGCAGGTTCGCCGAGGCGTCGGAGATCGCGGCGGCGGTCGCCTTCCTGGCCTCGGACGACGCCTCGTTCATCACCGGGTCGGAGTTCCTGGTGGACGGCGGCATCTCGGGCGCGTACGTCACACCGCTGTAGCAAGGAGAGCACCGCATGTCCCGTCCCGTGATCGGCATCACCTGTTACGTCGAGACCGCGCGGTTCACCGTGTGGGAGATGCCGACGGCGCTGCTGCCGTACATGTACGTCGAGCAGGTGGTCCGCGCGGGCGGGCAGCCGGTGCTGCTGCCTCCGGCGGGCGACCCCGCGCCGCTGGTGGGGCGGCTGGACGGGCTGATCCTGGCGGGCGGCGGCGACATCGACCCGTCCAGGTACGCCGCCACCCCCCACGACCGCACCGGCTACATCCGGAAATTTCGGGACTCGGCTGAGTTTGGGGTGATGGGGAGTGCGCTGGAGGCCGGACTCCCGTTCCTGGGGATCTGCCGGGGGCTTCAGGTGCTGAACGTCACCCTCGGCGGCAGCCTCCACCAGCACCTGCCCGACGTGGTCGGCCACGAGGGCCACTCCCCCGCACCCGCCACCTACGGCCACCTGCCGGTCGAGATCACGCCGGGCACCCGCCTCGCCAAGATCCTCGGCACCGCCCCGGTGACCGTCCCCCACTACCACCACCAGGCGATCGACCGCCTGGCCCCCGGCCTCACCCCCACCGCCCACAGCACCGACGGCACCATCGAGGCGGTCGAACTCGACACCCACCCCTTCGCCGTGGCCGTCCAGTGGCACCCGGAGGCAGCCGACGACTATGCCCTTTTCGAGGCCCTGGTAGCCGCCTGTTAGGAATCATCCGGTGTGGGATACCGGAAAGCCGTTGACCATTAGTGATCTCTCTGGCTTTGATGGTGGGGAACGAGCTGAAGACGCTTTCCCTCTACGTCAAGAGAGGTTGAATGCCCCTCGAACCCCGGTTTCGACGGGTCGCGGCCTTGCATCGCCGTTTCGTCAACCGCGAAACCGCATTTGAGGTATTCGATGAGGAACTCTCCCAAAGCAGGCACGGACCCAGAATCCTCAACATCACGGGTGTCGGCGGAATCGGCAAATCACGGCTGCTGCGTGAGTTCGGCAAGCAGGCCAAGGAAACCCATCGAGTGGCGACGCTTGATCTGCAGGTCCCTGCCCATCGCCAGCAGGAGGACGCCTTGGCCGTACTGCGCGGGCAGTTCGGCGAGCAGGGAGTGCGGTTCGACCGGTATGACATCGCCTACGCGGTGCTGTGGCAACGACTCCACCCGCATCTCGGGCTCACCCGCAGCGAACTGCCTTTCGTCGAACACAGCGAGATCTTGAGGGAGGTGCTCGACAGCGCCTCCGGTGTGCCGGTCTTCGGCACTGCCGTCGGACTGCTCAAAGTTCTGGACAAGGGCAATGCCACCCGTAAGCGCCGCCGCCATCTGCGCGACGACGAGACTCTGCGGCAGTTGGACGTGCTTCCCGGCGCGGAACTGGTGGACGCCGTCACGTTCCTGTTCGCCGAGGACCTGCGCGCCTGCAGCGCCGACGTGCCGTACGTCGTACTCGTCGACGCCTACGACGCGCTTGGCCGGACCGCCGTCGACGATGTCTGGCTGAGGGATCTGGCCGCGCAGCTCGATCGCGGCCTGACCGTGGTGGTGAGCCGGGAGCCGCTCGGGTGGGAGGCGTACGACGCCGACTGGCGGCAGGTGATCCGTCAGATGCCCATCGAGGGGCTGGCGATGGAGGCGCGTCTGGAGTTGCTCGCCGACAGCGGGGTCACCGACGCGGCACAGCGGCAGGTGATCGCCCAGGCGAGCGTCGGCCTGCCGTTCTACCTGCATCTGGCCACCGACAGCCAGGCCAGGGGCAATGTGGTTTCCCAGGATGAGATCGCCCAGCGGTTCCTGCAGCACGTCAACGAGGAGGAGCGGCGCTACCTGCAGTTGCTGAGCGTGACCCGGACCTTCGACTACGACCTGTTCCAGGGGCTGGCCGCGGCTTTCCAGCTCCCCGGCGGGCGGCTGGCCTGGGAGGGGCTGATCGCCTACTCCTTCGTCTACCCGGCGGGCGACGGCTGCTTTCAACTGCATCAGCTCATGGCCGACATGCTGCGGGTACGGCTCTCGCCGGAGATGGCCCAAGACGCCCACCTCGTCCTGCACACCCTCTGGAGCCAACGGACCGACGACGCGGCGGGGATTCGTGAGGCGGTCTTTCACGGCCTGCACGCCGGCACGGTCCGCGACGGCGAACTCCTGGCCCACGCCGACCGGATCACCGCGTACGGCGGGGCGCAGGGCATCACGGGGTTGATCTCCGACATACGCGCTCACCTGGACGACGGCGGTGACCCCGCGCTGGAGGAGACCGCCGCCTGCCTGGCGGCCGAGGCCGCGGTCCTTCTTGGCGATTCCACGCGGATCAACGCGCTGACCCCGGAAACGGTGTGGCGGCTCGACAGTGAGGCCGGGGCGCGCCTGGCCGTTTCCGCCGCCCACGGTCGTCGCATCTCTGGGCAGACCGCTCACGCGTTGCGCATCTACACCGACGTGCTGGCCGTTCACAGCGGGGCGGCGCGCCGCCCGGCCGGGCTGTGGGCCGCCGACCTGCACATGGCCCAGGGCCGGTTCCGGCAGGCGTTCGAGCTGGCCGGGCAGGTCGTTGAGGGGTGCCCGCCAGATGACCACGTGTTCCTCGGGGACCTGGCTCGGCTGGTCCACCTGGCGTCGCGGTTCTCCTATGACTTCACCACCGCGGATCGTCACCTGGAGGAGGCCGCCCGGCACTACCGGCAGGCCGGGACGATCGTCGGAGAAGCGCTGATCTGCACCAACCGGGCGGAACTGCTGGCCTGGACCAACCCGTCCGAAGCGATCGCCGCCGCGGGTGCGGCGGTTGAAGCCAACAGTGATCTTGGGGCGACGCACGAGGTCGGCAAAGCGTACAGCGCGCTGGGCCAGGCACTGCTGGCACTGGGCGAGATCGCCGAGGCGTCCACCGCGCTGGATTCGGCCTGTGCCGCTCTGGAGAAGGCCCGCTACCGCTCAGGCCGGGCGCGGGCCGAGCTGCTCCGGGCCTGCCTGCACGTTCGGAACGAGGAACCTGATCTGGCGGCGGCGTCGGCCCGCTGGGCTGTCGGCGAGCTTCTGGCCGTCGAGGTCTACCCGACCCTGATCACCACCGCGAACAAGTTGCTGGAGGTCGTGGAGCGGCCGGACGAGAATGTGGGCGAGGCCGCGCGGCAGGCTTGGGCCGCAATTGAGCCCATCGACTCACACAGCGCGCTGGAGGCCCGGATGACGTACCACCTGCGAGGGCTGCTGGGATGACGATCGACCTCTATCAGGCCGCCCTCGCAGACGCCGGGACCAGCGGCTTCTACAACAAGAACGTGCGGATCGACGGCCCGTCCGGGCCGGTGATCGTGCGGATTCCGATGCACGACGCGGACAACGTCGACCTGCGCATCTGGCCCGAGCACGAGGTGCTGACCGCCATCGCCCCGTACGTGGCTCACGCTCCCAGGCTTCTGCAGGTCTGTGAGTCGCCCGCCTACCAGGTTCACGAGTTCGTCCCAGGCGACGTCCTGGACGACCTCGCGCCACGAGGACAGCACGTACCTCCGGTCGTGCTGGCCGAAGTGGTCGACTTGTTCGCCCAGCTCACGGCGGTTCCCCCGGAAGACCTGCCCGACCTGCCCGTGGCCTGGCCCGAGAGTGGGGACACCGGCGCTTTCGCGCGTGTCCTGTCGGACACCACGCAGGGGGTCCACGACACGTTCGGCGGAGAGTTCGGCCGGCTGTTCTCCGTTCTCGGGATTCCTGCGGACCCGCTGGCCTCGACGCGTGACCGGTGGTCCTCCCTCACCTCGCGTCCATTCCGGCTGGTCCACTCGGACATCCACCGCAAGAACATGATTCTCAGCTCGGGGCGGGTGGTCTTCCTTGACTGGGAACTAGCCCTGTGGGGCGATCCGCTCTATGAGCTCGCCGTGCACTTCCACAAGATGGGCTACGCCGATGACGAGCGCGACGCCGTACTCGCCCGATGGGTGGGGGCGATGGCTCCGGAGTTCACCCGTGGCTGGGAGCGTGACCTGGACACCTACCTCGCGCACGAACGGGTGAAGTCGGCCATCGTCGACACCGTCCGCTATACCCAGCTCATCGTCGGCGGGAAGCTTCTCGACGAGGAGGAGCAGGCGCTGCTCGACAAGCTCACGGACAAACACGCGGCGGCGGCCGAGGTCTGGGCGTTGCCCGATCCGCCCGACCGTGATCGGGTCGAGAGTGCCGTACGACGCCTCACATCTCCGCTTCCCGACTGATCGTGGTCCACATGCTGGTGAACCAGGACCGCGCCTGAGCGACGTACTGCGAGGCCGCGGCGGACGGGTCCTCGGTGAGCGCGTAGTGGAACAGCACGGAGTCCTTGCCCATGACGTCGTACAGGTCCTTCTGCTCGCCGTCGAGGCGGGCTGTGTGCTTGACGACCGGGTAGAAGCCGAAGAACGCCTGCTCGTGGTTGATCAGGTAGAGCTTGAACGACGGCGTCGCCGCGTAGGTCCGCACCTGTACCGAAGCGTTCTTCACCAAGCCGAGGTCGGCCAGTTCGTGCACGCCGTCGGTGATGGCCTGGGTACTGCGTAGCATGATCCGCCGGGCGCGTTTCCCGACGGCGGGATCGCCGGCGAGGTCGTCGGCCAGGCAGGGCAGGAGCATCGGCTGTTCCAGGTCCGGCAGGAGCATCCGAATGGTGATCGAGTCGGGGGTAAGCCGTCCGATGCGCACCTTGTCCAGCGGTTCCTGAAGCATCCCGGCGAGCGTTTCGCCGGAGAATCCGGCGAAGTCGATGGAGACGCTCTCCGCGTCGAAGGCGCGCTCCAGATGCGGGCGCAGTTCGACCGGACGCTCGGTGCGCTCGCGTACGAACACGCCGCTCCCCTGCCGCGAGAACACCAGCCCCTCGTCGCGGAGGAGACGAATGGCCTGCTGGACGGTCATGCGCGCGACGCCGTACTTCTTCGCCAGTTCGGTTCCGGAGGGGAGCTTCTCCCCCGGCTCGAGCTTCCTGGTCAGGATCGCGGCCCGAAGCGCGTTGGCCACCTGTCTGTACGGCGGGCGCGGGTCGTCGGGGTCCAGGCTCGTCATGGCCAAAGCCTAGGTTGCCTAACCCAGTTCCCGCAGCTCCCTTGACAGCATCGTCACCGACAGTGACATTAGAGTCACTCAGACGATGGCTAGGCAGGTTAGACAAGCGGAGGTGGCTGATGACGCGCAGCGAGAACCTGTGCCTTGGACACGTGGCTCCAGCCCTGATCGACGCGATGGTGGGCTTCCGGCCCGGCGGTATGACCTACCGGCGAACCTTCCCTGGCCGACCGGACCAGGTTCCCCGGGCCCGCCGCTTCATCCGATTCCTCCTGGAGGACTCCTCCTGCCGGGACGACGCCGAGCAGATCGTCGCCGAACTCGCGGCCAACGCCATCGCCCACACGAGCAGCGGGCACTCCCGTGGCACCTTCATGGTCGAACTGGCCCGTAAAGTCACGACGATCCGGGTCACCGTCTACGACTGCGGCTGGGACGGTACCCCCAGGTTCGACCTCCCCCAGGACGTGACTCCACTCGCCGAGCGCGGCAGGGGCCTGCTCGTGGTCACGGCACTGGCCACCAGGGTCGGCTGTCGCGGCACACAGGCGGTGGGCCACGCGGTGTGGGCCGAACTGTCCCCGATCTCAGCGAACTAGCCGACCCGCTGGAGATACGGCGGCACAATCACCAGGCCGTCGGTTCAGTCGAGGAGGCGGGTGTAGCGCACCCAGGCCCGGATCCAGGCCGCCTCCAGCACGGAGTCGACCAGGTAGGTCGGCCTGATCACACCGCGTGGCACGTAGTACAGCTCCACCGTCAGCAGCGTCGCGGCGGCGGCGACACCTATACGCCGCGCGTACACGACCCCTTCACCGGTCGGCGCCACGCGCAACTGACTCCACCCCACCCCCACCAGCAACCCCGCGACGGTACGCACCAGCCACTTGTCCCGCTTCGGCCCGAACACGAATTCAAAACTCCGCATATGAACCAGCGGCCACACCCCGCCCACCAGGTTGAACACCCCATGAGCCCGCGCCAGCCCAACCCCTCTTTCCCCCATGTCCGCAGCCTTGCCCGACCATCCCCACCGAAAACCGCCGACCACCGGATGAATCTGCTGGTCGGCCTCCCGTACGTCGTGGAGGTGGATGAGGGGTTCAGGCGAACAGGCGGGGGACCTCGGTGTCCAGGTTGAGGCGGGTGCCCTGGGCGAAGGCGGCGTCGAAGGCGTGGTCGCCGACCAGGGCGCAGGCCGCCTCCTCGCAGGCCCGCCGTGGCTCGGCGAACGCCGGAGAGCCCATCCCCACCGCCCCTTGGGCCCGCCACACCTGGTGGGACAGTCCGAGCAGGCGGGCGGCCAGGGTGCCGTCGGCGCGGGTGACCGCGATCCTGGCGAGCAGGTCGAGGGCGAGGGCGGTGCCGACGTGGTCGCGCAGCCGCCACTTGGTCTCCAGGCAGCGGCGGGCCAGGGCGGCGGCCCCGGCGATGTCGCCGCGCGCCAGCCGTACCGAGGCCAGGTGGTGGTCGGCGTAGGAGCGCAGCCAGCGTCCGCCGAAGGTGTCGGCCAGCCGCCACATCTGCTCGACCACGGCCTCGGCGGGCTCCAGGGCCTCGCCGCCCTGGCAGAGCAGCGCGAGCGCCTGGACCGACAGCGACAGCAGGACACCGAACCCGGGGTCGCCGAGGTCGTGGTGGATCCGCTCGGCGAGGCTCGCGATCACGCGCGCCTCGGTGAGGTCGCCGCGCAGCAGGGCGAGCCCGGCGCGCAGGGTCAGGATGTACGCGGCGCCCATCTCGTCGTCCTGTGCGCGAGCCTCGGTCGCGCCTTCGGCGAGCAGGTCCTCGGCGGTGTCGTGGTCGCCCTGCGTCATGGCGACGCACGCGCACGCCCACAGTGCGGCGGTCCGCGCGGCGCTCGGCCCCCGGCAGCGGGCCAGCGCGCGGTCGAGCTGGAGTCTGCCGTCGTGCAGGTAGCCGCAGGCGACCCAGAACCAGACCAGGTGCCCGGCCATGTCCAGGCCGCGTTCGTGCTCCCGGGGGTCGGACCAGCAGTGGTCGAAGGCCGCCCGGATGTTGGCGAGTTCGCCGGACATGCGCCGCGACCAGCCGATCTGGTCGGGCCCTTTCCATTCCTGGTGGAACCAGCGGGCGAGGCCCAGGTAGTGGTCGAGGTGGCGGCGGCGCAGGTCGGCCTCCTGCCCGAGGTGGGCGAGCCATTCGCGGCCGTAGACGCGCAGTGTGTCGAGCATCCGGTAGCGGCGTCCGGCCGTCAGCACGATCGACTTCTCGATCAGTCCCTCCAGCGCCCGCTCCGCGCCCTGCGGGGTGAGCGGCTCGTGCCCGCACACCGCGGTGATCGCGTCCAGGTCGAAGTCGCCGCTGAACACCGAGAGCCTGGCCCACAGCAGCCGTTCCAGCGGCTCGCACAGCTCGTGGCTCCAGCCGATCGCGGTGCGCAGCGTCTGGTGGCGGGGCATCGAGGTACGGCTGCCCGCCGAGAACAACCGGTCGTCGAGGTTCTCCAGGATCTGCTCGGGCGAGAACACCCGAAGCTGTACGGCGGCCAGCTCGATCGCCAGCGGGATCCCGTCCAGTCTGCGGCAGAGTCGCAGCACCGCCCCGCTCGGCTCGAAGCGCGGTTGCACGGCGACGGCCCGCTCGGCGAACAGCCGTACCGCGTCCCCGCCCATCTCGACCGCGTCCAGCGGGGGTACGGCCAGCACGTGCTCGGCGGGCAGCCCGAGCGCCTGCCTGCTGGTGACCAGCAGCCGTACGCCGGGCGCGGCCCGCAGCAGCGCCTCGGCCAGGGACGAGCAGGCCCGCACCAGGTGTTCGCAGGTGTCGAGCAGGATGAGCAGCCGCTTGTCGGCGAGCTGTCCGACCAGGACGTCGAGCTGCGGCTTGGCGCTCTGGTCGCGTAGTCCGAGGGCTTCGCAGATGGTGTGCGCGAGCAGCGCCTCGTCCTGCAGCGCGGACAACTCGACCAGCCAGACGCCGTCGCGGTAGGCGCCCGCCACCCGTTCGGCCGCGCGCAGCGCCAGCCTGGTCTTGCCGACGCCGCCGACGCCGGTGAGGGTGAGCAGGCGGACGCGCGCCAGTAGCCCGGTCGCGTCCTCCAGCTCCCGCGACCTGCCGACGAAGCTCGTCATCTCCGCGGGCAGGTTTCCGGACCGCCCGCCCTCCACCGCACCGATCACGCGTTCTCATGTCGTCGTCGTGGATTTGACGTCAGCCGATCGTAACCATGAAGGCGTCACGGCCTGAGCACGATCAGTGAGATCGGTGGCGGATTGTCCAGCATGCGAGGGATGACAGCCGCCCGTCGCCCCCTGGGACGACCCGGCGGTCATCCCGTCCGGTGGGACATTCGGCACCGCGCGGTAATTACGCTCGCCCCCGTGGGCACACTAGGCTGGTGGCCGACACCGATGACCCCGTGCGGGAGAGCGTCCTGACATCCGGTCAGGACCCCTGAAGGAGCAAGCCCTCCCCGCAAACCTCTCAAGGCAAAGGACCGCGCGGACCAGGTGAGCTCTGGAAAGCAGGCCTGTGGCCTCGCCGAAGGTGAAAGTCCGGCAAAACACCGGGCGAAGCTCTCAGGCAACCATGACAGAGGGGGAGGATGCTGGCATCCAATCTGTCGTGAGGTGCGAACTATGTCCCGACCTACACCGTTGCGAGACATCCACCAGGATCTCGGTGCGACGCTGACCGACTTCGCCGGTTGGCTCATGCCGCTGCGCTATGGCAGCGAGTCCGCCGAGCACAACGCCGTCCGCACGGCCGCGGGTCTGTTCGACCTCTCGCACATGGGCGAGATCTTCGTGACCGGGCCGCAGGCGGGCGAGGCCCTGGACTACGCGCTGGTCGGCCACCTGTCGGCGCTGGCGCCCGGCCGTGCCCGGTACACCATGATCGTCAACGAGCGGGGCGGGGTGCTCGACGACCTGATCGTCTACCGCCTCGGCGACGAGGAGTTCATGGTCGTCGCCAACGCCTCCAACTACCCGATGGTGGCCGTCGAGCTGGCCGAGCGGGCCAAGCCGTACGACGCGGTGGTCGAGGACCGCTCCGAGCAGTGGGCGCTGATCGCCGTGCAGGGGCCGCGCGCCCAGGAGATCCTGGCCACGCTGACCGACGCCGACCTGGAGGGGCTGAAGTACTACGCGGGGCTGCCCGGCGTGGTCGACGGCCGCGAGGCGCTGATCGCCCGCACCGGGTACACCGGCGAGGACGGCTTCGAGCTGTTCGTCGCCAACGCCGACGCCACCCCGCTCTGGCACGCGATCACCGCCGCGGGCGCGCCGTACGGCCTGCTGCCCGCCGGGCTGTCCAGCCGTGACACGCTCAGGCTGGAGGCGGGTATGCCGCTGTACGGCAACGAGCTGAACGCCGAGCTCACCCCGTTCGACGCGGGCCTGGGCAGAGTGGTGAAATTCGACAAGCCGGGCGACTTCGTCGGCAGGGCCGCGCTGGAGCCGCTCAAGGACATCCCGCCGGGCCGTCGGCTGGTCGGCCTGGTCGCGCGGGGCCGCCGGGTGCCGCGCCACGGTTACCCGGTCACGCACGACGGCGCCGTGGTCGGCGAGGTCACCAGCGGGGCCCCGTCCCAGACCCTGGGCAAGCCCATCGCGCTCGCCTACGTGGACACTGGGGTAAGTGAAGATCTGGCCGTGGACATCCGCGGCAGCCATGAGGCGGTAGACCTGGTCGCGCTGCCTTTCTACAGGAGGAACAAGTGAGCAACATCCCCGACGACCTGAGCTACACCAAGGAGCACGAGTGGGTCGCCGGCCTCGACGACGGCCGCACCGTGACCGTGGGCATCACCGCCTTCGCGGCCGAGGCTCTCGGTGACGTCGTCTACGTGCAGCTTCCCGAGATGGGCGCCACGGTGGCGACCGGCGACTCGATCGGCGAGGTCGAGTCGACCAAGTCCGTCAGCGAGATCTACGCGCCGGTCTCCGGCGAGGTGGTCGAGGTCAACCAGAGCGTCGTGGACACCCCCGACCTGGTCAACAACGACCCCTACGGCGAAGGCTGGATGTTCCGCGTCCGCCTCGACAGCGACCCCGAGGACCTGCTGAGCGCGGAGGAGTACACCGCGCTGACCTCCGGCGACTCATAGTCCCGCAACCGCCGGGGCCCTTCCGGGCCCCGGCCTTCGATCCCCCGCCTGAAGGGCGCATCATCAATGGCGATCAGCGTCTTCGACCTCTTCAAGATCGGCATCGGCCCGTCCAGCTCGCACACCGGCGGCCCCATGGCGGCGGCGCACAAGTTCGCCCGCGGCCTGCACGACGACGGGCTGCTGGAGAAGACCGCACGCGTCGAGGCCATCCTGTACGGCTCGCTCGGCCTGACCGGCAAGGGCCACGGCAGCGACAAGGCGGTCCTGCTCGGACTGTCCGGTGAGAAGCCCGAGCTGGTCGACGTCGACACCGTCGACGACCGGCTGGCCGCCATGCGCGCCGCCGGCACCATCGAGCTGTACGGCACGCAGACCATCCCCTTCGTCATCGGCGAGGACCTCGTCTTCGAGCGCAAGATCTCGCTGCCCGAGCACCCCAACGGCATGCGCTTCACCGCCTTCACCGCCGACGGCCACCCGCTGCGCGAGAAGGTCTACTTCTCGGTGGGCGGCGGCTTCGTCGTCGACGAGAACGCCACCGGCGCGGACCGGATCAAGCCGGACGACACGGTCGTGCCGTACCCCTTCCTGAGTGCCGCCGAGTTGCTCGCGCACTGCGCGGAGACGGGGCTGTCGATCTCCGGGCTGATGATGGAGAACGAGAAGGCGTTCGGCCGTACCGAGGAGCAGATCCGGGCGGAGATCCTCACCCTCTGGCGGGTCATGTCGGAGTGCGTGCGGCGCGGCATCGCCAAGGAGGGCGTGCTGCCCGGCGGCCTCAAGGTCAAGCGCCGGGCGCACCAGCTCCACCGCCGCCTGCAGTCCGAGTCGCCCGCCCAGGACCCGCTGCACGCGATGGACTGGGTGTCGCTGTTCGCGCTGGCCGTCAACGAGGAGAACGCCGCCGGCGGGCGCATCGTCACCGCCCCCACCAACGGGGCCGCGGGCATCATCCCCGCCGTGCTCACCTACTACAACCGCTTCCTGCCGCACGCCGACGACGAGGGCGTGGTCCGCTTCCTGCTCACCGCCGCGGCCGTCGGCGTGCTGTTCAAGGAGAACGCGTCGATCTCCGGCGCCGAGGTGGGCTGCCAGGGTGAGGTCGGCTCGGCCTGCTCGATGGCCGCCGCCGGGCTGACCGAGGTGATGGGCGGCACGCCTGAGCAGGTGGAGAACGCCGCCGAGATCGGCATCGAGCACAACCTGGGGCTGACCTGCGACCCGATCGGCGGGCTGGTGCAGATCCCGTGCATCGAGCGCAACGCGGTCGCCTCGGTCAAGGCCATCGCCGCCGCCCGCATCGCGATGCGCGGCGACGGCAAGCACTTCGTCTCGCTGGACAAGGCCATCCGGACGATGAAGGCGACCGGTCGCGACATGCTCGACAAGTACAAGGAGACCTCGCGCGGCGGGCTCGCCGTCAACATCATCGAGTGCTGACCGGCCCGCTTCGCCGTACGTGCAGTCTGACCAGCGCGCCCATCTCGTCGTCGCCGACCTCGCGCCTGATCCGGCCCACGACCTCGCGGTCGAGGCGGCCGGCCACGGCGCCGACGTCGGCGGCGGGCGGGCAGGTCACCGCGAGGCGCAGCCGCTGCTTCCCGACGACCCTGACCCGTGTCCGGCCGACGCCTTCGACGTCCTTCAGCCCGACGCAGAGCAGCGCGGTGCCCGTGCCGTCGCGGCTGCCGATCCGGCCCCAACCGGCCGCCATCAGCAGCCAGCGCAGCGCGAGCATCGCCAACAGCACCAGGACCAGCGCGGCCGCCCAGCAGGCCCACGGGTGCTGCGCCAGGTAGGCGGCCAGGCCGGGCCGCAGGATGCGGGCGCCCTTCGGCTGCGCGGGCAGGGTGCCGGTGCCGCGCAGGAAGGTGTACGCGCCCGCGCCCAGCAGGATGGCGCCGACGACGGCCAAGCCGACCCTGTTGCCCGTGTACTGCCGCATCACAGGCCCCTTCTGCGCAGCCGTACGACCACCTCGCTCGCGCAGAGGGCGCCGAGGCCGTTCAGCCTGTCCCCCACCGCGGCGCCGACCTGCCGGAGCGTCGCGCCGGTGCGGTCGGCCTCGGTGACCACGACGACCTCGATCTGCCGGGGGCGCAGCCGTACCTTCGCCCGGATCACCCCTTCCACGTCCTCGGCCACGGCGCGCAGTGTGCGCCGCAGGCCCGAGCGGGTGATGCCGATGACCAGGCGCGGGTCGGTGGTCTCCACCGCCACCAGCCTGGCCCGGCCCGGTAGCAGCGCGAGCAGCAGCAGGATGGTGCCGAGCACCGCGGCGACCAGCGCGCCGCCGACCACGAAGGGGTTCGACCACGGGTGCTCCGCCGCCAGGTCCGCGGCCTGGTCGACGGGTACGAGGCCGATCCGCTCGCCCATCAGCGCGGCGACGACCTCGACCGCGGTCAGGCCGAGCCCTGCTGTCAGGGCCAGCGCCACCGCGACCCCGGCGGGTGTACGCGCCGGTTTGAGCGCCCTGCTCGCCCTGCGCCTGGGGGTTTCCTGCTCGGGGCGGGAGGCCGCGCCCGGCAGGATCCCCTGGAGAGTTGTCATCACACCGACCAGAGGTACAGCCCCCGGCTAGCAGCCGACGGCCCTCCTCGCCGCCCGTTTGCACGATCATGGGGATTTCCAGGGGTGCGGTTAATATGAACTGGACTCATATTCAATGACGGCTACCCTGCTGGTATGGACGATCGACAGCGCTATGACCTGGCCACGGCCGCGCTCGACCCACCCTTCGCCGTTCTCGACCTCGCCGCGCTCCACGCCAACGCGGCCGACCTGGTACGCCGGGCGGGCGGCAAGCCGATCCGGGTGGCCAGCAAGTCGATCCGGTCCAGGGCCGTGCTGGAGCGGGTGCTGGGTATGCCCGGGTTCCACGGGGTGCTCGCGTTCACCTTGCCCGAGGCGTTGTGGCTGGTCTCCACCGGGGTGCGGGACATCGTGGTGGCCTACCCGACCGTGGACCGGCAGGCGCTCGCCCGGCTGGCCGGGGACGCCAGGGCGGCCCGGGAGATCACCGTCATGGTGGACAGCACGGACCATCTCGACTTCATAGAGTCCGCGGTGTCCGAGGTGGCCAACCGCCAAGAAATCCGGATATGTATGGACATCGACGCCGGATTTGTCGCCCTTGGGGGGCGGTTCCGGGCAGGTGCCTTGCGTTCGCCCATCCGGGAGCCCGAGGACGCCGTCGACCTGGCCACCGACCTCGCCAAGCGCCCCGGGCTCCGGCTCGTCGGCCTCATGGCCTACGAGGCCCAGATCGCCGGAGTGGGCGACGACCCGCCGGGCAGCGCCGCGTTCGCCAAGGCCATCCGGGTGATGCAGGGCCGGTCGGCACGCGAGCTGATCGTCCGGCGGGGCCGCATCGTCAACGCGGTCCGGCAGATCTGCGACCTGGAGTTCGTCAACGGGGGCGGCACCGGCAGCATCGAGAAGACCGTGCGGGAGAAGGCCGTCACCGAGGTGGCAGCGGGATCCGGCTTCTTCCATCCCCGGCTGTTCGACTTCTACCGGGGCTTCACCGGACGGCCCGCCGCCCTCTTCGCCCTGCCCGTGGTACGGCGTCCCGCCCTGGACGTGGTGACCGTGCTCGGCGGCGGCTACCCGGCCTCCGGAACGCCGGGGGCCAACCGGCTCCCCCAGCCGTACCTGCCCGCGGGCCTGACGTACTCGGCGGACGAGGGTGCCGGAGAGGTCCAGACGCCGCTGCTCGGCCAGGCCGCGCAGGACCTGCGCATCGGAGACCGGGTGTGGTTCAGGCACGCGAAGGCGGGCGAGATGTGCGAGCGCTTCGCCTCCCTGCACCTGATCGAGGACGACCGGGTGGTCGAGGAGGTCCCCACCTACCGCGGCGAGGGCAAGACCTTCCTCTGAGCCCCCAGGTCAGCCGCTCGTCCTGGGCCGCCAGAGCACGAGCCGGGGCGCGCCGACTCCGTTGGAGATGAAACCGGCGATCTCCCCCTTGTCGTTGACGGCCTTCGGGGTGGCGGTGTACGCGCCACCGGGGTCGGGCAGCCTGAGCGGGCGGCTGTCGTACCCCTGCCAGACTCCCGCGTAGCTGTCGCCGTACGGGCTGGAGCAGCCGTACTCGCCGACGATCAGGCCCGCGTCGTTGATGTCGGCCGGTGTGGCCCCGCCCGAACCCTCCTCGCGGAGCGGCCGCATCCCTGTGGCGGCGCTCCAGACGAAGCCGCGCGAGAAGACGCCGCCAGCGTCCATCGCGGACTCGCCCAGTACCTCGCCGCGATCGTTGATGGCGACGGCCGTGCTCCAGTTGCCGCCGAGGGTGCCCAGGTCCCGGGTGACACCGCCCTGCCACACGAACGCCCGGTCGGTCCGCTCGGAGTACGGCCCCGCCGAGGGCGTGATCTTGTGGGTGCCCGCGATCTGGCCCGCGTCGTTCACCGCCACTCCGACGCTCGCCGGGGAGGTGTTCAGGCGGATCGCCTGGCCACCCTGCCACCGGAACGCGCGCTGACCGGCGGCCGTGGACCAGTCCGTCACCACCTGGCCGACGACCACCCCGCGCTTGACGCCACGCGTGAGGACGCCCTTCCCACCGAGGAGGCCGAGATCCCGCATCTGTCCGCCCTCCCACAGGAAGGCGTGCAGCTTCCCGTCGGTGGCTTCCGAGTACCCGGCGATCCGGCCCTCGTCGTCGATTCCGGTGGCCCGGCCCGTTGGATAGCCGCCGAGCGTTGGGAGCACGGTCAACTGCCCGTCCTGCCAGAGGAACGCGCGCCCGTTCGACGCCCCGCCCCTCAACTCGCCGACGATCTGCCCAGAATTGTTGATGTCGGAGACGACTCCCTCGACGCCTAGATCGACGTACTCCCACTGGTCGGTCGGGACCGGACAGTCCGCGGCCAGCGCGGGCGACTGGCTCACGAGGAGTGCCAGGGGTAACGCGGTCGCGGCGATGGCGTGTACGGCTACGCGTCTTCTACGCATGACAGGCGATTCCTTCCGCTTCACGATGAACTGGAGCAAAAGGCGGGCCCGCCTTGAAGATCACGTTACCCACGAACCCGGCGCCCGGGGAGAACCACCCTCATTACCGATCTCTTACGGCGGCGCCCCGCTCTCGGGGCGCCCCGTACCTCGGCTACCGGCGCCTGCGGCTGCGGAACAGGGCGATGGCGGCGCCGATCACCAGGATCGCGCCCACGCCGATCAGGACGGGCGCCAGGCTCGGCGGCTCGTCGTCCCACAGGTCGTCGGCCTCGTCGCCGAACCGCGCGGGGCGGGCCGTCACCCCGAGCGAGTCGCCGACCGAGGTCACGAAGTACTCCGCCTTCGCCTTGACGCTGTCCACGCCGCGCTGGGCGACCCGCTTCGGGCTCACCCGTTCGGCGATGGCGTCGACGGTCTGCGCCAGCTCCGCGCGCGTCTGCGCGATGCGCCGCTCCAATTCATCCGGATCGGTGTCCGCCATGGCTCTCCTCTCGACCGTCATCTCACCCGCCGTGATCAGTCTGTCAGGTCACGGTGCCGTACGGCACAGCGGGCAGGCGGGTAAGTTCTCGCACTGAGAACTCCTGGAGGATCCCATGACCGAAACCAAGCTCCAGCCCGGCGATGCCGCGCCGGACTTCACGCTACCCGCAGCCGACGGCGGCTCTGTCACCCTCGACGCCTATCGCGGCAAGCGGGTCATCCTCTACTTCTACCCGGCGGCGATGACGCCCGGCTGCACCAAGCAGGCGTGCGACTTCCGCGACAACCTCGGACGGCTCACCGACGAGGGCTTCGTCGTGCTCGGCGTGTCCAAGGACAAGCCCGCCAAGCTGGCCAAGTTCGCCGAACACGACGCGCTGACGTTTCCGCTGCTGTCGGATCCGGAGCTGGAGGTGCACAAGGCGTACGGGGCCTACGGGGCCAAGAAGTTGTACGGCAAGGAGATGATCGGGGTGATTCGTTCCACCTTCGTCATCGACGCGGACGGGAAGGTCGAACTGGCCCTCTACAACGTGAAGGCGACCGGGCACGTGGCCGGGCTCACGAAGAAGCTGGGCCTGGGCTGATACGGAAGAGTGGCGCGTCGAACACGATGCGCCACTCTTTCGACGTTTTCGCTGAATATGCTCGATCCGAAATTGGCGCCGACTGTGAATTCTTGGCGTCAAATGGGTCGGCGACCGCCGTCCGCCGGCGCGTCCGCTTCCGCCGCTGACCTGGCAAGGAGCCGTCGGCGTACCGGCTCCCCCGCACCCTGCGAGAGAGGGCCGCGCGGCCGGGCGGGCGGTGCGTGCGGCCGGGCTTCCCCAGGCCTGCGCAGGCTGTAAGATTGGCGGCGTCTGGCAGAGCTGACCGCTTACGCTTCACGTCTAATGGAGAGTCGGCGTTTCCTCTGCCGGAACTGCCATTCCCGGACTGGTGAGGGATAAGGCGAACGGGGGCCGTAGCCCAACGGCAGGAGGCGAAAGCTTTAGGTGCTTTACAGTGTGGGTTCGAATCCCACCGGCCCCACAAACGGAAACACCAGCCAATTCGCTCCACTCAAGCGTTTCCCCGGCCGGGCCCACAGGCCCTTGGCCGCTAAAGGCCCTCACTCAGCCTTTCTTGAACGCTTGCGCATCCATCGCCACAGGCTGCCCGTTCGACTTCACCGCGCCGACCTCGAACGGTCGCGGGGGCGCCCAGGAAAACCGCCGGCGGTCAGCGGAAGTCCGCGAGGTGATCGCGGGCCCATTCGGCGTAGCTGCGCGGGGCGCGTCCGGTGACCTGCTCCACGTCCGGCCAGACCCGCATCAGCGCCGACCAATCCTGGTCGGCGTAGCCGTCGGCGCCGGTCGCGGCGTCGCCGCCGTACTCGATGAAGCCCAGCATGAGGTCGGCCGACTCGGCGGCGAACCCTCCTTGCCTCTTCATCAGCTCACGGGCGCGCTCGCGGCTGACCTCCTCGTAGCGGACCTGCTCGCCGAGCGCGTCGCCGATGGCCGCCACCTGCTCGCGAACGCTGACCAGCCCCGGCCCGGTCAGCGTGTACGCCCTACCGTGATGGCCGTCCTCCAGCAGAGCGGTGACGGCGACGGCGGCGATGTCGGCCTCGTGGACCAGGTTCATCGGCTCGTCCGCGAACGGGTAGCGGACCACCCGCTCAGCCCGGATGGACGGAGCCCAGATCTGCGACAGGTTCGTCATGAACCCGCACGGCCGCACATGTGTCCATTCCAGCCCGGACTCCTCGACCGCCTGCTCCACCGGGTTGGTGTGCAGGCCGGCGGTCACCGACGCCGCCGACAGCACCACGACACGCCCCACCCCCGCCTGCCTGGCCAGCGCGACGACTTCGCGCGCGGTCTCCTCCACGGAGAACAGGTACATCCGTTCCACGCCCTCCAGCGCGGCGGCCACGCTCGCCGGTGCGGTCAGGTCGCCCTCGACAACCTCCACCTGCGGCGGCAGCTTGGCCGCCACAGGGTTGCGGGTCAGCGCCCGCACACCGACGCCCGCCCACATGAGCTGGTCCACCACGTGGCGGCCGACGATCCCCGTCGCTGCCACCGGAACCCGCTTCCGCCCGCGCGACCTGCCCGCCGCCGACGCCGCCGCCTTTCGACGACCACTCCTGCCACCTGCGGCTGCAGGTGGACGCTTTCGACTGGCCGGTGCTCATCCTCGCCGCGGTGGGTGCGGAATTCGAGGTCATCCATCCCCCCGAGTTCCGCCACCACCTTCGCGACGTGGGCGAGCTCTTCCTACGAGCGGGAACCGGTGAGGATCTGTGCGGGCCTCTGGCGGAAGAAGGCACGGAAGGAGTCTTCTGAAGGAGAAGGAGCCGGTTCGCCGCCACCCGATGAGGATGCGCCACGATCCGCGGGATCGAGTGGCGCCGACGTTGGCGGGAGGCCGTCCGGGTGGCGCTCAGGGCCTGGGTCGCGCGGCGCTTCCTCTTCGCCGCGCGACCCGGCATCACGATCATGATCCGCCATCACGATCTCCCTTTACTCGCCCGAGGGCGCTCCCAAAACGAGAATGGCAAAGACCGCGTAAGGGCCGCGTAAGCCCGCGAAAAGTGCGACCTGGGTCGTACATGAACCTCCGCCTGGAGGCGGACAGATCCACTCCCGCTCCTACGTATCGTAATGATGTGTTCGGCCGGATTCGCGCCTGGTCCAGGCGCCACAGCACCCTCGCGGACGTCCTCTGGCTCGCGCCGCTGATCGGGCTGTGCGTGGTCAACGCCTCGACGTACGCCGCTTTGACCGGTCTGGCCGTCCATTTCGGCCTGTTCGGCTACGTGATCATCTCTGCGGCGCTGCTGGTGCCGCTGTTCTGGCGGAACACCTACCCGCGGCTGGTGTTCGCGGCGATCTCGCTGATCAGTTTCGGGCAGTGGGTGGTCGGCGGGGACCCGTTCGTGGCGAACTTCGCGGTGCTGATCGCGCTGTTCGCGGTCGCCTCGCACGGCGCGCTGCCCTGGGCGGTGGCCGCGGGGGCGGTGGCCGAGCTGGGCATCTTCCTGGCCCTGGTGCGCTGGAACAATGCCACGCTCGGCATGTTCTTCAGCGGTACGTTCTTCGTCGTCACCGTCTGGGTTACCGGGATCTACGCCAAAACCCGCCGCCGCTACCTGGAGGGTCTGGAGGAGCGCGCGGAGCGGGCCGAACGCGAGCGGGACCAGCAGGCGAAGATGGCCGCGGCGGCCGAGCGGACGAGAATCGCCAGGGAGCTGCACGACGTGGTCGCCCACAATGTCAGCGTGATCATCGTCCAGGCCGACGGCGCCGGGTACGCGATCGACAGCGACCCTGAGCAGGCGCGCCTCGCCGTACAGGCGATCTCCAAGACCGGGCGGGAGGCGCTGGCGGAGATGCGGCGCCTCGTGGGGGTGTTGCGGCAGGACGGCGGCTCGCCGGCGGACTACCTGCCGCAGCCGGGGCTGGAGCAGCTCGCCGGGATGGTGAGGGGCTCCGGGCTGCCCGTCGCGCTGACGATCAAGGGGACGCCGCCGGAGCTGCCCGAGGGCGAGCAGCTCGTCATCTACCGGATCGTGCAGGAGGCGCTGACGAACGCGCTCAAGCACGGCGGCCCCGAGGTCACGGCCGTGGTCGAGATCGACTACGGTCCGCAGCAGGTGTCGGTGCGGATCGCCGACGACGGCAGGGGCGCGGCGGTGGTCCGCGGCCCGGACGGGCACGGGCTGGTGGGCATGCGGGAGCGGGTCGGCATGTACGGCGGAGCGGTGTGGACCGGCCCCCGCGCCGGAGGCGGTTTCGAGGTGCGGGCGACGCTGCCCGTCCCGGAGGTGAGAGCGGCGTGATCCGCGTCATGCTGGTCGACGACCAGGAGTTGCTGCGCGCCGGCTTCCGGATGGTGCTGGGCGCCCAGCCGGACATCGACGTGGTCGCCGAGGCCGCCGACGGCGTGGCGGCGCTGGAGGTCCTGCGCACGACCGAGGTCGACGTGGTACTGATGGACGTGCGGATGCCGCGGATGGACGGGGTCGAGGCCACCGCGCTGATCGACGGCCCGAAGGTACTGATCCTGACCACGTTCGACCTGGACGAGTACGCCTTCTCGGCGCTCAAGGCGGGCGCGTCGGGGTTCCTGCTCAAGGATGTGCCCGCGGCGGACCTGGTGAGCGCGATCCGTTCGGTGCACGCCGGCGACGCGGTGGTGGCGCCGAGCACGACGCGCAGGATGATCGCCAGGTTCGCCTCGATGATGCCGTCGGCGCCCACCGGCGAGCCGCCCGGCGCCGCGCCGCTCACCACCCGCGAGCGGGAGGTGATGCTCATGGTGGCGCGCGGCCTGTCGAACACGGAGATCGCCGAGCACCTCGACCTGGCGGAGGCGACGGTCAAGACGCACCTGGGCAGGGTGCTGGCCAAGCTGGGGCTGCGCGACCGGGCGCAGGTGGTGGTGTATGCGTACGAAAGGCGATTGATCATTCCGTCGGATCGGCCGAAAGGCTGATACGGGTCATCTCCCGGCTTACCCAAAGTCCATTCTCAAGACTCATTAATCCTCCTTTACTCGCTCATAGCGTTGGTCACGTTGTTGAACGCGAGCAAGGAGTGAACGTGACTCTCACAGATGTCCACCGCCAGGCCCCGCCCGCGGCGGTGGCCAGAGGCCTGACCAAGGTGTACGGGCAGGGCGACGCCGAGGTGCACGCCCTTCGCGGGGTGGACGTCGCGTTCGCCACCGGCGCCTTCACGGCGATCATGGGCCCGTCCGGTTCCGGCAAGTCGACGCTGATGCACTGCCTGGCCGGGCTGGACACGGTGAGCTCGGGCTCGGTGCACATCGGCGACGTGGAACTGACCGGCCTGACCGACAAGCAGCTCACGATGCTGCGCCGGGAGCGGATCGGCTTCATCTTCCAGGCGTTCAACCTGCTGCCCACGCTGACCGCCGAGCAGAACATCCGGCTGCCGCTGGAGATCGCCGGACGGCAGGCCGACCAGTTGCTGTTCGACCGGGTCATCGAGACGGTCGGGCTGCGTGACAGGCTGGCCCACAAGCCGACGGAGCTGTCGGGCGGCCAGCAGCAGCGGGTGGCGGTCGCCCGCGCGCTGATCAGCAAGCCCCAGGTGATCTTCGCCGACGAGCCGACCGGCAACCTCGACTCGCGCAGCGGCGCCGAGGTGCTGTCGTTCCTGCGTACCAGCGTGCGTGAGCTCGGCCAGACGATCGTCATGGTCACCCACGACCCGGTGGCCGCCTCCTACGCCGACCGGGTGGTCTTCCTGCGCGACGGCGAGCTGGTCACAGAGCTGGACCGGCCGACGCCGCAGTCGGTGCTGGACACGCTGATGAAGCTGGAGGCGTGAGTTGCTGAAGACGACTCTCGCCGGCCTGCGGGCGCACAAGCTGCGCCTGCTGCTCACCTCCCTGGCGATCACGCTGGGCGTGGGCTTCATCGCGGGCACGTTCGTGCTCACCGACACCATCGAGGCCGGTTTCTCGCAGAAGGTCACGGCCGAGGCCGGCAAGGTGACCGTGGCGGTGCTGGCCGATGGCGACAAGCGCCTGCCCGCGAGCATGCTGGAGAAGGTACGCGCGCTCGACGGCGTCACCGACGCCCGGGGGCTGGTCCGCGGCAACGCTCCCCTGCTGGGCAAGAACGGCAAGGCCGCGGGCGACTTCCCGAGCACCGCCCTCTCGGTGGCCGACGGCCCGCTGAACCGTACGGTGGTCACCGAAGGCGTCCTTCCGGCGGCCGACGACCAGGCGATCGTCGATGAGAACACCGCGCGGACGCAGGGCTTCAAGGTCGGCGACACGATCAAGGTGCTCGACCGGAAGAACACCGAGCACGAGTTCGCCCTCGTCGGCGTCTTCGACACCGGCGTGGACCAGGAGCTGGCCTACACGGGCGCGGTCGGGTTCACCGCCGACACGGCCGTACGGATGACGGGTGAGAAGGGCTTCCGCGAGATCGACGTGGCGGGCGCCGACCCGGACGCGCTCAAGGCGACGGTCGCCGCCGCGCTGGGCTCCGGCCACACGGTCCTGACCGGCCAGGAACTGGCCGCCGAGCTGGCCAAGAGCTCCGGCGTGGACAACGACGTCATGAAGGTGGGGCTACTGCTGTTCGGCCTGGTGGCGATGCTGGTGGCCGCGCTGGTCATCTACAACACCTTCAACATCCTGGTCGCGCAGCGCACCAAGGAGATGGCGCTGCTGCGGTGCATCGGCGCCACCCGCTCGCAGGTGTTCGGCTCGATCCTGCTGGAGTCGGCGGTGGTCGGCCTGCTCTCCTCCGTCCTCGGCCTGCTCGCCGGGTACGGCCTCGGCGCGGGGGCGATGGCCGTGCTGAGCGCGATGGACGCCCCCCTCCCCACCGGCGCGAGCGTGTCGCTGAACCTCCGCACGATCGCGGTCGGCCTCCTGGTCGGCCTCGTCGTCACCGTCGGCGCGGCGCTGCTGCCCGCGCGCTCGGCGACCAGGGTCGCCCCCATCGCTGCGCTGCGCAGCCAGGTCGAGGAGCAGACGTTCCGCACCGGCCTGCTGCGCTCGATCTCCGCCGCGCTCTTCCTGCTGGCCGGGATCGGCGCCACCGTCGTGGGCGTGACGACCGAGCCCGGCATGCAGGCGCTGTTCACCGTGGTCGGGGGTGGCGCTCTGACCTTCCTGGCGGTGCTGATCCTCGGGCCGGTGATCGTCAAGCCGCTCAGCGCGTTCGTCGGCTGGCTGCCCGCCAAGCTGTTCGGCGTGCCGGGCAGGCTCGCGGTGGACAACTCAGGACGCAACCCCAAGCGGGCGGCGACCACCACCGTGGCGCTCACCATCGGCGTCACGCTGATGACGCTGATCTCGGTGATCACCGCCTCCACCCGGGTGACCATGGCCGACAAGCTCGACGACCAGTTCCCCGTCGACTACATGATCATGAGTCAGGCACGCGACTCGACGATCCCGCGCTCGATCGGCGAGGAACTGCGCGGCAAGCCCGAACTGGGCTCGGTGCTGCAGATCCGCCGCACCACCGCGGCCATCGGCCGGGGTGAGATGGAGATCGGCACGTTCAGCGGCCCGATCAACCAGACCCCCAAGTCGGGCTCGATGAAGAACCTGGGCGCCGGCCAGGTCGCGCTCGCCGACTCCGTGGCGACCGAGCTCGGGGTGAAGGTGGGCGACCAGGTGCCGGTGAAGACCAAGAAGGCCGGAGCGGTGTCGCTGAAGGTGGTGGCCGTCCTGGACGGCGAGTCGTCCCAGCTGCCTTCGGTGACCGTGGCCGAGCCGGAGTACGAACGCTACTTCGGCAGCACCCCCGACGCGCGGGTGCTGATCAACATCAAGGACGGCGTCTCCGCCGACCAGGCCCGCAAGGTGGTCGAGGCGGCCACGGCGGCCTACCCGACCGTGCTGGTCGGCAGCTCGACCGACGTCCGCGGCCAGTTCGACGAGGCGCTCGACATGATGCTGATGGTCATCACCGGCCTGCTGGGCCTGGCCATCCTCATCTCACTGCTGGGCATCGCCAACACGCTGTCGCTGTCGGTGCACGAGCGCACCCGCGAGTCGGCGCTGCTGCGGGCGCTCGGCCTGACCAGGCCGCAGCTCCGGAACATGCTGTCGGTCGAGGCGCTGCTGCTGGGCCTGATCGGCGCGCTGGTCGGCGTCGTCCTCGGCGGCGCGTTCGGCTGGGCGGCGATGCGGGCGATGATCGACGGCGTCAGCTTCGACATCCCGGTGGGGCAGATCGCGCTGTTCGTCGTGCTGTCCGGGCTGGCCGGTGTGCTGGCCGCCGTCTTCCCGGCCCGCAAGGCGGCCCGCGCCTCGATCGTGGGGTCGCTGGCCGCCGGATGAGCGTGCGCGGGGCCGCCCGGCGAGTTGCACCCCTCGCGGCCCCGCGCATTTCCGCTGAGCCGGGCGCCCTCCCAGGGAAGCGCCCGGCTCAACGGGGTTTGCGGCCCGGCCACTGCTCGGCGACGGTCTCCGGGTTCAGCAGCGGCCTGATGACCACTTCGCCGGTGGTCCTGTCGATCACGATGCACGCCCCGCCGACCGTGGCGGGCAGCAGGGAGGGGCTGCCGGGCTCGCTGTCGCGCGCCCAGGCGACGTAGCCCTCGCGGAAGCCGTACAGGCCGACCTCGACGGACTGGGCGGCGGGTCTGACCCCGTTGAAGTACTCCTCGGCCAGTGCCCTGGCCTGGTCCAGGTTCACCTCGGCTCCCCTCTCCTGTCGAGGACCACGCAGAACACGCCGGTCACCGCCTCGTACGGCGGCTCCACGGCCATGTGCCCGCGCTGGGCGTCGATCCAGATCACTTCGCCGCCGGAGTTGACGGCGTTCCACGCGTGCGAGCCGCCGCCCGGCCAGCGCACCACCAGCACCGCGGCGGCGCCGTGGCCCGCCTCGGCGAGCCGGTCGGCCACCAGCGGGTAGGCGTGCCGCCCCTGCCCCACGCAGCCGAAGCGCTGGCCGACCCACTGCTCGATCCTGGCCGCTCCCCCGCTCTCGCCGGTGAGCAGCGGCTTGCCGACCCGGTCGTACTCCGGGAACCTGGGCGCCGCGACGACCGGCTCGCCGTGCCAGGTGGACAGTGTGGCGAGCGCGCAGTCGGCGGAGTTGCTCGCCCGGAACGGGTCGTCGGCGGGGCCCTCGCCGTTGATCAGGCGGATCCAGGTGCCGCGCGGGTCGGGGAAGCGCGTGCCCGACGGCAGCGCGCGGGCCATGTCCTGCTCGATCTCCGGGTCCGGGCGTGCCAGCCCGCCCGGCTTGCCGTACGGCCGGCAGTCGGTCAGCCTGGGCGGCCGGTGTGGCAGGTCGAACCAGTCGGGTCCTGGCGAGGTAACCGGAGAGGCCGGTCCGGGTTCCGGCTGGGGGCTCGCCCCTGCGGCGTCGGCGGCGAGTTCGTAGTCACGCCACCGCACCCCGTCGCCGATCACCGGGTTG
This sequence comes from Nonomuraea sp. NPDC046570, assembly GCF_040645915.1. NCBI lineage: Bacteria > Bacillati > Actinomycetota > Actinomycetes > Streptosporangiales > Streptosporangiaceae > Nonomuraea > Nonomuraea sp. NPDC046570. The sequence continues at coordinate 95,313 of NZ_JBEYZF010000015.1, read as the reverse complement.
TACCGCCCCTCGGGAAGGCTCCACCGGACGCCGCGGTTCTGGTCGCGGAGCACGTCCATTGCCTCCTGTCCTGTTCGACAGTCGATCGTAGGATGCCCATCCGCTCCCTGTCAGCCCGATCAGCGACCAGGAACCCCATCTCTACCAGGGCAAATGCTGCGAAATCAGGCGACTCTGACCGAGATGGTGTGCCATCCGCTCGCCCCGTCGGGATCCGGCGGGGCCACCTGCTCGGTCTGGGTACGGCCCGCCGCGTCGGTCGCCCGCACCTCGACGGTGTGCTCGCCGGGCGTGGCGTCCCAGTCCAGCGACCACTGCCGCCACGTGTCCGGCCCCGGCACCTGGGCGAGCCTCGCCTGCCGCCAGACGCCCCGGTCGACCCGCACCTCCACGGCGGACACGCCGGTGTGCTGGGCCCAGGCGACCCCGGCGATCGTGGTCCGTCCCGGGCTGAGCGAGGAATTGGGCGCGGGCAGGTCGATGCGGGACTGGGTCTTGATCGGCCCCTTGGCCGCCCAGCCGCGCGGCGTCCAGTACGCCTCGTCGGTGTCGAACCTGGTGACCTTGACGTCGACGACCCACTTGGTGGCCGACACGTAGCCGTACAGGCCGGGGACGACCTGCCGTACCGGGTAGCCGTGGGCGGCGGGCAGCGCTTCGCCGTTCATCGCGATCGCGAACAGCGCGTCCCTGCCGTCCATCACCACCTCCACCGGGGTGCCGCAGGTCCAGCCGTCGGCGGATCTGGACAGCAGCATGTCGGCGCCCCGCTGGATGCCCGCCTCGCGCAGCACGTCGGCCATGCGCACGCCCAGCCAGCGGGCGTTGCCCGCGTACGGCCCGCCGACCTCGTTCGAGACGCAGGTGAGCGTGATGTCGGCCTCGGTGAGCGGGCGGCCGAGCAGGTCGGCGTAGGTGAGCTCGACGGGCCGGTCCACCAGGCCGTGCACGCGCAGGGTCCACGTGGCGGGGTCGACGTGCGGCACGATCAGGGCGGTGTCGACGCGGTAGAAGTCCTTGTTGGGGGTGACGAACGGGGTCAGGCCCTTGAGCCGGAAGTCCACGCCCGGGGGCAGCGCCTCGGCGGGCACGGCCGGGGCGGGCAACGCCAGGGCGCTCCGCGCGGTGTCGGCCACCCGCCGCCCGCTCAGGTACCCACCCGCCAGGGCCCCGGCCCCCGCCACCACGGCACCGCCCGCCACACCGGTGAGCAGCCTCCTGCGGTCGAAGGCGTACACCTCAGCACCCGCCCGCATGACAGCGGGCCGATCCGCCTCCCCTTCCGGCGACGCGTCCGCCGCGGGGGACGGCAGGCGGGTCGTCGCCCTGCCGAGAAGCCATGGCAGTGCGAGCATCCCCGCCGCCACGCCCACGACCGTCGGCAGCGCGTCCATAGCGATCGCGCCGGGCCTGCTCAGCACCGCCAGCAGACCGATGACGGCGAATGCCGCCAGGCCCGCCTGGCCGTACCGGGGGGAGCGGAGGGACAGCACACCCAGTCCGGCGGCGATGACGGCCAGCACCAGGAGCACACCCGTGATCAGGACTGTCTTGTCGTTCTCGCCGAACGACCTGATCGCCCAGTCCTTGACCGGGGCCGGCGTCAGGTCCACGGTCGCGGCGCCCACCGCCACGACGGGGAACGCCGCGGGATTCACCAGGCTCGCGACCACCTGTGCGACCGCCAGCGCCACGCCGCCGGCGGTCAGTCCGGCGAGCGCCCCCGCCCAGCGCGGGACCTCCTTGTTCTCCACCCTTCCGACGCTACGCCCCTGGCCGGCCGCGAGTTCTTACGCCCCGGTTACGCCTGCTTCGGGGCGGGCAGCAGTCGCAGGGTGCAGGCCCGTTCCAGGCGGGCGCCGATGCGCTCCCAGCCGTCGGCCGAGGCCGCGAGGGCGTCGGCGTCGCCGTGCAGCCGGCCGGTGGCGCGGGCAACGCAGGCGGCGGCCCAGTCGTTCTGGTCCGCGGCGGCGGCGGCGTGCGCGAGCCGTTCCGGGGCGTCGGGGAGCCCGGCGACGACGGCGAGCTCGGCTCCGGCGGCGCGGGCGTACCCGCCGTAGCGGCTGGCGGGGAAGGCGGCGAAGGCGCGTTCGACGAGGAGCGCCGCGTCGGTCAGGTCGCCGGTGTGGACGGCGATCCGGGCGTCCACGAAGGCGATCGGGGCCAGGCGGAGGTGGTGGCGGGCGTCGGTGATGCCCGCCACCTCCAGCACCCTTGCCCGCCACAGCCGGAACCGGCGCTCCTCCCCCAGCAACCCGTAGGCGAGGGCGACGGTGGCCACCGCGGGCGACATCCACCCCGCCGGGGGCCGTCCGGCCCGCTGCCAGCCGTCCCACATCGCGCTCGCGTACCGCAGGGCCGGGTCGAGGTCGCCGGTGAGCACCAGGGCGGGGATCTGGCTCGCCGCGGAGATGTAGGAGTGGTTGCCGAGCAGGTCGTCGTCCAGGATCCGGCGGGCCGCGAGCAGGGCGGCGGGCAGGTCACCGGCCATGATGGCGTCGGCCGCGGCGGTGGCCAGGATGTCGATGATCTCGGTCGCCGAGTACGGGTCGGTGCGGTCCATCAGGGCCAGTTGGGCGAAGCGCAGACCGGTGTGGCGGTTCGCCTCCCGCAGCCGCCCGGCGTTGCCCGCCGCGGTGCTCATCGCGTCGAGGGAGGCGCTGATGAGCACCGGATCCCCGGTGACCCGCGCGGCGTCGAAGGCTAGGGCGGCCAGGCCGGGGTCGGGGGCGGACTTCTCCGGCCCCGCGGTCCACGCCGCCGCGGTCGCCAGGCAGGCCGCCACCACCGGGTCGCGGGCGTCACCGGCCGCGGTCGCCTCGTCGAGCAGGCGGCACAGGCGGTCGTGGGGGATCTCGGTGGGAAAGGTCGCGGGAGACCTGCAGACCCGCTCCACCGCCAGCGCCAGCCCGATCGCCTGCGCGTCGCCGTCACCGGCCGCCCTGGCCTGCTCGGCCGAGGCGAGCAGCAGCTCGAACACCTGCGGCCCCGAGGTGGTGCTGACCCGTGCGCAGTTCGCGGCGGCGCGCAGGTCCCTGGCCGCCTCACCGGGGGTGGGCGCCCGCTGGGCCGCCTGCTGGTAGCGGTCCAGGGACTCCATCAGGAACCGGCGCGCGTAGGTGAGCCGTGCCAGGGCCCTGGCCAGCCGGTGCGGGATGGCGTCCGGGCCCGGCGGGGCGGCGGCGAGGGCCGCCCGCAGGTCGTCGGCGACGGCGTCGAAGTCGTCGCGCCACTCCCCGTCCAGGCGGCCGGTCAGGTCCGTCGCGGTGGCTTCGGCCCAGCTCAGGTGCCGTCGCCGTACCTCCTCCTGCTCGTCGCCGTCGGCGAGCCGGTCGGCGGCGAAGGCGCGGACGGTGTCCAGCAGCCGCCACCGGCCCGCCGCGCCGTGGGTGACGAGGCTCTTGTCGACGAGCCGGCCGAGCACGTCGGCGACCGCGCCGCGGGTGCCGTCCGGGGTCACCGCGACGGCCGCGGCCAGGTCGAATCCGCCGGCGAAGGCGGCCAGCCGGCAGAGCAACCGGCGCTCCTCCTCGTCGAGCAGGTTGTAGCTCCAGCCGATGACGGCGCGCAGCGAACGATGCCGCTCGTCGCTGCGTCTGGCGCCGGAGAGCAGGCGCAGGATGTCCTCCAGAGCCGCCAGCAGCCCCTCGACGCCGAGTGAGGCGACGCGGGCGGCCGCGAGTTCGATGGCCAGCGGCATGCCGTCGAGCCGCGCGCAGATGTCGGTCACCGTGCCGGGGTCGGCGGCGAAGTCCGGATCGGCGGCGGTGGCCCGGTCGTGGAAGAGCACCTCGGCGTCGGAGGAGAGCGGCAGCGGCGCGATCCGCACGATCCGCTCCCCGGCGACGGCGAGGCGTTCGCGGCTGGTGACCAGGATCCTGGTGCCGGGGCAGGCCGCCAGCAGCCGTTCGGCGAACCTGGCCACCGCGTCGAGCAGGTGCTCGCAGTTGTCCAGGACCAGCAGCGACCTGCCACGCCCGAGCCGTTCGGCGATGGCGTACTCCAGGGGCTGCCGGGGGTGCTCGGTGACGCCGAGCGCGGCGGCGACGGCCTGCGCGACGAACCCGTCGCGCACCGGGACCAGGTCCACGAAGGCCCGGCCGGAGGGGAAGGAGGCCGCCGCCGTCTCGGCGAGCACCGCGGCGAGGCGCGTCTTGCCGACCCCGCCGGGGCCCGACAGCGTCACCAGCCGGGCGTCGTCGAACGCGGCGAGCACCCGCTCCAGTTCCCCGGCGCGGCCGACGAACGTCGTGAGCGCGGCCGGGAGACCCGCCACCTCGCCGGTCACCGTACGACCGAGGTCGGCCAGTGACCTCCGGTCGGCGACACCGTGTTTGCGCAGCAGCGACGAGACGTGGCTCTCGACCGTCCTGACTGAGATGTGCAACCTGCCGGCGATCTCGGAGTTGGACAGCTGCTCACCGAGGGCCTCCAGCACCTGGGCTTCCCGCCTGGACACCGAACCGGGACCGGTAGTCGTCACCCCGTCATCATGGCCGACACCGATATCCCCGCGAATCAGAATCAGTACCTCATTCCGTAGCAATTCCGTGAACGCCACGGATGCCCCCGGACCAGCGCGGAGAGCACGCTTCTCGCACAGGAACGACACCAGAGAAAGGCATCACCTGTGGATAAAGTGATCTCCAACGACGGCACGCCCATCGCCTTCGACCGGCTGGGCAGCGGCCCGGTGGTCATCATGATCGGCGGCGGCCCGACCGACCGCTCCGCCGGCTACCCGCTCGCCGAGCTGCTGGCCGAGCGGTTCACCGTGTTCAACTACGACCGCAGGGGCCGTGGCGACAGCGGTGACACCGCGCCGTACGCGGTCGACCGCGAGTTCGAGGACATCGAGGCCCTCATCGAGGAGGCCGGCGGCTCGGCCCTGGTGTACGGCACGTCCGGCGGCGGCATCATCGCCCTGGAGGCGGCGGCCCGCGGCCTCGCCATCACCAGGCTGGCGGTCTGGGAGACCCCGTTCATCGTCGACGACACCCGCCCCGCCCTCCCCGCGGACTACCGTCTGCGGCTCATCGACCTGCTGGAGCAGGACCGCAGGGGCGACATGATCGAGCTCTTCTTCACCAGCGCGGTCGGCCTGCCCGCCGACTTCGTCACCCCGATGCGCGGCACGCCGTTCTGGCCGTCGATGGAGGCGGTGGCGCACACCCTCGTCTACGACGCCACCATCACCGGCGACTTCACCCTGCCCGCCGACCGGCTGGCCGCGGTCACCGTGCCCACGCTCGTCGTCGACGGGGGGACCGAGAGGTGGCTGACCAACGCGGCCGACGCGGTGGCCGCCGCGGTGCCCGGCTCCCGGCGGCACACGCTCGCGGGCCAGCCGCACAACGTGGACCCCGCGGCCATCGCCCCGGCGCTGGCCGAGTTCTTCGCCGCCTGAGGCGTCCTGAAGTAAGGAGGAAACGTGAGAAAGATCATCGCGGGGCTGTTCGTCTCCGTGGACGGCGTCGTGGAGTCACCGGAGGAGTGGCACTTCCCGTACTGGAGCGACGAGATGCAGGAGGCCGTCGGCTCGCAGTTCGACGAGGCCGACATCCTGCTGCTCGGCCGGGCCACCTACGAGGTGTTCGCCGCGACCTGGCCGCACCGGGGCGGCGAGTCGCTCTTCGCCGACCAGCTGAACGGCATGCGCAAGCTGGTGGCCTCGACCACCCTGAAGAACGTGGAGTGGCAGAACTCGGCGCTGATCGAGGGAGACGTCGCCGAGGCGCTCACCCGGCTGAAGGCGGAGCCGGGGAAGAACATCACCATCAGCGGCAGCCCCACCCTCGTGCGGTCGCTGCTGCGCGAGAACGTCCTCGACGAGCTGCGGCTCCTGGTCCACCCCATCGTGCTGGGCAGTGGCCGGCGCCTCTTCGAGGACAAGGACGACCACCGCCCGCTGCGGCTGGTGGACTCCGTCACCTTCGGCACCGGCGTGCTCAACCTGACCTACGCGCCGGCCTGATCTCAGCCGAGCAGGTCCCGCACGATCGGGGCCAGGGCGCGGAAGGCGCGGCCACGATGGCTGATGGCGTCCTTCTCGTCGGGTGACAGCTCGGCCGCGGTACGCCCCTCGCCTTCGGGGACGAAGATCGGGTCGTACCCGAAGCCGTTCGACCCGCGCGGCTGGGACAGGATGTGGCCGGGCAGCAAGCCCTCCACCACCTGCTCCTGCCCGGCGGGCAGGGCGAGCGCCGCGGCGCAGGTGAAGTGCGCGGCACGGCGGTCGGCGGGGACATCGGAGACCTGGGCGAGCAGCAGGTCGAGGTTGGCCTTGTCGTCGCCGTGCCGTCCGGCCCAGCGGGCGGAGAACACGCCCGGCATGCCGTTCAGCGCGTCGACGCAGAGGCCCGAGTCGTCGGCCACCGCGGGCAGGCCGCTCTGCGCGGCCACCGCGTGCGCCTTCAGCAGGGCGTTCTCCGCGAAGGTGAGCCCGGTCTCGGCCACCTCGCCGATGTGCGGGAACTCCTCCAGCCCCACCACCTCGAACCCGGCCATGATCCGCCGCAGCTCGAAGATCTTGCCCGGGTTGCGGGTCGCCAGCACGATTCTCATGGGCTCAGCGCCTCCTGCTGATGCAGCGTCAACTCCTCGCATCCGGCCGCGGCCAGGTCGAGCAGGGAGCCGAGGGTGGCCCGGTCGAACGGGGCGCCCTCGGCGGTGCCCTGCACCTCGACGAACTTGCCCGAGCCGGTCATCACGACGTTCATGTCGGTCTCGGCCACGACGTCCTCGGTGTAGCAGAGGTCGAGCAGCGGCGTGGTGCCGACGATCCCCACCGAGACCGCGGCGACGGAGTCGACCAGCGGGTCGCCGGGGCACATCTTGCGGGCGCGCATCCAGGCCACCGCGTCGGCCAGCGCGACATAGGCGCCGGTGATCGCCGCGGTGCGGGTGCCGCCGTCGGCCTGCAGCACGTCGCAGTCGAGCATCACGGAGTTCTCGCCCAGGGCCTTGTAGTCGACGCAGGCGCGCAGCGAGCGGCCGATCAGCCGGGAGATCTCGTGGGTACGCCCGCCGATCTTGCCGCGCACGGACTCGCGGTCGTTGCGGGTGTTGGTCGCCCGAGGCAGCATCGCGTACTCGGCCGTCACCCAGCCCTGCCCGCTGCCCCGTCGCCAGCGGGGCACGCTGTCCTGGACGGAGGCCGCGCACAGCACCTTCGTGCCGCCGAACTCCACGAGCACGGAGCCCTCCGCGTGCGCCAGCCAGCCACGAGTGATCGTGACCGGGCGTAGTTGTCCGGGGGTGCGTCCATCCTGTCGAGACATGCAGATCACCCTATCTCCGTGCGCCAACACCCTTGACCGACCCTGTCCTGGACATAGATCCTTACGCAATGACAACGGGGGTGTTGCGAAACCCTGACTATCTCCGCTTCTTGAGCTCCCATGTGCTCAACGAGCTCGGCGCGAACGTCGCGCGTGTCGCACTACCGCTGGTCGCCGTGCTGACCTTGCACGCCACTCCGTTCGAGGTGGGCGTGCTCTCGGCCGCGCAGACCGTGGCCTTCCTCCTGCTCGGACTGCCCGCGGGCGTCTGGATCGACCGGCTCCGCCGCCGCCGCGTGATGGCCGCCGCCGACCTGGCCAGATTCGTGCTGCTGGCGTCCATCCCGCTGGCCGACCTGTTCGGCGTGCTCTCCATGACCATGCTGTACGTCGTGGCGCTGCTGGCCGGCTGCGCCCAGCTCTTCAACGACGTGGCCGACCAGAGCTACCTGCCCACCCTGGTCGGCAAGGGCGAGCTGACCGACGGGAACTCCAAGCTCGAAGTGGTGCGCGCGACGGGCGGCCTGGTCGGCCCCGGCCTCGGCGGCCTGCTGGTGCAGTTGCTGACCGCCTCGCGCACGCTGCTGGCCACCGCCGTCGCCGCCCTGGGCTCGCTGATCTTCCTGATCACGATCAGGACGGCGGACCCGCTGCCCGTGCGCCCCCAGCGGGAGGGCCTGCGCAGGGAGATGGCCGAGGGGCTGGCCTTCGTCTGGCGCGACCGGATCCTGCGGATGATCTGCCTGACCACGGCGGTGACGAACCTCACCGTGAGCGCGGTGCTCGGCCTGTCGGTCCTGTTCCTGGCCGACGTCGTCGGCCTCGCCCCCGGCCTGGTCGGCGTGCTGCTCACCGGCGGCGCGGTCGGCGCGCTGATCGGCGGCGCGGTCGGCACCCGGATCTTCGCCCGGTACGGCACCGCCAGGGTCACCTGGGTCGCCCTGCTGGTCACCTCCCCCTTCGGCCTGCTGCTGCCGCTCACCGAGGCGGACTGGCGGGTGTCGCTCTACGCGATCACCTCCATCGCCCTCACCTTCGGCTCGATCCTGTACAACGTGGGCCAGCTCACCTACCGCCAGTCGGTCACCCCCGCGCACCTGCTCGGCCGGGTCAACGCCACCGTGCGGTTCCTGGTCTGGGGCACGATGCCGCTGGGCGCGCTGCTCGGCGGCGTCGTGGCGCAGGCGATCGGGGTGCGCGAGGCGCTGTGGGTGTTCATGGTGGGCCGGCTGCTGTCGGCGCTGCCGCTGCTGTTCTCACCGCTGCCGGGGATGCGGGAGTTCGTCACCGAGACGGCTCAGGTCAAGTCGTAGACCGCGCCGCTGCGGGCCAGCTCGATCGGCCCGTCGAAGCCGCCGCCCGAGGCCTCGGCGAGGACGCTCGCGTGGTCGTTCCACGGCACCAGGTGGGTGAGCACGAGCCTGCCCACGCCCGCCTCGGCCGCGTGCTCCGCCGCCTGCCGCCCGGTCAGGTGCAGGCCGGGCGGCAGGTCGGGGGCCTCCAGGAAGGACGCCTCGCAGAGCAGCAGGTCGGCGTTCTCGGCTAGCTTCACCAGCTCGGCCGACTCGCCGGTGTCGCCCGAGTAGGCGACGGTCCTGCCGCCGTGCGACACCCGGAAGCCGTAGGTCTCCACGGGGTGGTTGACCAGCCCGGCGGTCACCGCGAACGGGCCGACGTCGAACGAGCCGGGCGCCAGCCGGACGAAGCGGAAGGCTGTTTCCATGCCGGGCTCCTCCGGCATGCCGTAGGCGGCGGCCAGGCGGCGGGGGGCGTCGGCGGGGGCGTGCACCGGGATGCGCGGGTAGGGGGCGGCGGGGCCGTAGGTGCGGGCCACGTGGTAGCCGCACAGGTCGAGGCAGTGGTCGGCGTGCAGGTGGGACAGGAGGACGGCGTCGATGTCGTACAGGCCGAGGTGGCGCTGGAGTGTTCCGAGCGCGCCGCTGCCGAAGTCGAGCAGCATCCTGAAGCCCTCGGCCTCCAGCAGGTAGCAGGAGGCGGGGCTGTCCGGGCCGGGAAAGCTTCCCGAGCATCCGATGATGGTCACTTTCATACGAGCCTCCCGTTCGGCGTGGTACCCCCCAGTGCGGCCAGGTCGACCGCGTCGATCTCGGGCCCGAGGAAGCGCCGCCCCAGCCGGGCGAACAGGGCGGTGTCGCCGGTGGCCATGAAGCGGTGCCGGGGGTGGGCGCCGCCGTCGGCCAGGCCGCGGTCGTGCAGGATCCGGTAGACGTCCTTGGCTGTCTCCTCCGCGCTGGAGACGAGCGTGACGTCCTCCCCGGCCACGTAGGAGATCGCGCCGGTGAGCAGCGGGTAGTGCGTACAGCCGAGGATGAGCGTGTCGCAGCCGGCCGCCTTGATCGGCTCCAGGTAGCCGCGCAGCACCTCGATGAGCTCATCGCTCATCGTCTCGCCGCGCTCGACGTACTCCACCAGGCGCGGGGCGGCCACGCCGGTGAGCTGGATGTCGGGCGCGGCGGCGAAGGCGTCGTGGTAGGCGAGCGACTCGATGGTCGCCCGGGTCGCGATGACCCCCACCCGCCCGTTGCGGGTGGCCCGCACGGCCCTGCGCGCCGCCGGCTGGATCACCTCGACCACGGGTACGGCGTAGCGTTCGCGCGCGTCGCGCAGCACGGCGGCGCTGGCGCTGTTGCAGGCGATCACGAGCATCTTCACGTCGTGCTCCACCAGGTGGTCCATCACCTCCAGCGCGTAGGCGCGGACCTCGGCGATCCGCCTGGGCCCGTACGGCTGGCGGGCCGTGTCGGCCACGTAGGTGATGGTCTCGTGGGGGAGCTGATCGATGATCGCCCTGGCGACCGTCAGGCCACCCACCCCGCTGTCGAAGATTCCGATGCTCGCGTCGTCCGGCACCCTTCAGAGGGTAGGCGACCAGGCACTTCCCAACATCGTAAGAATCCTCACAACGCCGGCTCAGCCCCTTCCGACGCGGGCGATCTGGCGGGACTGGGCGACCAGCCGCCCGGTCGAGTCGCGGACCTCGACCTCCTCGTCGAACCAGCCGTCGGCGATCAGCCGCCCGCTGCCGAGCAGGGTGAGCCAGCCGGGGGCGGGCAGCGCGCGCAGGTGCCAGGTGAGCTCCACGGTCGGCGCCCAGCCCTTGCCGCCCGCCGAGAACACCACCGGCGGCAGCGCGTCGACGGCCAGAGCCAGCACGTACGGGTCGGGGTCCTGCGGCTCGGCCATCCTGAAGTAGGCACGCGCCTCGGGCCTGCCGGTGGGCCGGCGCGACAGCCAGCCGATGGTGGGCGGGTCGAAGGCCATCTCCACCTGGGCGTTGATCGTCATGCCGGATTCGGGCTTGGGCGCGGGCAGCCGGACGCACTCCTCCAGGGGCGGCATCGGGTGCGGCGGCTCGGCGCTGTAGTCGGGTTCGACGTCGTTCAGCGTGGCGGTGGTGACCAGCAGTTCGATCTGCGGCACGTCGTCCTGGAGCAGCGTCGCCCTGGCGAAGGCGGCCGTCTTCCCGGCCTTGAGCTGCTCGACCCGCATCCTGGCCGGTCCGGGGCGCGGGGCTTTGAGGAACTGCGCGCTGGTGCTCACCGGGTGCGCGTGCGGCGAGGCGTCCACCACGGCCCGCAGCGCCACGGCCATCAGGTACCCGCCGTTGAGCGGCCCGCCGATGGAGTAGCCGGGATCGAGGCACACGTCATAGGTGGTCTCGTCGACCCTGATCGCCTGTGTCGCCTCGTCGAACTTCGTCATTCCGCCACCCTTGCACCCGAATTATGTTCTAGTCGGCCATACTCTACGGCATCACCGCTCCAGCGCGCCTACCTGCGAAAACGCCTCCTGACTGGGAGGATTCGATCATGGTTGGGGTGAATGGACTCATGGGGCAGTCGGTATGGGACGCCCGGGGCATCTGGATCGGCCGGGTGGTCGACGTGCGAGTGATCAAGAATCGCGAGGAACGGTCCATGCAGCAGAGCCATACCATTTACGGGCTGGTTGTCTCGGTCAGGCGGGCGCCCGTCATGCTGGGGCTCACCCGCGACCGGGAAGGGCGGCTGGGCTGGCTGTCCTCGCTGGTGGCCAGGGTGGTCTACGCGGGCTGCATGTTCGTCCCGTGGGAGAGCGTGGCCTCCAGCGATTCGGGTGAGGTGCACCTCGCCTCGACCCGCAAGCAGCTGGCCCGGGTCTGAAACCTGAAATCAGGCGTTTCAGCACATTGCAAGTCACCCTCTAGTTGAATCGGCTAACTTGCACAGTGGTCAATAAGTCCACTTTGTGAGTTGAGTGATGTCTGCGAACAATCCCCCCGGCGGCCAGGATCCGGACCGGACCACGGCATACCGCTGGAACCAGGGCCAGCCCGAGAGCTCCCAGCAACCGGGCGGGCAGCCGTACCAGCAGCACCAGCCCTACCCGCCGCAGCAGCCGCCGTACCAGCAGCAGCCCCAGCAGCCCTATGGCCAGCCCCAGCAGCCGTACGGGCAGCCGCAGCAGCCCTACGGGCAACCCCAGTACAACCAGCAGCAGCCCTACGGGCAGCAGCAGTACGGCCAGCAGCCCGGATATGGCGACCAGACCGTGCGCGAGCCGCACGGCTGGCAGCAGCAGGGGCCTGAAGGTTTCGGCCCCTCGCATGCCGCGCCCGCCAAGAAGGGCGGCAAGGGTTGGCTGATCGCCGCGATCGCGGCCGTGCTGGTGGTGCTGGTCGGCGGCGGTGGCGTGTACGCGGTGAGCGCGCTCAGCGGTGGCGGCGCGCAGCCGCACGAGGTGCTGCCCGCCGGCGCGATCGGCTACGTGCGCATCGACCTCGACCCGGCCGCCAACCAGAAGGTGGCGCTGTTCGCGCTGGCCAGGAAGTTCACCGTGACCAAGGACAAGGTCACCGGCGACGACCCGCGCAAGGCCCTGTTCGAAGCGATCAAGTCCGACAGCGACAGCCTGGCCGACGTCGACTTCGCCAAGGACGTCGACCCGTGGCTGGGCAGCAGGATCGGCGCGGCCGTCCTGCCCGCCGCCGCGGGCAGCGAGGAGCCCGGCTTCGCGGTGGCCGTCCAGGTGACGGACGAGGCCGCGGCCAAGGCCGGCATCGCCAAGCTGATGGGCAAGGAGAAGTACGGCCTCGCCTTCCGCGACGACTACGCCATCCTGAGCGAGGACCAGGCCTCCGCCGCCAAGTACGCCCAGGGCCCGACCCTGGGCGAGGACGGCGAGTTCACCGGCGACCTCGACGCGCTCGGCGAGCCCGGCGTGCTCTCGTTCTGGACCAACGTCGGCAAGCTCGGCGAGATGTCCAAGTCCGCGATGACCGCCGAGCAGAAGCAGATGCTGGACAAGGTCAAGAACGCCAGGTTCGCCGGCGCGCTCCGCTTCGACAGCGCCTACGCCGAACTGGCCGGTGTGGTGCGCGGCGCCGAGGCCATGTCGGCGGGCGACCCGCAGAGCGCGAACATCTCCACCCTGCCCGCCTCCACCGCAGGCGCGTTCTCCGCCTCCGGCCTCGGCGACCTCGTAGTCAAGCAGTGGTCCGAGCTGATGACCTCGGCCTCCGCCACCCCTGACGGCACCTCCGCCAAGCAGCTCATCGACCAGGCGCAGCAGGCCTACGGCCTGTCGCTGCCCGACGACCTGGGCACCATGCTCGGCAAGAACCTCACCGTCGCCGTCGACGGCGAGGGCCTGGACGCGCAGATGCCCAAGGTGGGCGTGCGCATCGTGACCGACCCGGCCAAGGCCGAGGCGATCATGGCCAAGATCGAGAAGGCGCTGACCGACAGCGGCCAGGCCGCTCCCAAGCTCAACAAGCAGTCCGGCGACGGCACCTACACCATCGCCACCACGCCCGAGTACGCCAAGCAACTGGCCGAGGAGGGCACGCTGGGCGACAGCGAGACCTTCCAGACCGCCATCCCCGACGCGGGCTCGGCGACCTTCGCCCTGTACGTAGACCTGGACAAGATCGAACAGTTCTACCTCAAGGGCCTGCAGGGCGACGACCTGGCCAACGCCAAGCTCTTCCGCGCGGTGGGCCTGAGCGGCACCCAGTCGGGCGCCGACGCCAGCTTCTCCCTGCGCGTACTGTTCAACTGACACCAGCAACACATCGAGAGGCGGCCGACATCCTGTCGGCCGCCTCTTCGATTTCGTGCGCCGGATGGACCACCAGGCGCTACTTTCTGTCGCCGCCGAGGACTTTCCGCGCCGTCTACGCAGAAGAGCCATCTTCCTTGTGTTAAAGGTCTGGATATACCTTTCATATCTACAGACACGACCACATCAGCGTCGGGGGCGCGGTCAGGGCGTCAGGGGAGGGATGTGCGGACACACGGGGTCGATCCCAAGCGGGTCGTTGACATACTCATGAGCATTTCCGACATGGACGCTGAAACGCTACTAAAGGTCGTGGATGGCGAGCTCACCCGCCGTCTCGCCGTGAACAAGGCGTCCGCCCAGCACGTCTACTTTTACAATATTGTATGGAAATGCCTGGAAGAGGATGACAGCAGGCGGGCGCTGATCACCGCGGTGGACTTCCTCGCGCCGGGCAGTTCCAAGGCCGTTCAGATCAGGCGGATGCTCGGCCTCGCGGCCGACGATCTCACCGAGGGCGACGCGCTGCACATCGAGGCACTTCTGCGCCGCTGTCCCGCCGACAACCTCGCCCACCTGTACCACGTGGCGGCCGGGAGCGCCAGCGGGCTGTTCCCCATCGGGCTCCGGAGCGCCTCGGAGGTCTTCGCCTATCTGGTCGACCTCAACACCCGGCGGGGTGCCCTAGCGCCACACCTGCGGTTCGTCGCCCTGCAGATCAGGAACCTGGTCTACCGCGAGGGCCCGTCGCACCCGGACCTGGTTCTCGAACTGCGGCACTGGATGTACCAGCAGTGCGACCGGCTGCGCGAGAGCGGCGACCAGGAGGCGGCCACTGAGCTGGACCGCCTGCTGCGGCAGCCGCCGGCCTTCCAGGCGCACGACGACTTTCCCATCTGCCTGGTGGTCGAGATCGAGCCGCTGCCCGTGCCGTACGACGAGCGGAACCTGCACCGCGTCACGTCATGGCGCCAGGTGGACCAGACGGCGTGGTGTCCCGTCCGCGAGGCCGACGAGATCCTTCCGTTCACCGAGGTGGTGCCCCATGTTCTGCGCCTGGTGCGGGACGCCGAGGAAGGCTGGGGGTACGGGGTGCGAGGCCCCCTGGTCGTGGAGTTCCTGCTCTCCCCCGAGCTGATCAATCTGGCCGTCGACCAGTGGAGCACACCGGCGACCGGCGCTCTGCCGCCCCGGGCGCTGGGCATGGACTACGAGATCGTGCTGCGCAGCGGTGTGCGCCTGCGGCCCCGTCACCGGCACGCCCGCTGGCTGAACCGCTGGGAGCGGCTCATGACCATCGGCGGTGAGACCCACCTGATGTCGCTGGAGGACGCGGCGGACCTCGGAGCCGTGCACGGCGAACTGCTGGCCGGAGATCACCTGGTGGCCTGCGTCCTGTCCGGCCCACCCGATCGCGAACCCGGGCGTTCCGAACTGGCCGCGGCCATCGACGCGGGCCTGCCGATCGTCCTCTGGTGCAGAGATGTCACCATCAACGGCGAGTTTCGCCATGCGCTGCGCGACGCCCTGCATCCGGTACAGCTCAAAAAGCTGCCGAGTAATATCACCAGCTTGCGCAGCTCAGCAATAGCACCGGGGGGCGATATGCATGTTTGTCGCCATGTGTCCCTTCTTTGGGATGACCCAAATCACCGTATACCGGAATCCGATCCTCTAACGTCGCCCTCCAGATAAGACGGTTGCGCGGGTTGCGCGCCAACGGCGCGCGGAGGATGCTTTGGAAGGAAACTATTCCATTGACGCACCTGTACGCCCCAGCAGAGGACGTCCGCAGATGAGCGCCGACAGATCACGCGACAACAGCGATCTCGGCGTCATCCCCGAAGGATGGTTCATCTACCGGGGCACCGGCCTTCCCCTCACCGACGGCTCCCTACGCGAGGCGCTGCCCGCTCCGCCGCCCTGGCGGGCCTTCGACGGTGAGCCGCTCCTGCAGGCACCGCCCGAAGACCATGCCGAGCTGGACCGCAGACTGGGCCCGGTGGACCACCTGCCGGGCCGTGCCGCCGAAGCCCAGGAGGTCATCGCGGTCAACGCCGCGCTCTGCCTGCGCAGGCCCCTGCTGGTCACCGGCCGTCCGGGAGTCGGCAAGTCCACCCTCGCCTACCAGATCAGCCGCGAGTTACGGCTGGGGCCCGTCCTGCGCTGGCCCATCAACAGCCGCACCACCCTGCGCTCGGGGCTCTACGAGTACGACGCGATCGCGCGGGTTCAGGACGCGCGCCGGCGCGCCGAGCCCGGCGGCGAACCCGCGGACCACGACCGGGACATCGGCGACTACCTGCAACTCGGCCCGCTCGGCACCGCCCTGCTGCCCTACGAACTGCCGCGGATCCTCCTGATCGACGAGTTCGACAAGAGCGATCCGGACCTGGCCAACGATCTGCTCGACGCGCTGGAAGAAGGCGGCTACCAGATCCCTGAGCTGCGCCGCATCCGCGCCCGGGTGAACGAGGTGACCGTCCACACCGCCGACGCCGAGGGCACCGCCACGATCAGCGGGGGCACGGTCTCGTGCCACGCCTTCCCGTTCATCGTCATCACCAGCAACGGGGAGCGGGAGTTCCCGCCGGCCTTCCTGCGGCGCTGCATCCAGCTGTCGATGCCCGAGCCGAGCCAGGAAAGGCTGTCGGACCTGGTGACCGCGCGCTTCGCCAGGGCCGCCGAGCCGTTCAAGGAGCAGCTCATCCAGGAGTTCCTCGAATACCGCCGCCGCCATCCGGTGGCGGCCGACCAACTGCTGAACGCGCTCTACCTGGCCATCCAGGGGCAGGCGGGGCCGGACAAGATGGACGAGCAGACGTGGAGGCAGGTGCTCAACGTAGTGCTGCAACGACTCGACGCGGCGGGGACGGGGTGACCTGGCCACCGCGAGAGACGAGAGGTGACTCCGTCTCCCGACCGCACTGGCAGGAGGTCGGCGAGCTCCTCTGGCTCGCCGCCCAGATCGCCGGGCGCGCGAACCTGGCGGCGCGATCACCATCGGCCACACCTCCCACTGCCGACGAACCCGACACCAGCGCCCCGCCCGACCGCGACACCGGCGCGGATCTCGACGCCGAGGCACCCGACCCCGGCACCGAGCCCGACTCCGGGGCCGACCCCCTCACCGGCGTTGCGCCCTTTCCCGGACCGGACGAGGTGCCCGCCCTCCTGGTCGGATCGGCCGGCGCACCGGGGACGCACCGCCGCTCGCTCACCCAGGCGGCACGCTCCTTTCGGCGCACCGTCCCCGCCCCGCACAGGCCGTCGCTGCTGGACGAGGAGGCCACGGCGGACCGGGCGGCCCAGGACGGGCTGTGGCTGCCCGTGCTCACCGAACAGCGTGAACCCCTCCTCGATCTCGACCTCGTGCTGGACGACCGCCCGTGCGCCGAACTGCACCGCGACCGCGCCCAGCGCTTCGTCCACGCGATCACGGACGCGTGCGCCTTCCGCCGGATCCGCCTGCACCTGCTCGACAGCGACGTCAAGACCGAGCCCGAACTGTGGCTACGCGACCCGGGCCCGGAGCACGCCATGACCCCCGCGCACAAGCTGGCCATCCCGCGGCGCACCGGACGGCGACTGATCATCGTTCTCACCGACGGAGTCGGCGCGGCGTGGCACAGCGGAGCGGCGCACCGCCTCCTGGCCCAGTGGGGGCAGAGCTGCACGGTGTCCGTCGTCCACCTGCTGCCCGCCCGGCTCTGGCGGCGCACGGGTGTCGACGCGGTGCGCACCACCCTGCGCAACACCCATCCCGCCGCCCCCAACGAGAAGTACGAGGCCGGCCCGCCCCACCGCACCGGGGTGCACATCCCGGTGCTCGAGGCCGAGACCGAGACCGACCGGGTCGAAGCCTGGGCCCGCCAGGTCACGGCCTGGGCGGAGCTGGTCATGGGCTCGCGCGCGCCCTGGCTCGGCGCGACGATCGCCTGCTCGCTCGACGCCTCGCCGCCGCCTCAGGAGGAACCGGCCGAGCCGTTCTCGGCCGAGCAGCGCGTCCAGCGGTTCCGCATGGACGTCTCCCCCACGGCCTTCCGTCTGGCGGTCCACCTGGCCGCGGCGCCCCTGAGCACCCGGGTGATACGGCACGTCCAGCGGACCTTGCTCCCCCGATCCACCGAGGCCCACCTGGCGGAACTGCTGGGCAGCGACCTGGTGCGGCTCGCCGGTCCGCAGACCACGAAGCTCCCCGTCCCGGTCGCCTACGACTTCGCCCCCGGCGTACGGCAGGAGCTCCTGCTCGCCGGCCGGCGCTCGGAGACGGCCCAGGTCCTGGTCACGTGGGCCGACCATCTCGGCGAGGAGGTCGGCGCGCTGCGCGGGTTACGCGACGTGATCGTCGCTCCGGGCCTGGCCGCCCTCCCAGAAGTCTCCGAAGAGCTCTCTCCTCTGATGGACCCGGCCGTCTCGGCCATGGAGGCCATGGCGGGGCCCTACATCCGGCCTGCCCGCCTCCTCAAGGACGCACTCTCCGTAAGCGAAGATGACCAATCTGTCGCCGCAGACAGGAGTGACGGCATGGGGGCAGGGAACGAACAACGCGATCTTTCTGAGGACAACGTCTACCAGCACATCACCAACGAAGCCCAGTCCGTCGATCCTTTTGGAGTAAGCGTCAATATGAGCGCGCTACCTGTCGCCCGCAAGCGTGAGTCACACGAACCGACCCCGGTTTGGAACGTCCCGCAGAAGAACCAGAGTTTCACCGGACGTGAAGAGCTTTTGAGCCTCCTGCACGAACGGCTGTCCACCGGGACGACGGCCGTGTTGCCCGAGGCCCTGCACGGTCTGGGCGGCGTGGGCAAGTCGCAGATCGCCATCGAGTACTGCTACCGCCATCAGCGCGACTACGACCTGATCTGGTGGATTCCGTCCGAGCGGTTGACGATGGTCCGCCAGGCTTTCGTGAATCTGGCCGAGCACCTCTCGCTCAATGTCACCGAGCCCGCCGTGGCCGTTCCGGCGGTGAAGGAGGCGCTGCGGCTGGGCAAGCCGTACGCCGACTGGCTGCTGGTGTTCGACAACGCCGAGGACGTCGACGAGATCAGGCGGTTCTTCCCGACGAACGGCCCCGGAAAGATCATGATTACCTCACGCTCACGCGACTGGTTCAGCCACGCCGCCCCCCTGGAGGTGGACGTGTTCCGGCGCGAGGAGAGCCGCCAGTTGCTTCGCGCACGCGGACCCGAGCTGACCGACAAGGACGCCGACGAACTCTCCGAGCGGCTCGGCGACCTGCCGCTCGCCATCGAGCAGGCCGCGGTGTGGCTGTCCGAGACGGGCATGCCGATCTCGGAGTATCTCCAGCTCTTCGACGAGCAACGGCGGGAGTTGCTGAGCGTCGAGGGCGCCGAGGTCCCGGTGGCCGCGGCGTGGAACGTGTCCTTCGAGCGGTTGCGGCAGAGTCACCCGGCGGCGCTCCAGCTTCTCCAGGTCTGCGCGTTCTTCGCCCCCGAGCCGATTCCGCGATCCCTGCTGACCAGCACCCGCGATCTTGAGGGCCCGCCCGAACTTCTCCAGGCTCTGGCCGACCCGATCGAGCTGGGCCGCACCACTCGGGCGATCAGCCAGTACGCGCTGGCCAAGATCAACCACCGGGACAACACCATCTCGCTGCACCGGCTGGTCCAGCGCGTGGTCACCAGTCAGCTCAGCGAGGGCGAAGCCAACATGTTCCGCCACTGCGGGCACATGCTGCTGGCCAACGCCGACCCCAGGGACCCGGGCAACCGGGGACGGTGGTCCGACTACCAGGCGCTCTTCCCGCACGTCTTCAGTTCCAAGCTGGAGGACTGCCCGGACTCCTGGGCCAGGGACCTCTTCCTGAACCTCGTCGACTTCCTCTACCTGTGGGGGGACAACGAGGGCTACCGCGCTCTGGCACAGCGCGCGGTGGACGCCTGGACCGTCAACCTCGGGCCCGACCACGACGCGACGCTCAAGGCCGAACTCCGTCTGGGACGGGCCCTGCGCCTGTTCGCGGAGTTCGAGAACGCCTACCGCCACCACCTGCACGTCCGGGACGTCCTGCGCGACCGCCTGGGGGCCGAC
The DNA here is from genome assembly GCF_040645915.1 of Nonomuraea sp. NPDC046570. Taxonomy (NCBI): domain Bacteria; kingdom Bacillati; phylum Actinomycetota; class Actinomycetes; order Streptosporangiales; family Streptosporangiaceae; genus Nonomuraea; species Nonomuraea sp. NPDC046570. The sequence continues at coordinate 75,913 of NZ_JBEYZF010000015.1, read as the reverse complement.
CACGAGCGCACCCTGGAGGCCCAGGGCTATCTCGGCGCCGACCTGCGCTACCTCGGACGGTTCGCCGAAGCCGTGGAGATCGACCAGCAGGCGTACGAGACTCTCCGCCGCCGCTTCGGTCCCGACGACCCGCTGACCCTGGAGCAGGCGCACCTCCTGGGCATCGACTGGCGGCTGAACGGCGCGCCCGACCGGGCGCGGACCTTGGACCAGGAGACGCTCCAGCGCAAGGAGGAGGTGCTGGGTCCTGACCATCTCAGCACGACCAGCACACGATCCGCGCTGATCATCGACGAGATGGAGTGCGGCCGTTACGTCGAGGCGTTCCACATGCAGGAGCAGCACGTCAACGTCATGCGGCGGCGATACAAGAACTCGCATCCCGGGACCATGGACGCCATCGCGCTCCTGTCCGTGATGGCCAGGAAGGCCGGGCACCACGACGAGGCGCTCAAGCTCTCCGAGGAGGCGCTGTCGCTGTTCCGGGCCCGCTACGGAGAGAAGTACCAGAACACCGTCGCGATCTCGATGAACCATGCGGTGAACCTGCGCCACATCGGCGACCTCAGCACGTCCGCGGAGCTCGGCGGGCAGGCTCGCGACAACTATGAGCAGCTCTTCGGCGCACGGCACCCCAACACCCCGACGGCCGACGTCAACGTGGCGGTGAGCCTGCGTCTCATGGGGCGTTTCGACAAGGCGCGGGAACTGGACGCCAAGGCTTTGGCGGCACTCACGGAGATGGTCGGCGATGACCATCCGCGCTCCCTGGTGTGCGCGGTCAACCTGGCCAGCGACCTGAACGCCCTGGGGGAGTTCGAGCAGGCGCTCGACCTGGACCTCGCCACTTTGGCGCGGCTGCGGCGCGTCCACGGAGACGAACACCCCACCACGCTGGCCTGCGCCCTCAACCTCAGTCTCGACATGCGCGCCCTCGGCCGGGAGGCGGAGGCCTCGGCGCTGCTCGCCGACACGCTGGCCGGATACCGCCGGACTCTGGGCGCCGACCACCCCGCCATTCTCGCCGCTGCCCAGGGCAAACGAGCAAACTGCGATATTTATCCGATTCCACTCTAGAAAGACGACCATGCCACCCACTATCGAGACATAGCCACTTTTATCGAGAAAACTCACCCGCGGGATAGGACAGCGTTGTCTATCTGCTGGCTGGTTCCATAATAAGCCGACCCGGAGCCGACAAACGTGATCAATAGCACAGACCTCGCCCGAGCCGCCTGGCGGAAGAGTTCATTCAGCGATCAACAAGGCGGATGTGTCAGTGTGGCCGATCTGGGCGCCTATTGTGCGGTCAGAGACAGCAAGAACACCGGAATCCATTTCTTAGTCTCACAGGATTCGTGGACCGCCTTCATCTCCTGGATCCGCCAGGGCGAGTCCACCGTCCTCGACACCAGCAAGGACGCCGGCGCGCGGGCAGGCCCCTCCGCGCACGGCTAGGACATGGCTGCCAGCCCGGCGCGAGCTGGCAGCCGCGCCGCTCACAGCCGCCGAGACCTGATCGATCCGACGAACGCGGACCACGCCTCCAGGGAGAAGCGCAGCTGCGGGCCCGCCGGATTCTTCGAATCGCGCACGGACAGGCACGCCTCCGTCTCCGCCACTTCGACGCAGGTACCGAACTCCTGCTCGGTGCTGAAGCTACTCTTACGCCAGACCGGCGTGGACTCGCGCATGCAAGACCTCATCTCCGACAAACCCTTGGGTTGACCACTCTCCGTAGCTTTATAATTACCTTATAGGCGAACGCGCATAGCTCACGACACCCTCGCTTCGCTACCAGGCGGGGCTAAGATTCGACCATGACTCAGAACAAACCTTCGGCAACCGATTTCGACCTCTCTTCGCTCGACTGGATAAGCGGCGCACTCGATCCAGACATTAAGGACCCGGTAGAAATTGCCCATTCCGGAGAAAATATTCTTATGCGGAACGGCGGGAGCGACGACGACGTCGTCCTCGTGTTCACGCGGGCGGAGTGGGATGCCTTCGTGGCCGGAGCGCTCAACGGCGAGTTCGACTACGAGTGATCGGCCGCTGACCCTCCGAGTGCCGCCGCGAGCTCGCTGACCGGCGTCGAGTCCGCGCCCTCCAGGTCGACGAGCACGGCGACCAGGTCGCGGAAACCGCTGGGATACTCCTCGCAGATCTTGACCAGGTGGAGCAGGGCCACCCTGGTCCTGGCGTCGCGTGCCACCCTGACCGAGATCGGCGGACCGAGCAGGTTCAGCACGACATCGCGGTCAGCGGGGGTCTGGAGAGACGGCACCCGCTCCATCAGCCCCACGAGGTCCATCGGTCTGGACGGGCGAGATCCGGCTCGCCCTTCGCCCAGCGCCTCCAGTACCGCGCGGAGATAGGCCGCTGCCGCCAGCGACGCGTAAGGCTGCCACAGGTCCGACTTCTCAGCGTCCCCGTAGTCGCTGATCCCCCGGATCACCAGGCACTCGCGCCCGCCCAGAGCGGCGCTCACCGCCACCCCCGCGCCCTCCATCTCGATCGCCAGCAGATCGCCGGTCCGCGCGATCTCGTCCCGCCGTGAGGCGCTGCGCAGCAGTTCGTCGCCGCTGCCGATCCGGCCGTAGAACACCTCGGCGGAGCCCGGCCGGGCCGGTAGGGGGTCGGTGTGCGGGCCGGGCCGCCGGTAGGACGCGAACGGCGGCGCGTCGAGCCAGCGCTGCCAGGGACGCCGCCCCAGATGCTGCGCCGCCCGGATCTCGTTGACGCCGCGCATCAGCGTGGGCGAGGCGACCAGCGTGTCCCCGCGCAGGTCGCTGCCCCCGTCGGTGACCCGCCGATGGCTGTAGTGGACGACACCGGCACTGCCCACGGCGACGTCGCCCAGCCGCAGGTCGTGCTCCGGGTCGCCGGGGCGCGGCACGCCGAGCGCTATGCCGCACATCACGACCGTCCGGACGCTCGGGAAGCTGTGCACCAGGTGCGCGCAGGCGTCCGCGGCGGCGGCGTTGCCGGTGGCGACCAGCAAGGTGGACACCACGGTGCCGCAGGCCAGCGTCACCGTGGCGTAGCGATTGGGGTCATGGCGGGCCGGTACGGGCGCCATGCCGCCCAGGACATGACGCACAGCCACGGTTTCGACGGGTAATGCAGTGATCACCCCTATTTCAGGACCCACTCCGACAAGCCCCTTCCAGGTACCGTGCTTCCCCTCCACACTAGATCGCGTGGACTCCGCGCAGCGAGAATCAGGAGCCGCCCGTGAAGGAACTGATCATCGGCGTGATCAGCTCGCTGGTCGCCACCGTGCTCACCGTGACGGCGGGGTGGTTCGGCTGGTCGTGGCCCAGACGCTTCCTGCTCCGCCTGCTGGCGAGGATGAGCGGGACGGGGATCGAACGCTCCTACCCCCAGCAGAAGATCGCCAACGCCGACCTGGAAGGCGACCTGCGCAAGGCACGCTGGGTACGGGTGTTGGCCGGGCGGGGCAACGAGCTGACCCGCGACAGCTTCCAGGCTCTCTGGCAGCCGGGCCACGCCCGCCTGGAGTCGGTGCAGATCCTGCTGCCCGACCCCGCCGACCCCGGCGGCTGGCTCGGCGTCAGGGAGAACGAGATGCGGCAGACGGACCACGGCTTCGAGGCCGGGCTGCTGGCCAAGCAGGTGTCGGCCAACGTCGACTACGTCTCCGCGATCGCCGCGGGCAACACCGCCGTGTCCCTGCGCCTGTTCGACGCGCCGAACGACTGCCGCATCATCGCCACCGACCAGGTCGTCTACTTCACGCCGTACATGGCCGCCGTGCACGGGCGCAACTCGCCGTGCCTGGTCTTCCGGAACGGCGGGGTGATGTACGAGCACGCGCTGCAGATCTTCACCCGCCTGTGGCAGCGGGCGGCGCCCTCCTGAGCGGCGTACCCGGCCAGGAGGGCGGACGTCAGGCCCAGAGCTGGCCTTCGAGGCGTTCCTCCGCCTCGTCGAGGGTGCCCTCGTAGGCGCCTGTCGAGAGGTACTTCCAGCCGCCGTCGGCGACCACGAACACGATGTCGGCGCGTTCGCCCGCCTTGACCGCCTTGGTCGCCATGCCGAGGGCGGCGTGCAGGGCGGCGCCCGTGGAGACGCCCGCGAAGATGCCCTCGGCGGCCAGCAGTTCGCGGGTGCGACGCAGGGCATCGGCTGAGCCGACCGAGAAGCGGGTGGTCAGCACCGACTCGTCGTACAGCTCGGGGATGAAGCCCTCGTCGACGTTGCGCAGGCCGTACACCAGCTCGCCGTAGCGGGGCTCGGCGGCCACGATGCGCACGCCGGGGACGTGTTCGCGCAGGTAGCGGCCGACGCCCATGAGGGTGCCCGTGGTGCCGAGGCCGGCGACGAAGTGGGTCACGGTCGGCAGGTCCTCGAGGATCTCGGGGCCGGTCGACTCGTAGTGGGAGCGCCAGTTGGCCGGGTTGCCGTACTGGTAGAGCATGATCCACGAAGGGTTCTCCGCGGCCAGGCCCTTGGCGACCCTGACGGCCTCGTTCGAGCCGCCGGCCGCGGGCGAGGAGATGATCTCCGCGCCCCACATCCGCAGGAGCTGCCGACGCTCCTCGGAGGTGTTCTCCGGCATCACGCAGATCAGCTTGTAGCCCTTGAGCCTGGCCGACATGGCCAGCGAGATGCCGGTGTTGCCGGAGGTCGGCTCCAGGATCGTGCAGCCGGGCGAGAGCAGGCCGTCCTTCTCCGCCTGCTCGATCATCCACAGCGCAGGCCGGTCCTTGATCGACCCGGTGGGGTTGCGGTCCTCCAGCTTGGCCCAGACGCGCACCTCGTCGGAGGGCGAGAGCCGGGGCAGGCCCACGAGGGGGGTACGGCCCACCGAGTGGATCAGCGAGTCGAAGCGCATGGCTAGCGCATGCCTCCGGCCACGGCCGGAAGGACCGTGACCGTGTCGCCGTCGGCGACCGGGGTGCCGAGACCGCCCAGGAAGCGGACGTCCTCGTCGTTGAGGTACACGTTCACGAAGCGGCGCAGCGCGCCCTTGTCGACCAGGCGCTCCTTGATGCCCGGGTGCCGGGCCTCCAGGTTGCTGATCAGCTCGTCGAGCGTGGCGCCCTCGGCGTCGACGGCCTTGGCGCCGTCGGTGTAGGTGCGCAGGATGGTCGGAATGCGAACCTCGATGGCCATCGCGGTCAGTCTCCTCAAGTCATGTCGTCCGAGCCCCACCGGGGAACACCGGCGGGTGTGAAGCGATTCCTGTGCCGTCGCTCAGCGACAGTCGTAGACGACGACAGACGGGGTGTGCGCGAAGAGGAAGCTCTGCACAGGCCGGACCGACATGGGACCAAGCTTACCGAAGGCGCGAATCGCCCGGACCTTCCGTCTCACGTGATGGTCACCTGCTCCTCGGTGATGACGCCGTCGAGGATGCGGTACGAACGGAACTCGGCCTCGTCCTCGACGCGGGTGGAGACCAGCACGTAGTGGGCGTTCGGCTCGGAGGCGTAGGAGACGTCGGTGCGCGAGGGGTAGGCCTCGGTGGCCGTGTGCGAGTGGTAGATCACGACCGGCTCCTCGTCGCGGTCGTCCATCTCCCGCCACACCCGCAACTGCTCAAGGGAGTCGAAGCGGTAGAAGGTGGGGGAGCGCTCGGCGTTCTCCATCGGGATGAAGCGTTCAGGCCGGTCTGAACCGATCGGACCGGCGATCACTCCGCACGCCTCGTCGGGGTGGTCGGCCCGCGCGTGGGCGGTGATCTTGTCGACAAGATCCTGCGAGATCGTCAGCATGCCTGGAAGCTACCAAAGGGCGCGTACCAGGGTGTCCTGCAGGTAGGTGAGCCAGTCGTAGGTCACGAAGACGGGGTAGCGCGGGTCGTCCTTGGACATGTTCGCGATCTCGTCGTGCACGTCCTCGGTCACGCCGAGGTCGGTGCCGAGCGCCAGCCGTACGTCGTTGAGTGAGCGCAGCCACGCCTGGGCCTGCTCGGCGGTGAGCTCGCTGCGGCCCGCGCGGGCGGTGTCGAGCATGGTCTGCGCGTCGGCCCGCTTGGCGTCGCGCAGCGTCGCCTCGGTGTAGCGGCGGAACTCGGCCGACTGCTCCTCGTTGTCGCGGTAGGCGGACGGGAAGAGCCTGGCCAGCACCGGATCGGAGGGCACCTCGGTGGAGCCGATGCCCAGTGCGCGCTCCAGCGGGTCGTCGCCGGTCTCCCCCGGCGAGACCAAGCCGAGGATCATCGCGACGAGCGAGCGCAGCAGCGACACCTCGGTCGGCTCGAACTCCGCGATGACGCCGCCGCCACCACGGGACCTGAATCCAGAGCTCACAGGTGCCTCACTTGAGCGAGTCCGACTGGAGGGTCGCCCACAGGCCGTAGGAGTGGAGAATCTGCACATCCCGTTCCATCTCTTCACGTGTGCCGCTGGAGACGACGGCCCTGCCCTTCTGGTGCACGTCCATCATCAGCTTCTCGGCCTTCTCCCTGGAGTAACCGAACACCGTCTGGAAGACATAGGTCACGTAGGACATCAGGTTGACCGGGTCGTTCCAGACGATCGTCACCCATGGCAGATCGGGCCGGACGTCCGTTGAAGGACGCTCGACGGTGATTGGAGCGGTGCTACCCACATCCCCTATCCTGCCCTACCTCGGCCGTAAGCTTCGAGTCGTGAGAATGACCATGAGCACTGCGTTGCTCACAGATCACTATGAGCTGACGATGTTGCAGGCGGGGTTGCGCAGCGGAGCCGCCCGACGACAAGCCGTGTTCGAAGTCTTCGCCCGCCATCTGCCCGGTGGGCGGCGGTATGGGGTGGTTGCCGGCACCGGTCGGGTGCTGGACGAGCTGGAACGCTTCCGCTTCGGTGAGGAGGAACTCACCTATCTACGCGAGAACCAGGTCGTGGACGCTCCGACTCTGGAGTTTCTCGCCGATTTCCGCTTTTCCGGGAACGTGTACGGCTATGCCGAGGGCGACACCTACTTCCCCGCCTCCCCCATCATGGTGGTGGAGGGCACGTTCGCCGAGGCCGTACTGCTGGAGACGCTGATCCTGTCGATCCTGAACCATGACTGCGCGATCGCCTCGGCCGCCTCCCGGATGGTCAACGCGGCGGGCACCAGGCCGATCATCGAGATGGGCTCGCGCCGTACCCACGAGTGGGCCGCCGTCGCGGCCGCCCGCGCCGCCTACATCGCCGGGTTCGCCTCGACCTCCAACCTCATGGCCGGCCACCGGTACGGCGTGCCGACCGCGGGCACCGCCGCCCACTCCTTCATCCTCCTGCACGACTCCGAGCAGGCCGCGTTCGAGGCCCAGGTCGCCTCCCTCGGCGAGACCACCACCCTGCTCGTCGACACCTACGACGTGCCCGCGGCCGTCCGCACCGCCGTGGAGCTGGCCGGCGGCGGGCTCGGCGCGGTCCGCATCGACTCCGGCGACCTGGCCGCCGCCGCGCAGGCGGTACGCGAGCAGCTCGACGCGCTCGGCGCCTTCAGCACCCGCATCCTGGTCACCTCCGACCTGGACGAGTACGCCATCGCCGCCCTGGCCGCCGCCCCCGTGGACGCCTACGGCGTCGGCACCTCCCTGGTCACCGGCTCGGGCGTGCCCACGGCCGCGCTGGTCTACAAGCTGGTGGCCCGCGAGGACGCCACCGGCACCATGCGGCCGGTCGCCAAGCGGTCGGTCGGCAAGCCCAGCAGGGGTGGGCGCAAGCGGGCCTTCCGCATGCTGGACGAGGCCGGCGCGTACGCCGACACCGAGCTGATCACTATTTCGGGGGACGCTCCGGACGGCGGCGTCCCGCTGCTGCGCGAGCTGGTCAGGGACGGCGCGGTGGTCGGCAGGGAGCCGCTGACCGCCGCCCGCGACCGGCACCGCGAAGCGGTCGCGCTGCTGCCCCAGGACGCGCTGCACCTTGGCAGGGGGTACGCGGCGATTCCCACCGAGTTCGCCTGACGTATCGTCGGTGGTGTGACCACCGCATTGATCATCGCGGACGTGCAGAACGACTTCTGCGAGGGCGGCAGCCTGGCCGTGAACGGCGGCTCCGAGGTGGCCGGGGCGATCACCCGGTACCTGGCCGACCATGGTTATGACCACGTGGTCGCCACCCGCGACTACCACGTGGACCCCGGGGCCCACTTCGCCGACGCACCCGACTACGTCGACACCTGGCCGCCGCACTGCGTCGCGGGCACGCCCGGGGCCGACTTCCATCCCGCGCTGGACGTGGCGGCGGTGGAGGAGGTCTTCAGCAAGGGGGCGCAGTCGGCGGCCTACAGCGGCTTCGAGGGGATGTCCGGGGACGACGAGTCGCTGGCCTCGTGGCTGATCGCGCGCGAGGTGCACGCGGTGGACGTGGTGGGCCTCACCACCGACCACTGCGTGCGGGCCACCGCGCTGGACGCGCTCCAGCACGGCCTCGCCGTACGCGTGCTGCTCGACCTCACCGCCGGCGTCGCCCGCCACACCACGGACGCGGCCCTCACCGAACTCACCACCGCGGGCGCCACCCTGGAGGGCACCCCCATCGTCCGCTGACGCCCCCCAGGGTCCCCACCTCAAGCCGCGTCGGCGGGCAACACGGTGAACGCGTCCCCCAGAGCGGCTTCATCGCCCTGAAGTGCCGCTGATCGAGCGTGAGCACCTGCGTGGTACGGCTGCGCCCCGCGGCGACCACCACCGACGCGTCCGCCAGGCCGATGTCGAAGCTCCGATACTTGTCGATCAGCCGGACGGCATCCGTGATCGCCGCCTGCTCGAAGGGCATCAGCATGTAGACGCCGTCGCTGACGTCCTGGAGCGCCGTCAGCTCCGCGTCCACGCCCACGCGCCTGCACAGCAGGTAGTCGAGTTCGGCCAGGACGAAGGGTGAGAGAAGCAGCGGCTCGTCGCTCCGCGTTCTCAGCACGCGCATGACGGCCTCGTGTTCCGGCTGCGAACGGTCGTAGGCGGCCAGCAGGGCGCTGGTGTCCAGGACGATCATCGCTCGCCGAATCCTTCGGCGAGGATCTCGTCGGCGCGGGCAGCCAGCGTCGGATCGCCGCTGGCGATGCTTCCCCAGCGTGGTCGCGGGCGCTCGCCGACGGCCTCTTCGCCGACGACGCGCTCGATCGCTCCGCGCATGTAGTCGTCCTCGGACAGCCCGTGCAGCCGGGCCGCGCGCGCGACCCGATCCTTCAGGTCCTCGGGTAGGTACAGACTCACTTCCGGCACTCCTCCACAGTAACCCCGCCCTTCCTCGGCGGCACTGATCACGAAGAGTACACACGGCGCAACGCTATGGTCATGTGGTATTCAAGACGATGAGAACTCTCCGTCCCTCGATTACTACGGAGAGCAAGACGTCTCCGTATCCGTATGAGGTCCTTTCATGCTCGCCTTCGCTCTTGGACTGACCTGGCTGGTGCTGGCTCCGGTGTGCCTGTGGCTCCTGGTCCGCGGCCGTAACCCGGCCCGCGCCGGTGCCGTGCTCGCGCTCGCCGCCCTGGAGGTCGCCACGGTCGTGGGCGTGCCCGACGAGGCCATGGTGGTCGCTTACGATGTGCCGCCGCAGCCTGTGGCCGTGTGCGCGGAGCGGATGCCCGTGCCGCGTCAGGCGAGTCTGGCGCCGGGCCGCCTGGTGCTGTCGTGGCCCGCCGCGGCCGACGAGTGCGGCACCGCCTCGGTGGTGCTGCGGGAGCGGGGCCGCACGGTGCGGGTCTGGGTGCACGAGGGGCCGCTGCGCGGCCACCACGAGGGGGTGGTGACGGTGCCGGTGCGGGTCGCGCACGGCACCGCCTCGCTGAGCGTGCCCGTCACGACCCCCGCGAGCCGACCGGCCGACGGCCGCAGCGGCAGGCGGATCAAGCTCGTCAGCGGGACCGCTGAGTCGCCCACTTCCTGATCATGTCGATGCGCTCCTGCACCTGCTCGGCGCTGGCCTGCGCGATGGGCGGGCCGCCGCAGGCGCGGCGCAGCTCGGAGTGGATGACGCCGTGCGGCTGCCCGGTGCGGTGGTTCCAGGCGCCGACCAGCCCGTTGAGCTCCTTGCGCAGCTCGGCCATCTGCTCGTGCGGGGCCAGCGTGGGCTCCGGCTTGGGCGCCTTGCGCTTGGCCGCCTGCTGGTCGGACTGGCGCTTGCGCAGCAGCGAGGCCACCTGGTCGGGCTCCAGCAGGCCGGGCAGGCCGAGGAAGTCCTCCTCCTCGGCGGAGCCGACCTCGGCCCCGGTGCCGAACTCGCCCCCGTCGAACAGCACCCGGTCGAAGGTGGCCGACGTCTCCATCGTCTCGAAGGGCAGCTCGTCGCCCAGGACGTCGGGGCTGTCCTTCCTGCGGTTGGCGTCGTCGAGCAGGCTGTCGTCGAGGCCGTCCTCGGGCGGCTTGCGGTTGAGGACGTGGTCGCGCTCCAGCTCCATCTCGTTGGCCAGCCCCATGAGGGTCGGCACGGACGGCAGGAACACCGAGGCCATCTCGCCGCGCTTGCGGGCCCGGACGAAGCGGCCGACCGCCTGGGCGAAGAACAGCGGCGTCGAGGTGGAGGTGGCGTAGACGCCGACGCAGAGGCGCGGGATGTCCACGCCCTCGGACACCATGCGCACCGCGATCAGCCAGCGGTCCTCGGAGGCGGCGAACGCCTTGATCTTCTTGGACGCGCCCGGGTCGTCGGAGAGCACGACGGTGGCGCCCTCGCCGGAGATGGCGCGCAGGTGGCGGGCGTAGGCGCGGGCGGTCTCGTGGTCGGTGGCGATGACCAGGCCGCCCGCGTCGGGCACGCCTCGGCGCACCTCGGTGAGGCGGCGGTCGGCGGCCTGCATCACCTGGCGGATCCAGTCGCCCTTGGGGTCGAGCGCGGCGCGCCAGGCCTGGGAGAGCTGGTCCTTGGTCAGCGGGGTGCCGAGCGTGGCGGCGATCTCGTCGCCGGCCTTGGTGCGCCACTTCATCTCGCCGGAGTAGGCCAGGAATATCACCGGGCGCACGACACCGTCGGCCAGGGCGGGCCCGTAGCCGTAGGAGTAGTCGGAGACGCTGCGCTTGAGGCCCTCGCCGTCCTCGGCGTACTCCACGAAGGGGATGGGGCTGTCGTCGGAGCGGAAGGGGGTGCCGGTGAGCTGCAGGCGTCTGGTGGCGGGCTCGAACGCCTCGCGGATGCCGTCGCCCCATGACTTGGCGTCGCCGGCGTGATGCACCTCGTCGAAGATGATCAGCGTCTTGCGCGCCTCGGTGCGCGCCCGGTGCAGGGCGGGGTGCATGGCGACCTGGGCGTACGTCACCGCGACGCCGGTGTAGTCGCGGGAGGTGGTGCCCTGGCTGTTCTTGAACTCGGGGTCGATGCCGATGCCCACCCGCGCCGCTGCGTCGGCCCACTGGCGCTTGAGGTGCTCGGTCGGGGTGACGATCGTGATCGCCCTGATGACCCCGTTGGACAGCAGTTCGCTGGCGATGCGCAGGGCGTAGGTGGTCTTGCCCGCGCCGGGCGTGGCCACGGTGAGGAAGTCTCGCGGCTCGTGCCGGAAGTAGAGGTCGAAGGCCTCCTGCTGCCAGGCCCTGAGCTTGGGCGCGGTGCCCCAGGCGGCTCGGTCGGGGTAGGAGGGCGACAGGTGCGACGCGGCGAATGTGCTCACTTCGCCTCCTCGCTCCGCTCGTCGGTCCGTGCGCCCCTGCGGCTCTGCCCGTCGGTTCGTTCGCTTCGCTCTCTCACAGTGTTACGAGGGTAATCTGCGGCACTGACAAGACGTGCCGTACACCGAGGATCCTGGCCAAGCTCACCCCTGCGTGCTATTGGATGCCGTACGGCTTTCGCGGCCTCACCGCACGCTCGCCATCACGGCGTCCAATGCCCGCCTGCGTGCGGTTTCGTCAGGTTGGGCCACTCCGACGAGCAGCACGCTCCGCCCGCCCCGAGTGAGCAGCATCACCCGAAGATACGCCGGCCGGTTGACCACGTCCTTGTAGTCCGCGCGTAGCGAACGGCTGTGCCCGGCGAGCGGCCCAACCGTGACCGTCTTGTCCTCCACGGTGGTCACGGTGTCGCCGTTCAGCAGCAGCCGGGAGTACAGCTCGGCGGCCTCCGAGGTCGCCCTGCCCAGGTCGGCGGGCACGCCGGTGATCGGTCTGGCCATCACCAGCGCCTCTCGCCCCAGCCTGGCGGCCGAGGTGAAGCCGGTGGCGGGCGGCACGCCCTCCTCCCGCCAGCCGGGCGGCAGCGGGAACCCGATCCCGGCGGTCGCGTCGGTCAGCGTGCCGTCGTACGGCGCGGGTTCGGCCACCCGCAGGATGAGTGTGGCGAGCCCGGCCACCAGGCCGCCCGCCACGACGAAGGCGAGCAGTGCCGCGCCCCGCCGCCTCCACCGGCGCCCGCGGAGCCTGCGCGCCTTCCCGGGGTCGGCGGGCGCGCCGTAGAACCGGGCCGAGGGCGGCATCGACTCCCAGGGCAGCCGCTCCTCCTCCGCCCGGGAGGACTTCTCGGTGGTGCGCCTGAGCGTGGGATTCCACGGCGCGTCCGCGTCGTCGTCCCGCGAGGTACGGCGATGCCGAGGCTCCGAGCCCGGCGGCCACACCCGGTCGTCGTCCTCCATGCCCGTTGTCCTATCACTCCTCAGCACGGCGATCAGGTGAATCGTGGCCCCTGGGGCAGGAGGGGGAAATGAGTCTCAGGCTCTGGTGCGTACGGCGAGCACCGCGGCCGCGAGAGCGACGGCCCCCATGATCCCGGCGATCATCATGAATCCCGTGGAGATCTGCGCGGAGCTGTGCCCGATCACGTTGATCAGCGCGCCGCCGAGCCCGATGGCCAGGGCCGAGCCGAGCGTGTCCATGACCTGCAGGGCGGCCGAGTTCGCGCCCTGCTCGGCCTGCGGCGACTGCTTCAGCATGGTGACGCTCACGGTGGTCACGCCGATGCCCATGCCGAACCCGGCGATGATCCAGGCGGGCACCGCGATCCAGCCGGACACCCCGGGCAGCGCGGCGAGCAGGGTGCACAGCACGCCGACCGTCACCGCGCCCGCGCCCGCGCGCATCAGCTTCTCCGGCGCGATGTCCCGCTTGCTCTGCAGGTACGACCCGGTCGACCAGCCGAGCGCCCCGGTGGTGAGGGCGATGCCGGCGGCGCTCGGCCCGAAGTTCTGGACCTTGGTGAGGACGAGCGGGATGAAGGAGTTCACGCCGAAGAAGGCGGCCGAGAACATCCCGCGCATCATGATCGTGGTGGGCAGCCCGCGGCCGAACCTGAGCGCGCCCCTGGGCAGCAGCCTGGGCAGGCCGAGGCCGAGCAGCACGAGGCCGGCCACGGTGGCCACGAGGCCGCTGACGAGCGCGTTGTGCAGCCGGTCGACCCCGATGAGCAGCACTCCGGCGCCCGCGGCGGTGCCGGCGGCGGCGAGCGTCATGGCCACCGGCCGCGACCGCTCCCCCTTGGCCTGCCCCGCGTCCCCGGCGGCCTGCTCACCGTGGTCGGGGGTGCGAAGCGCAGGGAGCAGCATGATCAGGGCGGGGATGACGAGCGGGACGATGCCGTAGAAGACCCAGCGCCAGCCGACGGTGTCGGCGACCACGCCGGCGATGGCCGGTCCGACCATGGCGGGCAGTACCCAGGCGGCCGAGAGCGCGGCGAAGATCTTGGGACGGGCCTCGGGCACGTACACCCTGGCGATCATCACGTAGATGGCCACGATGGCGGCGCCGCCGCCCAGGCCCTGGATCGCCCGGGAGGCGATGAACAGTTCCTTGTTCACCGCGGCTCCGGCCAGCGCCATGCCGACGACGAACAGGCCCATGCCGAGCAGGAACGGCAGCGCGTGGCCCTTGCGGTCGGACCAGAGGCCGGCGATGACGTTGGCGAACAGGCCGGCGATGAGGAAGGCGGAGAAGCTCATGCCGTACAGGTCGAGGGCGTTCAGGTCGTCGGAGACGGCCGGCATGACGACGCCGACGGACATGCCCTCGAAGGCGACCAGCGTCACGCTGAGCAGGATGCCGAGGCTCGCGGTGCGGTACTCAGGACCGAAGATGCGAGGAGGTGCGTATGGAGTGTCGAGTATCTTCGGTGCTGTCACCCAAACATAGTAGTCGGGCGTCTATTTCTGGTTTCGCATGGATTCGCGGTAGGCCGTCCACATTTCATGCATCCTGGCCGCCTGACCTGGGGTGAACTCCGACATGCAGCGGTCGTGGGAGTAGTCCATGAAGTTGTGCACCGGGTCGAGGCCCGGCCCGGTGCAGGTGTCCTTACCCGTCGGGCAGCCCGCGGTCGGCCGGTCCTCGGGCGGGGTGTCGGCCACACCGTCGCCGGGCTCTTCGCAGCCGTTCTCGAAGGTGTGGAACAGGCCGAGCCAGTGCCCGATCTCGTGCACCGCCGTGTAGCCGCGGTCGAAGTTGCGCAGCGAGCCGCCCGGCAGGCTGCGCCAGTCGATGACCACACCGTCCAGCTTCGGGTTGACCGCGTACCAGTAGGGATAGGTGGAGTAGCCGAGGACGAGGTTGGTGAGCTGGCCGATGTACAGGTTGAGCGTCTCGGCTCCGCCGCGGCGCAGCTTGGTCTTCATCGCGGCCTCGTGCCCGAGCGGGTCGCTGAACCAGGTCGCGTTCCTGGTCGTGGTGATGCCGTCGAGCTGGAAGGTCACGTGGGTGTCGGCGCCGCCGCGGCGTCCGCCGTACGCCGCGTTGAGGGTGTCGATCTGGCTTCTGACCGACTGTTCCGACGCCTCGCGCCGACCGTCGCCGAGCACGTGCACCCAGGTGGGCACGACGATGTCGGCGTTGGGCACGGCCCTGCCCGCGATGCGCTGGGCCAGGTCGTACAGCATCTGCTCGGCCTGCCCATCCCCGAGCGGCCTGGGGTCCTGCCCGCCACGCCCGGAGCGCGCGCCGAAGGCGTGCCCCTGGTGGGCGCACGCGAAGCCGTCAGGCGTCGCGGAGGCGGATGTGGACGACAGTGGCCCGGCGGCAAGCAGGCATACCAAAGTGACGGCGGTCGCGCGCCGAGCCATGCAATCCCCCGATGTGGCATGAGCTGGTCAGTATCCCGACCGTAGCCCTACCGCGGGCGATCACCCGTGAGCAACACTCACTGTTTGTCGCCCGAATCGTCGCCGCCACCCTTGGGCAGACCCTGGTAGATCTCTTTGCACTCAGGGCAGACGGGATACTTCTTCGGATCGCGACTGGGCACCCACACCTTGCCGCACAGCGCGCGGATCGGAGTGCCCGTCACCATGCTCTCGGTGATCTTGTGCTTGTCGGCGTAGTGGGAGAACCGCTCGTGGTCTCCGTCGCCGTGCGAGAGCCGCGGGGTTGTTTCCTGCTCGGGAAGGATCTTCGTGCTCACCTGACGAGTCTATGCCCGCTCCCGGGTGGTCCCTCTCCCGCAGGTCCGGACAGCGGTACGGCTCCCGCCGGTGGCGGGAGCCGTACCAGGGAAGGGGAAGGTCAGCCCATGTGTACGGGGGCGCCCTCGGTCTTGCGGCCGGCCTTCACGAAGAGGGCCAGCACGGCGGTCAGGATCGCGATGCCCGTGCTCAGTTGGAAGGCCAGGTGCATGCCGTCCATGAAGGAGCTGTTCACGGCCGTGGTGATCATCTGAGTGACCTGCTCGGGCACGCCCGGCATGGGAGGAGTCATACCGAAGGTGGCGGCGGCCTCCAGACCCGGCAGCGCCCCCGGCGGGAGTGCCTGGGCGGCCGGGCCGAGGTGGCCCGGGAGCTGCTCGGCGACCTCGGCGGCCATCACGGCCCCCAGGATGGCCGTGCCCAGCGCGCCGCCGACCTGCATCGCGGACTGCTGCATGCCGCCCGCGACGCCGCTCAGTTCGAGGGGCGCGTTGCCGACGATGATCTCGGTGGCGCCGACGAAGACCGGCGACATGCCGAAGGCGAGCAGCACGAACGGGATGGCGCTGTCCACGAACGAGGCGTCGACCCCCAGCCTGGACATCAGGAACATGGCGACCGCGGTGATCAGCAGGCCGCTCGTGATGGTGATCCTCGGCCCGAGCTTGCCGATCAGCATGCCCGCCAGCGGCGAGGCGACGATCATGCCCGCGCTCATCGGCAGCATCCGCAGACCCGCGTCCAGCGGCGACAGGCCGTGCACGCCCTGGAAGAAGAAGCCCAGGAAGAACATCGCGCCGAACATCGCGAACGCGACCATCATCATCAGCACGGTGCCGATCGAGACCGACGCGTTCTTGAACAGCGACAGCGGCACCAGCGGCTGGCTGGCCTTGCCCTGCCAGAAGATGAACGCCGCGGTGAGCACCGCGAAGACGGCCAGGAAGCCGAGCGTCTTGGTGTCGCCCCAGCCCCACTCGGGGGCCTTGATGATCGACCAGACCAGCGAGAACATGGCGCCGGACAGCAGCACCACGCCCGGCCAGTCGACGCGGGAGAGCGTCTGCGCCTTGCTCTCCTTGATGATCCACAGGCCGATGCCCAGCGCCACGATGCCCACGGGAACGTTGATGAAGAAGACCGACTGCCAGCTCACGTTCTCGACCAGCAGGCCGCCGACGATCGGGCCGGCCGCGCTGGACAGACCGATGATGGCGCCCCAGGCCCCCATGGCGGCGTTCAGCCGCTCACCCGGGAAGGCGTTGCGCAGCAGGGCGAGGGCGGCGGGCTGCAGGAGAGCGCCGAACAGGCCCTGCAGGACGCGGAAGGCGATGAGCGCGCCCACCGAGCTGGTGAAACCGATCGCCAGCGAGGTGACCGCGAAGCCCGCGACACCGATCAGGAAGACGCGCTTGTGGCCGAAGAGGTCGCCGAACTTGCCCGCCGTGATCAGGAAGACGGCCAGCGCGAGCAGATAGCCGCTGGTCACCCACTGCAGGTCCGCCAGGGAGGCGCCCATCTCCTTGCCGATCACCGGGTTGGCGATGCCGACGACGGTGCCGTCGAGCATCACCATGATGACGCCGAGCGAGACCGCGAGCAGCGTCAGCCACGGATGAGCGCCGCCTTCGCTCGCAGCCGGCCTAGACGGCGGTTCCGCCGTCTTCAGGTGAGCCATGGAAGTCCCCCTTGATACGCACCGCCCCACGCCCGAGGCATGTGTCCCTAAAGTCGGGGAACAACTTATGTCAGTCCATGACAGATGACAAATGGTTTTATTAGGCACAGGCTGACTTATGTCACACTATGACAGCATGGTTACTAGGGAGTGACAGCTGTGGGTCTGCGTGAACGCAAGAAGGAGAAGACTCGGCTAGCGCTGATGGACGCGGCGCTGGACCTGTTCCTCGAACAAGGATACGAGACGACGACCATCGAACAGATAGCGGGGTCGGCCGACGTCTCCTCCCGTACCTTCTTCCGCTACTTCACCAGCAAGGAGCACCTCGTCCTGGGCCACCACGACGAGATACAGGCCATCCTCCTGGACACCCTGCGCCTGCGGCCCCCGGAGGAGCCTCCGTTCCAGGCCGTCTGCGCCGCTCTCCGGGCGGTGCTGCGCGAGGTCGAGCAGTCAACGCCCGAGGACCGCGAACGGTTCCTCAAAGGCCGCCGCCTCATGGAGGACAACCCCATGTTGATGGGCAAGGCCATCGGCAGGATGGCGGAGACGGAGCGACTGGCCGTGGACGAGGTGGCCCGCCGCCAGGGCAGCGACCCCCGGGTCGACCAGCTCCCGCACCTCGTCGTGGCCTTCGCCATGTCGGCCATGCGGATCGGGTACGAGTGCGAGCACCGCGACGTGGCCGACATGCGGGAGCTCACCGAACGCGTGGAGTCCGCGATCGCCCTCGCCGAGCGATGTCTGCGCCCCGGCTGGGACCTGACCGGCTAGTTCATCGTCGGATCGTCCGGATGGGTGGCGACGAAGGCCAGCTCGCCCGGCTGCCGCCGCAGCACTCGCCGCCACAGCGTCTCGGGCGCGTCGTGGAAGGTGTCACCGGCCTCCGAGTCGACGACGTACCAGGCGCCTTCGGCGATCTCGCCCTCCAGCTGGCCCGCCGACCAGCCCGCGTAGCCGGCGAAGATGCGCATCTGCGCGATCTCCCCCGCCAGGATCTCCGGCGGCGCGTCCAGGTCCACCGTGCCGAGCCGGGAGACCGCCGGGGTGCCCGCGTGCAGCCGCCGCCAGCCCAGCGGCTCCTCGCCGCTCGGCACCGCCGCGAGCGCCAGCGCGCTGTCGGTCTGTACGGGCCCGCCCTCGAACAGCACCGAGGGCCCGGTCACCAGGTTGTCCCAGACCGGCAGCACCTGCGTCACGGAGATCTCGCTGGGCCGGTTCAGGACCACGCCCAGGGTGCCGCCGTCGAGGTCGTGTTCGAGGATCAGCACGACGCTACGCCGGAAGTTGGGATCGTCGAGCACTGGCGTCGCCACCAGAAGCCCGCCGACGTAGATCGCCTCCGCCATGTCTCCATCATGATGGGTGAAGGGGTCATCCCGCGCCCCCGCCCCCAGGATGTTACATAGTGTGTGCATACGGGCACTGTAGGTAGCAGTTCATGTATCTTGCAGTGCTTCGGGAGTAACCCATGCCCACCGGAATCCGCCTCGCCCTGGTAGCGCTCGTCTTGTCGCTCAGCGCGATACCCCTCCCCGCGGCGGCCTCGGCGGAGCCGGAGGGTCCCGAGCGGATCGATGTGGACGTGGACCGCAAGGCGGGGTGCCCGCAGAGCACCGTGGCGGTCACCCTGTCCGCCGAGGAGGGCGGCGGCGAGCCGAGATTCACCATCTACCGGAACGGCGACCGCATCACCGACGGCGTGGTCAGCCCCGGCAAGACCAGGACCGAGCGGATCTACGTCAGGCCCGGACGCTCGGCCAGGATCAAGGTGACGATCTCCGGGCAGGGCACCTCGACGTTCACCACCAAGTCCACCTGCCGCGGCATGAAGGTCCACCGTGGCGCCCACCTGCCGCGCACGGGGCCGGCCACCGACCTGATGGCCAAACTGGCGACGGCGAGCGGGCTGCTCCTGACGGGCGGCATCATCTGGTGGTACGGATCCGTCTGGCCCCGCCGGACCCCCGCGGCCCCCATCACCGTCACCCGCTCCCCGACCGCCCGCCGCCGCTACCCCGATCTCGACCTCTGACCGGACGTCACCCGGCCGCCTCGGCGAACGCCCCGGCGCGGGCGGCGGCGAGGACTCGGGCCGCCGCCCGTTCGGCGTGCCTCTCGTCGACGGGTTCGCGGGTGACGACCAGGCGGTAGTACAGCGGGGCCGAGACCGCCCTGATCACCTCCGCGCCGTCGGTGCCGGCGGGCAGTTCCCCCCGCTCCACCGCCCGGTCGACGGCCGTCGCCCACTCCTTGACGCGCCGCAGATAGAAGGCGTTCAGCGCGTCGGCCGCCGCCGGGTCGCAGGTCGCGGCGGCGATGACCGCCTGCAGCGTGGCGCCCAGCCGCTGGTCGTTGATCGCGCCGAGCACGCTCATCGCGTTCGCCCGCAGATCTCCCTCGATGCTCCCGGTGTCGGCGTGCGGCGTCGACTGGTCGGCCAGTTCGACCATGAGATCGGTCACCAGCCCGCCGGGGTCGCGCCAGCGACGGTAGACGGTGGTCTTGCCCACGCCCGCCCGCGCGGCCACCCGGTCCATGGCCAGGCCGTGGAATCCCACGTCGACCAGCTCGTCCTGGGTGGCGTCGAGGACGGCCGCGCGCACTTTCGCGGTACGCCCGCCCGGCCGTACCCGGCCCGGTTTCAAATGGGTCTGTGGTTCCATTAAGGCCCTCCAGGGTGTTAGAGTCCTCATCATCTTAACGGAACCAGAAACCCATTAAGGGGATGGCTCGATGACCGCCCTGGACGAGCGCGTGTCCACCCGGATGACCACCCGGCAGAAGCTGATCCTGGTGCTGCTCCTCGGCTCCCAGTTCATGCTCGCCGTCGACTTCTCGATCCTGAACGTCGCCCTGCCGGTGATCGGCGAGGGCCTCGGATTCGCCCTGGCCGACCTGCAGTGGGTGGCCACCACGTTCGCCCTGGCCGCCGCCGGGCTGACACTGCTGTTCGGCAGGGTCGCCGACCTGTTCGGCCGCCGCCGCCTGTTCATCGCGGGCATGGCGCTGCTGGCCGTCTCCTCGCTGGCCGGCGGCCTGGCCACCTCCCCCTCGATGCTGCTGGTCGCCAGGGTCGCCCAAGGACTGGCCACCGCGATCGTCACGCCCGCCGGGCTGTCGCTGCTCACCACCTCCTTCCGCGAAGGCCCGTTGCGGGCCCGGGCGCTCGGGCTGAACGGCGCGCTCATGTCGGCCGGGTTCACCTCGGGCGCGGTGCTCGGCGGGCTGCTCACCGAGCTGCTGAGCTGGCGCTGGGCGTTCTTCGTCAATGTGCCCGTCGCGGCGGCCGTCCTGCTCGCCGCCCCGGTCCTGCTCGCGGAGAGCCGCCCGGACCGGCGGCCCAAGATGGACCTGCCCGGCGCGGTCACGGTGACGCTGGGCCTGCTCGCCCTCGTCTTCGGCCTCACCCGCGCCGGCGAGCACGGCTTCGCCGACACCGTGGCGCTCGGCTCGCTCGCGGCGGGCGCGGTGCTGCTGGTGGCGTTCTGGTTCGCCGAGCGGCGGGCGGACTCGCCGCTGGTCCCCGTGGCCATCCTCCAGCGGCCCAGCGTGAAGTGGGGCAATCTGAGCGGCCTGATCGCGTTCGCGACCGAGACCTCGCTGGTCTTCCTGATGACGCTCTACCTGCAGAAGGTGCTCGGCTACTCCGCGCTGGCCACCGGGCTGACCTTCGGCGTGCTCGGTCTCGGGACCGTCGTCGGCGGCGTGGTGGCCCCCCGCGTCCTCGCCCGGCTCGGAGACCGGCGGGCGCTGGTCGCCGGGTTCGCGGTGCAGGCCGGGGCCACCGCCTCGCTGGCCCTGCTGGGGGTCGCCTCCGGCTGGATCTGGTTGCTGCTCACGGCCACCTTCGTCGGCGGGGTGGGCAACATGATCGCCATCGTCGGCTTCATGGTCACCGCCACCTCGGGCCTGCCCGACTCCGAGCAGGGGCTGGCCACCGGCCTCGCCACGATGACCCAGCAGGTCGGCATCACGATGGGCATCCCGCTGATGAGCTCGGTCGTCACCGCCGCCATGGGCCACGCCTCCGGCACGGCGGCGGTGCTGCACGGAGTCGGCGTCGCCGTGCTGGTCAACGCGGCCATGGTGCTGCTCGGCGCCCTGCTCGCGGGACTCTTCCTCCGGCCGTCCCGCTGACCGGCTCGTTTGGCCGGGCGCCGTGACGGCGCCCGGCCACGTGCGCTGGAGGGGCGTGTTCCTGGAGGGACGCCGGCCCCGTGGCCGCGGTGGCGGGGTGGGGGCCTGCCGTACCGGAAGGTGGGGGTTACGCCTCGGTGAAGCCCCGCGCGCGACCGCCCGCGGACTCGCGGACGGCGGCCGCGACCGCGGTCGCGACGTCCGGGTGGAAGACGCTCGGGATGATGTAGTTGGGGCCCAGCTCCTCCGGGGTGACCACCGCGGCCAGCGCGCCCGCCGCGGCCAGCAGCATCTCCTGGGTGACGCCGCCCGCCTGCGCGTCCAGCAGGCCGCGGAACACGCCGGGGAAGGCCAGCACGTTGTTGATCTGGTTCGGGTAGTCGGAGCGGCCGGTGGCGACGACGGCGGCGTGCTCGCGGGCGTCGTCGGGCGAGACCTCGGGCTCCGGGTTGGCCAGCGCGAACACCACCGCGCCGTCGGCCATGGTGGCGATGTCGTCGCCGGTCAGGATGCCGGGCGCGGACACGCCCACGAACACGTCGGCGCCCTTGACCGCGCCGCGCAGGTCGCCGGAGTACCCCTCGGCGTTGGTGTGCTCGGCGATCCAGCGCAGCGAGTCGTCGAGGTCCTCGCGGCCCTGGTGAACGGCGCCGAGGTAGTCGCAGACGACCACGTTGCGGGCGCCGGCGGCCAGCAGCAGCCGGAGTACGGCGGTGCCGGCCGCGCCCGCGCCCGCCATGGTGATGCGCACGTCCTCGATGGGCTTCTCGACCACCCGCAGGGCGTTGGTCAGCGCGGCGAGCACGCAGATGGCGGTGCCGTGCTGGTCGTCGTGGAAGACCGGGATGTCGAGCAGCTCGCGCAGCCGGCGCTCGATCTCGAAGCAGCGCGGCGCGGAGATGTCCTCCAGGTTGATGCCGCCGAACCCGGGCGCGATCACCTGCACGGTGCGGACGATCTCGTCGACGTCCTGGGTGTCGAGGCAGATCGGCCACGCGTCGATGCCGGCGAAGCGCTTGAACAGCGCCGCCTTGCCTTCCATGACCGGCAGCGCCGCCTCGGGCCCGATGTTGCCCAGGCCGAGCACCGCCGAGCCGTCGGTGACCACGGCGACGGTGTTGCGCTTGATGGTCAGCCGGCGCGCGTCCTCCTTGTTGCGCGCGATGGCCATCGACACCCGCGCCACACCCGGGGTGTACGCCATGGACAGCTCGTCACGGTTGCGCAGCGGCACCTTCGACTTCATCTCGATCTTGCCGCCGAGGTGCATGAGGAAGGTGCGGTCGGAGACCTTGTGGATGACCACCTGGTCGACGGCCTCGAGCTGGTCGACGATGGCCTGGGCGTGGTCGGTGTCGCGAGCCGCGCAGGTCACGTCGATGCGGAGCTTCTCGTGGCCCGCGTTGGTGACGTCGAGAGCGGTGACCACACCACCCGCGGACTCGACGGCGTGGGTGAGCTGGCTGACGGCCTTGCCGCCAGCGGGGACCTCGAGTCGCACCGTGATGGAGTACGACACACTGGGGACGGTCGCCACGTCATCCGCTCCTTTTGCGCCTGACCAAGAGTGCCTTCCATGGTGCCACCTCCGGAGAGTGCCCTGGCCCATCACACCATCGAGGGCGACATTTCCGGATTTATGGGCTTAATCCAGTGCTTCGGCGGCGGTGACGATCAGGTCGACGCAGGCGGTGACCGGGATGCTGGTGCTGTCGATCACCAGGTGGTACAGGTGCGGGTCGCCGGGGTCGGTGCGGTAGAAGTGCCGGACGTAGGCGTTCCTGGCGCGGTCGTTGTCCTCGACCTGCCTGCGCGCCTGGCGCTCGGACACCTCGGCCAGCACCGCCGTCTGCAGGATCCGGCGTCTGGGCGGCGCGTCCAGGCGTACGTGCAGCGCGCCGGGATGCTCGGCCAGCACGACCGCGCCCGCCCGGCCCAGGAAGACCCCGCCCGTGCTGCGCGCGGTCTCCTTGATCATGCGTTCGGTCCTGGTCACGAACTCCTCGGGGGCCAGCGGCAGCACCCCCGGCAGGTACATGTCCACGCCGCCGAAGGTGACCGTCGGCAGCCGCATCGCGCCCGAGAGCAGCCGTCCGAGGCCGTGTTCCGCCCTGTCGTCGTGGAGCAGCGCCTCCTCCAGCGTGCAGCCGAGCTCCTCGGCCACGGCGCCGGGGATCGCCCGGTCCACGAAGGGCACGCCGAGACGCTCCGCCACGGCCGGGCCGATGAGGCTGCCGGCCGTGCCGTACGTCGCCGAGATCGTGACGACCCGCATAGGGGGATTATGCCCCTAAAGGTTAGAACAACGCGCTGGAAAGGGCCCTGCGCGCCTTGGCCAGCGCGGGGTCGTCGGCGGGCAGCGCGTCGAACAGGCCGAGCAGGTGACGCCGGGCCTTGTCGCGCTCGTCGCCTGAGGTGCGCTTGACCACGGCGATGACGCGCGCGAACGCCTCTTCGACCTGGCCGGAGAGCATCTCCAGGTCGGCGCTGAGCAGCTGCGCCTCCAGATCGGCCGGGTCCTGGGCGCGACGCTGCACCTCGGCGGGGTCGACGTCGGCGGTGCGCTTGATCAGGCCGACGCCCGCCAGACCCATCTTGGCGTCCTCGTTCCCGGGCACGCGGGCCAGCAGCCGCTCGTAGGCGACCGCCGCCGCGTCCAGGTCGCCCTGGTCGATCGCCTGCTCGGCGGCCAGCAGGTCGGGGTCGGCCGGCGGCTCCTGCGGCTCGGGCTCGGCCTCACCCGCCGCGGGCGGGCGGGCGTCCGGGTTCTGCTGGTAGAACTGCTCGACCGCGTCCATCAGCTCGTCGAGCCAGCGGCGCACCTCCTGCTCGGGCAGCACCTGCTGGAAGCCGGTGACCGGCTGCCCCTGGAAGATGGCCAGCACGGTCGGCACCGCCTGCACCCGCAGGGCCTGCGCGATCTGCGGACTCGCGTCCACGTTGATCCTGGCGAGCACGGCTTTACCGCCGGTGTCCGCCACCACCTTCTCCAGGACCGGGCTGAGCTGACCACTGCCCGGCGACCTGGGTGACCAGAGGTCGAGGATGACCGGCACGGTCATCGACCGCTCGACGACGTCGGCCGTGAAGGTCTCCTCGGTGACGTCCACGATCGCCTCCGCGGCCTGCGGGCCGGCGGCTTCGCGCCGGGCCTGGGCCTCCAGTGCCTGCTTACGCGCGCCCAGATCGATCGCTCCGTAGAGCGATCCGGGCCTAGAGATGTCCGCCATGCTTCTCATCTTGCCGCATGGTGGCGGTGGAGAAGTCACCAGCCGCCACGCGGAGTGTACGCAGCAGGCCGAACATCTCGTCCAGGTCGCCCTCCTCGTACATGGTCATCGCGAAATCGGCCCCCATGAGGTCGGCGGTCGCCCGTTCCACCACCTCCCGGCCGCGGTCGGTGATCTCGGCGAGCACGCCTCGGCCGTCGCGGGGGTTGCGCAGCCGTACGACCAGTTCGGCCTTCTCCAGCCGGTCGACCGTGTTGGTGACGCTCGTGGGGTGCACCATGAGCCGCTCGCCGATCTTCGACAGCGGGAGGGACCCGGTTCTGCTGAAGGTCAACAACACGAGAGCTTCATATCTGGCGAAGGTCAAGTCATAGGGCTTCAGGAGCGCGTCCAGTTGCGACAGCAGGATCTGGTGCGCTCTCATGATCGAAGTAACGGCGGCCATGGCTGAGGAAGGTCCGAAGTGAACACGCCAGCTCTCAGCGGCGCGCTCGATGGGGTCGAACGGCAGGTTGAGGGACTTCGGCTGCGACACAGCGCTACGTTAGCGCGACCCTCGTCCTGATTCGTATAGCTACGGAGAGCAACCGGGACAGGCGCTTGACCAAGAACCCGGACGGCAATCATCACGCTCAGTTATGGTTCTCTGCATCAATAGGTGAGGCTGAAGCCAAGTCCATGACCCGTGGGGAAACGGGTCGCCCGCCGAGGGGACCGGCGCGGGACCGATCGCTCCGCCTCACCCACCGGGCACGGGGGGTGCTTGATGATGAACAACGGAATCACGGGTGCGTGAGCACGCGGGCGTCTCACGCGAGGAGCTCAAGCACAGCGCGGCCGTCACCATGGCGGTCCTGCTCGCGCTGGGGCTGCTGGCCGCGTGGAGCGTCCTGATCCCAGGCGTCGACGCGTGGGAGAACATCGTGGTCGCGGTGATCGGTTCGCTCAAGCTGACCGGTCCCGTCGCCGCGGCGTTCGCGGCGTGGGTCGCCGTGCGCAAGCGGCGGGCCCTGCGCGGGCGCGCCATCACCGCGTGGACCGCCCTGAAGGCGCCGCTGGCCATCCTGGTCGTGGTGGTGGGCTCGTTCTCGGCGACGGTGCTGGTGCTCGCGGTGAAGACGGTGCTCACCGAGCAGGCGGGGCGGCTGAGCCTGGCCGGGCTCGGCATGGGCATGGCGGGGCTGGCGCTCTACAGCGTCCTCGGGTGGGTGACCGGGTGGCTGCTGCCGCGTCCGGCGACGCCGCTGCTGGCCGGACTGGGCTGCTACGGCCTGTTCACCTGGCTGGCCGGGGGCTCGACCTGGGCCGACCGGCTGGCGCCCGGCACCGGCGAGCCGTACGACCTGTTCCAGGGGTTGAGCGGCGCGGCGTTCCTGGACCAGATTCTCTGGCTGCTCGGCATCACGCTGACACTGCTGCTCGGCTGGGCGGCGGCCGTCACCCGGCAGGCAATGGTGCTGGCGTTCGCGCTGGTGTCGGTGCTGGCCGCGGGCACCGGGGTGGCCAGGCTGCTGACCGAGCCGCAGGCGGCCGCCGCGCAGCCGATCGCCTACAGCTGCCAGGAGTGGCCGATCACGGTGTGCGTGCATCCCGGCATGCGCGGCGGGCTCACCGAGCTCGGCGCGTCCTTCACCAAGATCGCGTCGCGGCTGTCGGGCACGCCCGCCGCGTTCACCAGGGTCGAGCAGCGCCCGCTCGACGACGCGCTGAAGGGGGCCACGGGCATGGTGCCCATCCACGTGGCCGACCTGGCGGCGGGCTTCGCCGACGAGGCGGCCTACGAGTTCGTCGAGACGCTGGCCGCCAAGTGCGGGGACACGCCGGCCTCCGGCTATCGCGAGATCGTGATGGCCTGGCTGCGCGGCGAGCCGCTGCCCGGCGGCCCGATGCCCGAGCACCAGTACGCCGCCGCCTGGTTCTCGGGGCTCACCGAGCACCAGCGCCGCGACTGGCTGCGGATGTTCTACACCGACTTCCAGTCGTGCGGGCTGTCCGCCAGGCACTTCGGCGGCGGGCAGGCGGCGTCCCGCCACTCGCCCGCGACGAGCCAGGCGTATCCGGTCTATCCCACCTCCACCGGTGAGACGAGCCCACCTCAGTGGGGATCGGAGATGTCACCACGAAACTGGCAATGATCATGTAGTTATGGGTAGTGACAGCCCCATGAAACGCGAAGCCGTGACACCCCCCGAGGCGCCCGCCGCCACGGCCGTGCGGCGCCGCCGCCGGTGGTGGCGATATCTCGCCGGACTGCTCGTCCTGGCCGTCCTGCTCGTCGTGGGCGGCCGCCTGGCCTGGAGCTGGCTGACCCCCTTCGACGAGCGGGCGATCGACCGCAGCCAGCCGGTGCTGCTGCAGTCCATCCACGACCTCAGCCGCTTCGAGGCCGCGACGGGCAACTACCAGGTCGTCGTGGACCTGGAGAAGGACGCCCCGTTCCTGCCCGACGGCATCAAGGGCACCCGCACCCTCTTCGTCGGCGCCGGCAACGTCGACGCCTACGTGGACCTCGGCGCGCTGGGCAAGGACGCGGTGACGGTCTCCGCCGACCGCACCGAGGTGACCGTACGGCTGCCGCGCGCGCAACTGGAGAAGACGAACCTGGACAACAAGCGTTCGTACGTCTTCGCCCAGCAGCGCGGCCTGCTCGACAGGGTCCAGGACTTCCTGTCCTCCTCCCCCAGCGGCCAGCAGGACCTCTACGTGCTGGCGGAGAAGAAGATCGCGGAGGCCGCGCTGAACAGCGACCTGCGCGCCCGCGCCGACGCCAACACCAGGCAGATGCTCGAAGGCCTGATGAAGTCGCTCGGCTTCACCAAGGTGACGATCAAGTTCACCGGGGAACCGTGAGAATGAGGGCGTCCCCCTGACCGCCTCCGCCGCACAGGGCCGCCGCGCCCACACCGCCGCCCCTGCGCCTGAGCTCGTGCGCCAGCGTGAGCACCAGGCGGGCGCCGGAGGCGCCGATGGGGTGGCCGAGGGCGATGGCGCCGCCGTTCGGGTTCACCTTCTCCTGCGGCAGGCCGAGCTCCTTGGCCGACTGCAGCGCCACGCTGGCGAACGCCTCGTTGATCTCGACCACGTCCAGGTCGTCGACGGTCAGCCCCTGCTTGCCCAGGGCGTGCTTGATGGCGTTGGCGGGCTGGGACTGCAGTGAGGCGTCCGGCCCGGCCACGTTGCCGTGCCTGCCGATCTCGGCCAGCCAGGGCAGGCCCAGCTCCTCGGCCTTGGCGCGGGACATCACCACGACCGCGCAGGCGCCGTCGGAGATCTGCGAGGCCGACCCGGCGGTGATCGTGCCGTCGGCGGCGAAGGCGGGCCGCAGCCGGGCCAGCGCCTCCGCGGTGGTGTCGGCGCGCACGCCCTCGTCGTCCTTGACCACCACGGGCTCGCCCTTGCGCTGCGGGATCGACACCGGGACGATCTCGTCCTCGAACACGCCGTTCTTGATGGCGGCCGCGGCGAGCTGGTGGGACCTGGCGGCGAACTCGTCCTGAGGGGCGCGGTCGATGCCCAGGCGGGTGTTGTGGCGCTCGGTGGACTCGCCCATCGCGCACTGGTCGAAGGCGCAGAACAGGCCGTCGTGCGCCATCGAGTCGACGACCTGCGAGCCGCCGTACTTCACGC
The DNA here is from genome assembly GCF_040645915.1 of Nonomuraea sp. NPDC046570. Lineage (NCBI taxonomy): Bacteria > Bacillati > Actinomycetota > Actinomycetes > Streptosporangiales > Streptosporangiaceae > Nonomuraea > Nonomuraea sp. NPDC046570. The sequence continues at coordinate 47,968 of NZ_JBEYZF010000015.1, read as the reverse complement.
CCTTGCGCAGGCCCGGCAGCAGGTGCGGGGCGTTGGTCATCGACTCCATGCCGCCGGCCACCACGATGTCGAACTCGCCGGCCCGGATGAGCTGGTCGGCCATGGCGATGGCGTCGAGGCCGGACAGGCACACCTTGTTGATGGTCACCGAGGGCACGGTCATCGGGATGCCCGCCTTCACGGCGGCCTGCCGGGACGGGATCTGGCCCGCGCCGGCTTGCAGCACCTGGCCCATGATGACGTACTCGACCTGGTCGGGAGCCACGCCCGCGCGCTCCAGCGCGGACTTGATCGCGATGCCGCCCAGCTCGACGGCGGTCAGACCGGACAGCGCGCCGAGCAGCCGCCCGATCGGGGTACGAGCTCCGGCGACGATGACGGAACCAGACATGGCAGGGGCCTCCCTGGCAGGAACACGGGGTCGTTTGCCACGATACCCATGAGTAGGCGGATGGCCGCTATGGAGGTAGACCACACATGTTCATGAGAATCGACCACATCGGAATCGCCTGTCACGACCTGGAGGAGAAGATCGCGCTCTTCTCCGACCTGTTCGACCTGACCGTGGTCGCCCGCGAGGTGAACGAGGAACAGGGGGTCAAGGAGGCCATGCTGCACATCGCCGACGGCGAGGGCGGTGGCTCCTACATCCAGCTGCTGGAGCCGTTGTCGGGCGACTCCCCCGTTGGGAAGTTCTTGGCCAAGCGCGGCGAGGGTGTGCACCATGTCGCGTTCGGCGTGCCGGACGTGGCCGGAGCCATGTCGGCGATCGGCGCCAAGGGCGTCAGATTGCTCGACGAGAAGCCCCGGCACGGCTCGATGGGATCGTCCATAGCCTTTCTGCACCCCAAAGACGTGGCAGGAATGCTGACGGAGCTGGTCGAGGCTGCTCAACGCCCGTGAACGCAAAAAAGCTTCATATGTAACTAGTCACGCAGAAAGCCGGACGGGGCCTCCAACCCGGCATCGGCGGAGTACGCTGGCTTTCCACCGGACGTGGAGCCCGCCGTGAGGCACGGGCTCCCGGATCGGATGTCCGAACCCCCCGTCCGGCCGATGTAGCCGTCTCGACAACCCAGGATCGAGCCTCCATGCAGTCCGACATCGACGCCCAACTCAACAACTTCTTCGAGGACGCCCCAGCGCGGGAATTCGACGTGGTGCTCCGTGGATACGACCGCCACCAGGTCCACGACCACCTGAAGCAGATCGACGGCGAGCTACGCCAGTCACGCGAACAGGTCACCGCCCTGCAGAGGGACCTGTCCGACTCCCAGCGCCAGCTCCAGGAGCAGGAGCGGCCCACCTACTCCGGTCTCGGCGCCCGGATCGAGCAGCTCCTGCGCCTCGCCGAGGAGCAGGCCACCGAGCTCGTCCAGGCCGCCAGGTCCGAGGCCAACGAGATCAAGGCCGCCGCCAAGGTCGAGGCCGCGGACCTGCGGGCGCACGCCGAGAACGAGGCCGCCGAGAAGCGCGCCCTGGCCACCCGCGAGGCCGACGACATGCGCGGCACCGCCGAGCGCGAGGCCGAGGAGATCCGCTCGACCGCCCGCCGCGAGGCCGACGAGCTGACCAACACGACCGAGCGTGAGGCCGCCAAGCTGCGTGCCACCGCCGATCACGAGGTCGCCGAGAAGCGCGCGGACGCCGAGCGCGAGATCGCCAAGCTGCGTACCACCACCGAGCGTGAGGTCGCCCAGCTGCGCGCCTCGACCAAGCGCGAGCGTGACGAGGTCCTCACCACCGCCAAGCGCCAGGCCGACGAGATGCGCGCCCAGGCCCAGCGGGTGCTGGAGGAGTCCGAGGCCAAGCGCGCCCAGGACGAGGCCGAGTTCGAGATCCAGCTCGCCTCCCGCCGCGAGGAGGCCGAGCGCCAGGAGGCGGAGCGCCACGCCACCGCGCAGGCCGCGACGCAGAAGCTGGTCGCCGAGGCCGAGCAGCGCGCCGCGACCGCCGAGCAGCGCGCCACCAAGGCCACCCAGCAGGCCGACCAGACCCGCCGCGAGGCCGACACCCACGCCAAGCAGCTGGTCGCCAACGCCCGCAAGAACGCCGACCAGGTGGTGGCCGAGGCCAAGTCCAGCGCCGAGTCGATCGTCAGCGAGGCCAAGGCCGAGGCCGAGCGCACCCGCACGCAGATGCAGAAGCACGTCGACGACCTGACCCGTCAGCGCGACAGCATCACCAGCCACCTCGCGCAGCTGCGCCAGCTGCTCGGTGGCGCCCCGCTGCCCGGCATGGAGCCGGAGCCCGCGGTGACCGCCGCGCCGCCGAAGCCGGCCATCGCGGCCTCGACCTCCAACGGCGCCGACAAGCCCGCTCCGGCGGCCCCGGCGGCGACCACGACGAAGTCGGAGGCCCGCTCGGAGGACGACGCGGAGTGGTGGCAGGAGTAACGACCGTTTCCGGGGGCTGAAAGACGGCTGGGCGAGCCTGGCGACCTCACGGGTCGCCAGGCTTTCCTTTTGCCCTCCGGTACGCCACGGGCCGCCCTGGGCGCGGCACGGGCGGACTCCCGGGCACCGCCTCAGGCCCGCATGTCAGACTGGTCGGTCTTCACCCCCCGACGATCAAGGAGCGCACGTGACCGCCGAAGTCGACGATCCCGCCCACCGCGACCGCTCCGCCGAGACCGCGCCGGACGACGACCGGCCCGCCGATCCCCCGGGCCCGCAGGCGTTGCCGTACGGCCTGCCGGGGAAGCCGCTCGCTCGGGGGCCCTTCCTGTTCGGCCTGGTGGGCGGGCTGGGCGTGCTGACCGCGATCGGTATCGCGCACCTGCTGACGCTCTCCCTCGGCGTGATCGTCCAGGTCGTGGTGGCCATGTTCCTGGCCGTGGGCCTCAACCCGGCCGTCGAGGCGCTGCAGCGGCGCGGCCTGGCCAGGCGCTGGGCGATCTCGATCGTGTTCGCCGGCGTGATCTTCATGTTCGTGCTGTTCGGGTTCGCGATCGTGCCACCGGTCAGCCAGGAGTCGGCCGACTTCATCAAGGCCATCCCGGGCTACATCGACCAGCTCGCCGCCAACCCGACGCTGCGCCAGCTCGACGCCGACTACCAGCTTCTGCCCAAGCTCGCCGAGTTCGTCACCGGCGGCATGGCGGCCTCGCTGGCGGGCGGGGTGCTCGGTGCGGGCCTGGTGGTGCTGGAGTCCGTCTTCACCGGGGTCACGCTGCTGGTGCTGACGCTGTACTTCCTCGGCTCACTGCACACGATCAAGGAGTACCTCCTCAAGCTGGTGCCCAGTTCCCGGCGGACCAGGACGAAGGCGATCAGCGAGGAGATCCTGGACGGCATCGGCGGCTACGTCGCCGGCAATGTGCTGATCTCGGTCATCGCGGGCGCGCTCACCTGGGCGTTCCTGTCCGTCGCCGGGGTGCGCTACGCCCTGGCGCTGGCCCTGGTGGTCGCGGTCACCGACCTGATCCCGCTGGTCGGCGCGACGATCGGGGCGGCCCTGGTGACGGGGGTGGCGCTGCTGCAGTCGGTGCCGCTCGGCCTGGTGTGCGCCGTCTTCTTCGTCATCTACCAGCAGGTGGAGAACTACCTCATCTACCCGCGCGTCATGAAGCGCTCGGTGGACGTGGCCCCGGCCGTCACGGTGATCGCGGCGCTGTTCGGCGGCGCGCTGCTGGGCATCGTCGGCGCGCTGCTGGCCATCCCGGTCGCCGCCGCCATCGCGCTGATCATCCGCGAGGTCGTGCTTCCTCGCCAAGCTCAGAACTGATGAACGCGGCCACCGCCGCGTTGAACGCCTCCGGCTGCTCCACCGCGCTCAGATGCCCCGCCTCGGGAATCACCGCCAGCCGCCCCTCGGGTACGGCCCGCGCCATCGCCTCGGCCTCGGCCGGCGGCGCGAGCTCGTCCTCCGCCCCCACCACGACGAGCACGGGCACCTTGAGCGCCCGCAGCGTGTCGAAGGAGTCGGGCCGCCCGGCCATGGCCCGCTGCGCCCACGCGACCGCGCCGGGCGGAGCCGCCTGCACCAGGCCCCTGATCCGGCCGAAGACCATCGCCCTGCGCTCCTTGGTGGTGGCGCCGATCAGCGTCGGCAGCACCTCCTCGACCAGGACGCCGGTCCCGTCGGCGAGCACGGCCTCGGCGACGCGCTCCCGGTTGGCCTTCGCCTGCGGGCTGTCGGCGCCCGCCTTGGTGTCGGCCAGGATGACGCCGAGCACCCGGTCGGGGTGGCGGCGGCAGAACGCCATGGTCACGTAGCCGCCCATCGACTGCCCGCCGACGACCGCCCGCTCGATGCCCTCCTCGTCGAGCAGCCCGGCGACGTCGTCGGCCATGGCGTCGATCGAGGGGGCGTCCTCGCCGAGGCGGGTCCCGCCGAATCCGCGCAGGTCGGGGGTGATGACCCGGCAGGAGTGGGCCAGCCCCTCGCGTTGGGCCAGCCACATCGCCGAGGACAGGGGGAAGGCGTGGAGCAGGACGACCGGGACACCGCTACCGGCTGATCTCGTGTAGAGCTGCACGACCACACGGTAGCCCGGTTCCCGGCGACAATCACCGTACGGCCTAGGTCGTTATGGGGCCTAAGGTGCGTCCGGTTCTCAGATCGCGGTCGCGCCGCCGTCGATGAACAGCACCTGGCCGGTCATGTACGCCGACGCCTCGGCGGCGAGGAAGACCGCGGGGTGCGCCATCTCCTCGGGCGTGCCCCAGCGCCGCATGGGGACGGTGGCGACGGTGGCCGCGCCGGCCGTCTCGTCCTCCCACAGGGCGCGGTTGAGGTCGGTGGCGGTCCATCCGGGGCAGAGCGCGTTGACCCGCACCCCGGCCGAGGCCCACTCGACGGCCAGCGTCTTGGTCAGCGCCACCAGGCCCGCCTTGGCCGCGGCGTACGGGGCCAGGAAGGGGGCGCCGAGCGCGGCGACGGAGGCGACGTTGATGACCGAGCCGCCGCCCCGCTCCAGCAGGTGGGTGGCGGCGGCGTGGCAGACCGACACCGCCGAGTCGAGGTTGAGGCGCATCAGCTTGTCCCAGCCGGTCAGGCGCAGGTCCTTGAACTCGACGAGGAAGTTGGAGCCGCCCGCGTTGTTGACGACGATGTCGAGGTGGCCGAGCGCCTGGATGGCGTCGTGTACGGCGACGGCGGCGGCGTCCCTGTCGGTCAGGTCGGCGGGCAGGATCGCGGCCTGCCTGCCGTACCCCTCGATCTCCTTGGCGACCTCGGCCAGGGTCTCGGCGGAGCGGGAGACCAGCGCGACGTCGGCGCCGGCCTCGGCGTAGGCGAGCGCGATGGCCCGCCCGATGCCTCGGGACGCCCCGGTGACCAGGGCCTTCCTGCCTGACAGATCGAACGCGCCCACGGCTGCTCCTCAGATCGACCGAACATGATTCTGTCAGATCTGGGTGGGCAGCGGATAGGCCGCGGGATTCACCCGCCTGACGATCTCGTCGAAGACGATCCGCACGTACGGCTCGCCGACCCACAGGTGCTTGGCCCCGTCCACGCCGATCACCTCGGCCTGCGGCACCCGGGCGAACCGCTTGCGCGCCTCCTCGGGCCGCAGGTAGTCGTCGAACTCCGGCACCATGGCCACCAGCGGCCGGCCGAAGCGCGCCCAGGCGTCGAGGTCGGCGTCACCGGCCCGGTGCAGCGGCGGGGACAGCAGGATCGCGCCGGTCACCAGCGGGTCGGTCGCCCATTTCAGCGCCAGCTCGGTGCCGAACGACCAGCCGACCACCCAGACCTGCGGCAGGTCGTGGAACTCGGCGTACTCCAGCGCGGCGGCCACGTCGAAGCGCTCGCCCTCGCCGGAGTCGAAGGCCCCCTCCGAGGTGCCGCGGTCGGAGCCGGTGCCGCGGGTGTTGAAACGCAGCACGGCCACGTCGGCCAGGGCGGGCAGCCGGTTGGCGGCCTTCTTGTACAGGTGGCTGTCCATGAAACCGCCGTGGGTGGGCAGCGGGTGCAGGGTCACCAGGGTGGCCACCGGCGGCCGGTCCTCGGGCAGCGCCAGCTCGCCGACCAGGGTCAGCCCGTCGGCGGTGTGCAACTCGATCGGCTCCCGGCGGGCGGGGAGCACGGTGGCCGCGCGGATCTCCATGAGGGGTCCCTTTCAGTAACGGCTGCGACCGGGGCCCCGGTCCAGCCTCTTGCGCCAGCACGCCGTATGCCAGTGTCGCCGCTCCTGGTCGCCGCCGTTCCAGTGCGGCCAGCTCACGATGTGCGGCTGGCCTGGCCTGATCTCCTGGTCGCAGCCGGGACACCGGTAGCCCTTGTCGGAGGAGGCGCCGTTGAGCATGCGGACCTTCCACTCCCCGTCCGGCCACGTCTCAACCCTGTCGGTGGAGCTGGGGAAGGCGATCGGGCGGGTGGACTCCTTGCGGCGGGCTCGGCGCGGGCTCATGGCCGGGGGAAGGCGTCCAGGCCGGCGGTGACCAGCTCGTCGAGCAGCGGGGCGGGGGCGAAGGCCTGCTCACGGTACTCGGTGTAGATCGCGTTCAGCTCGTCGCGCACCTTGGCCAGGCCGATCGACTCCAGCAGCTCGAACGGCCCCGCCGGGTATCCGCAGCCCAGCTTCATGGCGGTGTCGATGTCGTCGATCGAGGCGTAGCCCGAGTCGTACATCCGGACGGCGTCGTTGAGGTGGGCGTACAGCAGCGCGCCGGTCACCCCGCCCGCCCGGTCCTTGCACGGCACCGGCGCCAGCCCGACGATCTTCATCAGGTCGGCGGCGCACAGCGCGGCCCCAGGCGAGGTCAGCACCGTGGCGGCGACCTCGGCGACCGTGTCGCCGACCACGCGGACGCCGACGAGCCGTCCGGGCGGCGCCAGCCGTACGTCCGGCCGCCCGCCCGCCTGCAGGACCACGTCGGCGCCGGAGACCTGCTTGAACCCGGCGGCCGACAGCCGCTCGGTGAGCGCGTCCGCGTCGGGGCCGATGACGCGCACGGTCGAGATCGCCGACCTGGTCTCCGGGCTCACCGGGGACTCCTGGGCGTGGTCGTAGAAGCCCTTGCCGCTCTTGCGGCCGAGCAGGCCCGCCGAGACCAGCTCGCGCAGCAGCGGCGCGGGCGCGTGCCGCCGGTCGCGCGACTCGGCGAAGAGCACCTCCATGACCTCGTAGGAGGTGTCCAGCCCGATCAGGTCGAGCAGCGCGAACGGCCCCATCGGCAGCCCGGCCCCCCGCCGCATCGCGGTGTCGATGCCGTCCCGGGTGGCCATCCCCTGCTCCAGCAGCACGGCGGCATGGTTCAGGTACGGCAGCAGCAGCCGGTTGACCACGAACCCGGCCCGGTCCCCCACGCTCACCGGCGTCTTGCCCAGACGCCTGGCCAGCCCGGCCACCTCGGCGGCGACGCCGTCGCCGGTCAGCACGGTGTGCACGACCTCGACCAGCTTCATCACCGGCGCCGGGTTGAAGAAGTGCATGCCGATCACCCGGTCCGGCCGCCCGGTGGCGGCGGCGATCGCGGTGACCGGCAACGAGGAGGTGTTGGTGGCGAGGATCGCCGACGGCTTGCAGAGCCGGTCCAGGTCGGCGAACAGCTCGCTCTTGTACGCCATGACCTCGGGGATCGCCTCCACCACGAGGTCGGCCTCGGCCAGCTCGGCGCGCGAGGTGGTCAGCGTGATCCGGTCGAGGATCTCCCGCTGCCCTTCGGCGGTGAGCCTGCCCTTGGACAGCGCTCTGTCCGTGGAGACCCGCAGGTGACCGCGCCCGCGTTCCAGCGCCTTCTCGTCGGCCTCCACGCCGACGACCCGCAGCCCGGCCCGGGCGAACACCTCGGCTATCCCGGCCCCCATCGTGCCGAGCCCGACCACTCCCACCATTTCGCACGCCATGCCCCCCAGTTTTCCAGAGCCGGTAGGGTTGGCCGTCATGCGGCTGGTCATCGCTCGTTGCAGCGTGGATTACATGGGGCGGCTGACGGCTCACCTGCCGATGGCCCCGAGGCTCATTCTCATCAAGGCGGACGGCAGCGTGTCCATCCACGCCGACGACCGCGCGTTCAAGCCGCTCAACTGGATGAACCCGCCGTGCAAGCTGAAGGAGGACGGCGCCACCTGGACCGTCACCCACGGCAAGACCGGCGAGAAGCTCGTCCTGACGATGGACGAGGTCATGCACGACACCTCACACGAGCTGGGCGTCGACCCCGGCCTGATCAAGGACGGCGTCGAGGCGCACCTGCAGGAGCTGCTGGCCGAGCACATCAGCACGCTGGGCGAGGGCTGGACCCTGGTCAGGCGGGAGTACATGACGGCCATCGGCCCGGTCGACATCCTGTGTCGCGACGCCAAGGGCGCCACGGTGGCGGTGGAGATCAAGCGGCGGGGCGAGATCGACGGCGTGGAGCAGCTCACCCGCTATCTGGAGCTGCTCAACCGCGATCCGCTGCTGTCGCCCGTGCGCGGCATCTTCGCCGCTCAGGAGATCAAGCCGCAGGCCCGGGTGCTGGCCGCGGACCGCGGCATCGACTGCGTGACACTGGACTACGCGGCCCTGCGGGGCATCGAGCCGGAGAATCCCACACTGTTCTAGCGCTGTCCTCCCGACCCGGTGAACTTGAGCGGCTGATCAGGTTTGTCACGTTCTTGCACGGGCGACGTAAGCGCCAATGTCAACACTCTTTCCTCATTGGGATCACCCGTCCATAATTGTGTGCTCTGGGGGCCACGATCATGCTGGACGGGTGAATGTGAACCGGTCTTACCGGGGAATGACAGCTGAGCAAAGACTGGCGGACAGGCGGGAGCGGCTGATGTCAGCCGCATACACGCTCTACGCAAAACCAGGTTTCGCCGCCACGACCATCGAAAGGCTGTGTACCGAGGCACGGATCTCGAACCGCGCCTTCTACGAATGCTTCGGCGGCAGAGAGGAACTACTTCGGGCATTGCACGAGAGGTGCGTCGAGGAAACCCTCGCGGCGGTTGCCAAAGCGTTACATGACGCGCCAGGGTCACTCAACGATCGCATCAATGCAGGAATAAGCGCATATGTTGCGTTCGCCACCGCGGACTGGCGCAGAGCGCGCATCATGCATCTGGAGGTACGCCGTTCGGGGGACGTCCTCACTCTGGCGAGACAACGGGCCATAGCGGCCTTCGCCCAGCTCGTCGAAGCGGCCTGGGCCGACTATCCGGCCCCCACCCCGGTGAGCAGACGGCTGGTCGCGCTCGGCGTGATAGGAGCACTGCAGGAGCTGCTCATCGAATGGGTCCTGGCCGAGGAGCAGCCACCGGTGGATGAGCTCGTGGCGGCGGCCGTACACATCTTCAACCGGTCGTTCACAACCGTTCCCTGAGGCGGGCCTCGACGAGCCGAGGGCAGGTCGCGGCTGTTCGCGTCCTGCCCTCCGAATATCACGGGACACCGGCACACTCCCGTCAGCGCCGGCCCACCGTGTCAGGCCACCGCGGCCGCGGGCACCTCCACGTGCAGCACTCGATTCAGCCGAGTCACCGCCAGCACCCGCATGATCCGCGGCGGCACGCCCCGCAGAACGAGGCGGCGCTGCGCGCTCAGCGCGCGCCGATGCGTGCCCACGAGCACCCCGAGGCCGGTCGCGTCGATCATCTCCAGCTCGGACAGGTCGACCACCAGGTCACCGTCACCGGCGTCGACCGCTTCGTGGAGCCGCGGACGCACACCTGCCACAGTGCCCACATCGAGCCTCGTCCCGACGCCTATCACCTGTGCCCCAGGCTTCCCCTGGACGCGCATGCCACCTCCTCAGGTCACGTTGCCCTGTGATCACACAACGTAGCCATACCCTGTCACAGAGTGCCCTCCGGAGGGAACTCCGACACCTTCTGTCAGTACGGCTACCCGCTCACAGCCATCCCATGTCCCTCGCCGTCTGAATTGCGGTAATCCGGTTGCTCGCCCCGAGTTTGGTGATCGCGCTGGACAGATAGTTGCGCACCGTGCCCTCGGTCAGGTGCAGGGCGGCCGAGATCTCCCCCACGGACGCCCCTGAGGCGGCCAGAGCCAGCGCGTGACGCTCACGCTCAGTCAGCGGGCTCTCCCCCGCCATCATGGCCGAGGCGGCCATCTCAGCGTCGAGATAGCGCCCGCCCGCGTGCACCTTCCGCACGGCTGCGGCCAGCTCGCTGGCCGAGGCGTCCTTGGGGATGAAGCCCCGCACCCCCGCCGCCAGCGCCCTGCGCAGGTATCCGGGGCGGCCGAAGCTGGTCAGCATGACCATCGCCCGCCCCGGCAGCGACTCGGCGACGCTGAGCCCGTCCAGCCCCGGCATCTCGATGTCCAGGACGAGGACGTCGGGACCGTGCGCCTCGGCCGCGCCCGCGACCTGGTCGCCCCTGCCCACCTGGGCGACCACCTCGATGTCGGCCTCCAGGCCGAGCAGGGTGGCCAGTGCCTGCCTGACGAGGTGTTCGTCGTCGGCGAGCAGCACTCGGATCATGCGTCAGCTCCTCTTGTACGGTGTCAGCGGCAGCACGGCCCGCAGCCTGAACTCTCCCTGCCGGCCGGGTCCGGCGGTCAGCACACCGCCCAGTGCGCTCACCCGCTCGGTCATGCCCGCCAGGCCGCTGCCCGGCAGGCTGCCGGGGGCGCCGCCCCCGTTGTTGGTGACCTCCAGCGCGACCTCGGTCCCCTCGGCCCGCAACACGATCCGGCAGCGGGTGGCGGTGCTGTGCCGCAGCACGTTCGTGGTGCTCTCGCGCACCACCCAGGCCAGCAGCGTGCCCACCTCGTCGGGCAGCTCGACGCCGTCCCGCTCCAGCGTGCAGACGATGCCCGCCGCCTCCAGGACCGCGGTCACGCTGCGCAACTCGGCCTGCAGGTCGACGGCTCGGTAGCCGTGCACGACCGCGCGGATCTCGCGCAGCGACTCCCTGGCCAGCCGGCGCACCTCGGCCATCTCCTCGGCCGCCCCGGACGCGTCCACCTCGGCCAGCCTGGCGGCCAGCTCGCTCTTGACGGCGATCGCGGACAGGCTGTGCCCCACGGTGTCGTGCAGGTCCCGGGAGAAGCGCAGCCGCTCCTCGGTCACCGCCAGCTTGGCCTGCGCCTCCTTGCCCTCGTGCGCGGCCCTCACCACCTGCCAGAACCATATCTGGAAGCGGTTGGCCCAGGTCAGGGTGACGGTCACGAACGCGTAGTAGTACACGCGGCCGTCCCAGGCGCCCGTCACCGACACCATGACCAAGACTGTGACCACCCCGGTGACGACCACCTGGAGCCGGGTCTGGACCAGCGCCGCCACGCCCGCCCAGACCGCCAGGATGAGCGGCCACCCGATCACCGCGGCCTGCTGGGGCAGCCTCCACGAGGTGAGCAGAAGGGTGAGGACCGCCACCGCGCCCGCGGCGACGATCTCGCGGCGCGCGGGCAGCCCGACGACCACCCGGTTGACCACCCTGACGAACAGCCACGAGAAGACGACGAGCCCCGAGCAACCCGCCACGATGGCGAACGGCGCGGTCCCACCGGGCTCGGCCAGGGCGATGAACGGCCCCAGCCAGGCCACCGCCAGCCCGATCCCGAGGGACCAGATGGTGGCCCGCCGAATCTTGTCGTATTGGGTGCTCTTTGTCCGCATTATGGCCACACGTTAGCCGCGCCGGGGATCCCATCGGAACAGCCACCTGGCAAGCACCGCGGCGATCACCACCCACACGGCCAGCACGCCGAGGGACGGCAGGGCCTGCAGCCACTGCTCGGCCATCCCGATCGGTCCGCCGGGGGCGCCGAACAGGTCCATCCCGGTGTAGCCGGTCCGCATCATCTCGGCCACGGCGGTGACCGGCATGAACGTGGCGATCACCCGCATCGGCTCCGGCATCATGTCGAGCGTCGTCATCAGCGGCGCCAGGACGACGGCGACGATCAGCACGGGCAGCACCAGGATCTGCGCCATCTCGGCGTTCGGGGTGAGCCCGGAGAAGGCCGCCGCGAGCAGCGCGAAGACCGCGGTGCCGAGCACCGCGGCGAGGAGCATCATGGGCAGGTTGGCCGGCATCGCGCCGTCGTCCCCCCTGAGCCAGACCACCACCAGCGCCACCTGGAACAGATAGACGATCAGCGAGGCCAGGCCGGGACCGCCGAAGATCGCCACCGCCGAGCTCTGCCCGCCGCGCAGCCGCTTGAGCACCAGCTCCTCGCGGCGGGCGGTGAAAGAGTTCACCAGGTTGATGAAGACCGCGAAGGCCAGCATCATCCCGGGCAGGCCGGTCAGTACGAACGTCCGCGCGGGCAGGCCCGCCATCTCCCCGTCCACCGCGCTGGTGTAGAGCCAGGCGAAGAGCAGCGGCATCAGCATGACCGTGAACAGGGCCGTGGTGTTGCGGCCGAGCAGCTTCAGGTCGACCCTGGCCAGCCGCCAGGCGTGCAGGACATCGGTACGCATCACTTGCTCTCCTCGACCACGCGCAGGAAGACGTCCTCAAGGGTGCCGGGTCGCACCTCTAGCCGTTCAAGGGTCAGCTCGTGCCGGTCCGCCCAGCTCAGCAGGGGCCGCAGTGCGGCGTGGGAGCGCTCGGTCCCGCCGTACACGGTATAGGCGGCCTCGGTACGGCCCTCGGCGTACCGCACGACGGGCGCCGCGCCGCCGACGACCGGCAGGTCCTCCACGCTGTACGGCAGGCGGAACGAGATCTGGTCCCCGGTCGTGGCGACCACCTCCTCCACCGTCCCGTAGGTGTGGATCAGCCCGCCGTGCATGATCGCCAGCCGGTCGGCCAGCCGCTCGGCCTCCTCCAGGTAGTGCGTGGTGAGCAGCACCGTGGTGCCGCGCTCGCGCAGGTCCCCGATCACCTTCCAGGTGGCCTGCCGGGCCGCGGGGTCCATGCCGGTGGTCGGCTCGTCCAGGAAGAGCACCTCGGGGCGGGACAGGATGGCCAGCGCCAGGTCCAGCCGCCGCTTCTCCCCGCCGGACAGCTGCCGCACCCTGGTCCTGGCCTTGCCTGTGAGCCCGACGGCGGCCAGCGGGTCGCCGTCCATGGGCGTCCTGCCGGTGTCGGCGACCAGCCCGAGCCCCATCGCCACCGTCTCGGCGACGGTCAGGTCGCCGAGGAATCCGGCCTCCTGCAGCATGATGCCGATCCGCGGGCGCAGCGCCCTGCGGTCCCGGACCGGGTCGAGGCCGAGCACCTCCACGCTGCCGCCGGCGGGCCGGGCGTAGCCCTCCAGGACCTCCATCGTGGTGGTCTTGCCCGCGCCGTTCGTGCCCAGGAGGGCGAACAGTTCGCCGCTGCGCACCTCGAAGGAGATCCCGCGCACCGCCTCGAACGCGCCGTAGTTCTGGCGCAGTTCCGCCACCCTGATCGCACCGTCCAGACCGGTCCCGGCGTCCGCCACCAACTGCTCTGTCGTCATGGGTCAATCGTCACGGAATGCGAGCTTTCGCCGTAGTCGCCGATATCACCGGCCCGCTGTGGATCTCGCGGCGGTCCTCGATGACATTTGTCATTACGCTGAACCCATGACGCGCGCAGACAAGGACAAGCCGGTCGTCCTCTCCAAGATCTACACCCGTACCGGGGACGACGGCACGACCGCGCTCAGCGACCTGAGCCGCACCACCAAGACCGACCCCAGGCTGGCCGCCTACGCCGATGTGGAGGAGGCCAACGCGCACCTCGGCGTCGCGCTCGCGTACGGCACGCTCTCCCCCGAGATCACCGAAGTGCTGGGACGCGTCCAGAACGAGCTGTTCGACCTGGGCGCCGACCTGGCCACGCCGGTCGTCGAGCAGCCCGAATGGCCGCCGCTGCGGGTCGAGCCGTCCTATGTGGCCTGGCTGGAGTCGCAGTGCGACCGCTTCAACGAGGAGCTGAAGCCGCTGCGCAGCTTCATCCTGCCGGGCGGCGACCCGGCGACGGCGCAGCTGCACGTGGCCCGGGTGACGGTCCGCCGCGCCGAGCGCACGGCCTGGTCGGCGCTGGCCGCCCACGACGATGTGAACCCGCTGACCGCGAAGTACCTCAACCGGCTCTCGGACCTGCTGTTCATCCTGTGCCGCGTGGCGCACGCCGGCCAGGAGATCCTGTGGAAGCCGGGCGCCACCCGCTGATCAGGCCACGGTCAGGCCACGTCGAGGTAGGCGCCGGGCGGGGCGGACTCCAGCCACGCCAGGAAGCCGGTCAGCGCGTCCTCGCTCATCGCCAGCGACACGCCGGCGCAGTCGATCGCCCACAGGCCGCCCTCGACCGGGCGGCGGGCCGAAACGGTCAGGCCGCGCCTCGCGATCGCGTGGCGCGGCCTGAGCAGCACACCTATGAGCGGGATCCAGTGAAGCTCCCCGTCGGCGTACCGGGCTACTCCGCTGCGCCAGCCGTGATTTCCCACCTGAAGCCGGCACGGCACGCTCCCTCGGGAGCGTGCCAAGGTGAACCCGCGAAGAACGATGAGGGCCGCGAAGAGCAGCACGCCTGCCAGAACCGTCAGCGTTGCCGCCATCGCCGCCCCCACCTGTTGTAAAAGATCAGACGTCTTCACCGGCCGCGTGCAGCCGGGCCTTCGCACGCTTGGCCTTGACGGCGGCGTCGGCGTCCTCCTGGTTGGCCTCGATGGACGCCTGCGCCCGCTCGAGAGCGTCCCGAGCCGCCGCGACGTCGACCTCGGAACCGAGCTCGGCGACCTCGGCGAGCACGGAGACCTCGTCGTCGGCCACGGAGATGAAACCACCGTGGACCGCGGCGACGAGATCGCCCTCGCCGTCCCGCTTCACGCGCAGCACTCCGCCCTCGACGAGCACGCCGAGAACCGGTGCGTGTTGCGGCATAATACCGATCTCGCCGTCCACCGTCTTGGCAATCACCATGTCGGCTTCGCCCGACCAGATCTCACGCTCCGGCGAGACGACCCCTACGCGTAGCTTCGCCACTGATGTAGGTTCCTTTCCGATCAAGTGCCGGTACGGCTCAGCCGTACCGGCACGAGAGGCGATTACTTGGCGAGGGACTTGGCCTTGGCCACGGCCTGCTCGATCCCGCCGACCATGAAGAACGCCTGCTCGGGAAGGTGGTCGTACTCACCTTCACACAGGCCCTTGAAGGAGGCGATCGTCTCGTCCAGCGGCACGAACTCACCCGGCTGACCGGTGAACGCCTCGGCGGCGTACATCGGGTGCGACAGGAAGCGCTCGATGCGGCGGGCCCGGTTGACCGTGACCTTGTCCTCTTCGGACAGCTCGTCGATACCGAGAATCGCGATGATGTCCTGGAGCTCGCGGTACTTCTGCAGGATCCGCTTGGTCTCCTGGGCCACCCGGTAGTGCTCCTCGCCCACGATCTGCGGGTCGAGGATGCGGGAGCTGGAGTCGAGCGGGTCCACCGCGGGGTAGATGCCCTTCTCCGAGATCGGCCGGGAGAGCACGGTCTGCGCGTCGAGGTGCGCGAAGGCGTTGTGCGGGGCCGGGTCGGTGATGTCGTCCGCGGGCACGTAGATCGCCTGCATGGAGGTGATCGAGTGGCCACGCGTCGAGGTGATGCGCTCCTGGAGCACACCCATCTCGTCGGCCAGCGTGGGCTGGTAACCCACGGCGGACGGCATACGGCCGAGGAGGGTGGAGACCTCGGAACCGGCCTGGGTGAACCGGAAGATGTTGTCGATGAACAGCAGCACGTCCTGCTTCTGCACGTCGCGGAAGTACTCCGCCATGGTCAGCGCGGACAGCGCGACGCGCAGACGGGTGCCCGGCGGCTCGTCCATCTGGCCGAAGACGAGAGCGGTGTCCTTGAGAACGCCGGCCTCCTCCATCTCCAGCCAGAGGTCGTTGCCCTCACGGGTACGCTCACCGACGCCGGCGAAGCACGAGGTTCCGGAGAACTTCAGCGCGACTCGGCGGATCATCTCCTGGATCAGTACGGTCTTGCCGACACCGGCGCCACCGAACAGACCGATCTTGCCACCCTTCACGTACGGGGTGAGCAGGTCGATGACCTTGATGCCGGTGGGCAGCATCTCGGTACGCGACTCGAGCTGGTCGAAGGCCGGGGACGGACGGTGGATGCCCCACTTCTCCGTCACGTTGAGGGAGGCGGTCGGCACGTCGAGCGACTCGCCGAGCGCGTTCCACACGTGGCCCTTGACGATGTCGCCGACCGGCACCGAGATCGGCTGACCCGAGTCGGACACCGCCGCGCCGCGGACCAGGCCGTCGGTGGGCTGCATGGAGATGGCGCGGACCAGGTTGTCACCCAGGTGCTGGGCGACCTCCAGGGTCAGCTTCTTGGTCTCGCCGCCGAGGGTGACCTCGACGTTCAGCGCGTTGTAGATCTCGGGCATCGCCTCGACGGGAAACTCCACGTCGACGACGGGACCGGTGACGCGCGCCACGCGGCCGACGCCGGCGCCCGCCGCGACGGTCTCAACAGTCTCTGCAGTCATTTCACTCTTTCCCCGCTGCGGCGTCAGCCAGCGCGTTGGCGCCACCGACGATCTCGCTGATTTCCTGGGTGATCTCGGCCTGGCGAGCCTGGTTCATCTGCATGGTGAACACACGGATCAGCTCGTTGGCGTTGTCGGTCGCCGACTTCATGGCCCGGCGGCGCGACGCCTCCTCCGATGCCGCCGCCTGGAGCAGCGCGCTGAAGATGCGCGACTCCACATAGCGGGGCAGCAGCGAGTCGAGAACGTCGCCGGCAGTGGGCTCGAACTCGAAGTACGGCGGGATCGTCTCGGACGCGGCCGGCTCGGTCTCCTCGACCTCCAGCGGCAGCACCCGCTTGACCGCGACCTCCTGCGTCAGCATCGAGACGAACTCGGTCGACACGATGTGGATCTCGTCGATCCCGTTGTCGTCCTTGAAGGCCCCGATCAGCGCGTCGGCGATCTCCTTGGCGTTGGCGTAGGACGGCTTCCTGGAGAATCCGACCCACTGCCCGCCCATCTCCCGGCCACGGAAGGTGTGCCAGCCGACGCCCTTGCGACCGGTGACGAACGGCACGACGCGCAGGCCGCGCGCTTCGAGCAGACTCCGAAGAGCCGCCGCCTCACGCAGCACGTTGGCGTTGTAGCCACCGCAGAAGCCGCTGTCGCTGGTCACGATCAGCACGCCCGCGCTGGCGGGCTGCTCCTTGGCGACCGTCAGGGGATGCTCGACGCTGGAGGAGTTGGTGACGACGCCCGTGACAGCGCGAGTGATCTCACGCTCGTACGGCACGGCCGCCGTCATCCTCTGCTGCGCCTTCGCGATCCGCGAGGATGCGATGAGCTCCTGAGCGCGCGTGATCTTGGCGGTCGACTTGACCGACTTGATCCGGCGCCGCAGCAGCCGAAGCTGGGCTCCCATCGCTACTTCTTCTCCGCCGGGCGGACGACCTTGCGGATCTTCTCCTGGCCGACCTCGCCCGCTTCCAGCGGAGCGACCGGCTCCTCGTTGACGAGCAGCTCACCGCTGGAGGTGGTGAAGCCCTTCTTGAACTCCGTGATGGCGTCCTTGAGCGCGGTGACCGTGTCGTCGGCCAGTTCCTTCGTCTCGCGGATGCTGTCGTTGATCCCCTTGTGGGAACTCTGCACGTAGTCGAGGAACTCGCTCTCGAAACGGCGGATGTCCTCGACCGGGACCTCGTCCAGCTCGCCGGTGGTGCCGGCCCACACCGAGACGACTTCGCGCTCCAGCGAGAACGGGCTGTACTGCGGCTGCTTGAGCAGCTCCACCAGACGCAGACCGCGCTCCAGCTGGGCCTTGGAGGCGGCGTCCAGGTCGGAGGCGAAGGAGGCGAAGGCCTCCAGGTCACGGTACTGCGACAGGGCCAGACGGAGCGTGCCCGCGACCTTCCTCATCGCCTTGGTCTGCGCCGAGCCACCGACTCGGGAGACCGAGATACCGACGTTGATGGCGGGGCGGACACCGGCGTTGAACAGGTCGGTCTCCAGGAAGACCTGGCCGTCGGTGATGGAGATGACGTTGGTCGGGATGAACGCCGAGACGTCGTTGCCCTTGGTCTCGATGATCGGCAGACCGGTCATCGAGCCCGCGCCCAGGTCGTCAGAGAGCTTGGCGCAGCGCTCCAGCAGCCGGGAGTGGAGGTAGAAGACGTCGCCGGGGAAGGCCTCACGGCCCGGCGGGCGACGCAGCAGCAGGGACACGGCGCGGTAGGCGTCGGCCTGCTTGGTCAGGTCGTCGAAGACGATGAGCACGTGCTTGCCCTGGTACATCCAGTGCTGGCCGATGGCCGAACCGGTGTACGGGGCGAGGTACTTGAAGCCCGCGGCGTCGGAGGCCGGAGCGGCGACGATGGTGGTGTACTCCATCGCGCCCGCCTCCTCCAGGCGGCCCTTGACCTGCGCGATCGTCGAGCCCTTCTGGCCGATCGCGACGTAGACGCAGCGCACCTGCTTCGCCGGGTCACCCGACAGCCAGTTGTCGCGCTGGTTGAGGATCGTGTCCACGGCGATCGCGGTCTTGCCGGTGCCGCGGTCACCGATGATCAGCTGACGCTGACCCCGGCCGATCGCGGTCATGGCGTCGATCGCCTTCAGGCCGGTGGCGAGGGGCTCCTTCACCGGCTGACGCTGGACGACCGAGGGGGCCTGCAGTTCGAGGGCGCGCAGGCCCTCGGACTCGATGGCGCCCTTGCCGTCCAGCGGTACGCCCAGAGGGTCGACCACGCGGCCGAGGAAGTTGTCGCCGACGGGCACGGACAGGACCTCGCCCGTCCTGCGGACCGTCTGGCCTTCCTCGATCTTGCTGAAGTCGCCCAGGATAACGACACCGATTTCCCGGGTGTCGAGGTTCAGTGCCAGGCCACGCGTGCCGTCCTCGAACTCGAGCAGTTCGTTCGCCATCGCCGAGGGAAGGCCGGAGACATGGGCGATGCCGTCGCCACAGTCGACGACGGTCCCGATCTCCTCGCGCGCGGCGCCTTCCGGTTCGTACGCCTGGACGAAGCGCTCAAGCGCGTCCCGGATCTCGTCCGGCCGGATCGTAAGCTCCGCCATCTCTACTCTGTCTCCCTATTCGCCTAGCCGGCCAACCGGCGGCGGACTTCTTCGATTCGTCCCGCGATGGTGGTGTCGATGACCTCGTCGCCGATGCGAACCGAGAAACCACCGAGCACTCGCGGATCCACCTCGACGTTCAGGTGAACGTCACGGCCATACGAGGTGCGCAGCCACGCACCCAGACGCTGCTTCTGCTCGTCGGAGAGCACGACAGCGCTGCGCACCACCGCGACGAGGCGCTGGCGCTGTGCGGCGACGAGGGTGGAGTACTCCTCCAGGCCCCTCTCCAGGCTACGTCCTCTGGGGTGCACTGCCAGCTGCGTGATGAGCCGCAGGCTGGAAGGGGTGACTTTGCCCTCGAGCAGCGAGGCCAGAAGCTGCCGCTTGCCCTCCGCGGGTGCGGCGGGGTCCGACAGCGTGCGCCGCAGGTCGGGGTTCGCCGCGACGATGCGGCCGAAGCGGAAGAGCTCGTCCTCGACGTCGTCGAGGCGGCCGTCCGCCTCAGCCTGCGCCGCCGAGGCGACGACGCTGAAACGCTCGAGCGCGTCGGCCAGGTCACGGGGGCGTGACCACTTGGCCTCGACCGCGGCGGCCACCGTCTCGAGAGCGGCTTCACTGACCTTGCCCTCGAGCAGCGCGCGAGCGATCTGCGTCTTCTGAGCCGCGGGCCGCGCCGGGTCGGACATGTTCCTGCGCAGGCCGTGTTCACGGTCGAGCAGGTCCGCGACCGCGGTGAGGTCGTCGGCGAGGCGGGCGAAGTCCGCCGACGCCGCGACCGCGTTGAAGCGCTCCTCGACTTCGGCGAGCGAGCTCCGGCTCAGACCTCTCATCAGCGCACCGCCTGCGCCGAGGAGCTCTCCAGCTCGTCGAGGAACCGGTCGACCGTGCGCCGCTGGCGGACCTCGTCCTCAAGGGACTCGCCGACGATGCGCGCGGCCAGATCGGTCGACAGCCGACCGATCTCGGTGCGCAACTGGGCGAACGCCTGCTGGCGGTCGGCCTCGATCTGCGCGTGGGCCGCCTCCACGAGACGGCGGGCCTCGGCCTGCGCCTCCTCGCGGAGCTCGGCCTTGATCTGGGCGCCCTGCTCGCGAGCCTCCTCACGCAGCCTCGCGGCCTCGTGACGAGCCTCCGCCAACTGGTCGCGGTACTGCTTCGCCAGAGCCTGCGCCTCGGCCTGGGCGTCCTCCGCCCTCTTGATGCCGCCCTCGATGGCGTCGGTACGCTCGGCCAGAGTCTTCTGGATGCGCGGGGTGAGGATCTTACCGACGACGACGAGGACGACGAAGAACGCGAAGATGCCGACGACCAGCTCGTACGCGTGGGGAATGAGCGGGTTCGCCGCTCCTTCCTGAGCGAGGAGCGAAGCTGCTGTAATCATGGGTGCAGCCTTTCGTCAGGGGTTCTTCTGGTTACTTGATGGTCTGGAAGATGAACGGAGCGACCAGACCGATGAGGGCGAGGGCCTCGGTGAGGACGAATCCGAGGAGCATGTTCTGGCGGATCAGGCCGTAGGCCTCGGGCTGGCGCGCGATGGCCTGCACGCCCTGACCGAAGATGATGCCGACGCCGATGCCGGGGCCGATGGCGGCGAGACCGTAACCGATGGCGGTGACGTTGCCGGAGACCTCAGCGAGAACGCTCATTGCTGTTTTCCTTTACTGGACGGCCGGTGAGCGGTGTTCACCGGTCTGGACAATTCCGTGGCGGTTCTTAGTGCTCCGCGTGCAGGCTGTTGCCGATGTACATGGCGGCCAGCATCGCGAAGAGGAATGCCTGCAGGAACATGATGAACAGCTCGAAGCCGGTCATGATGATCGTCATCACGACACCGGCCACGCCGATGGGGGCACCGAGCGGGGTCAGGTGCTCGAACAGGAACCAGAAGCCGACCATGCTGAAGAACGCGATGAGCATGTGGCCGGCGAACATGTTCGCGAAGAGTCGCACGGCGTGCGTGAACGGCGCGATGATCATGTTCGAGAGGAACTCGATCGGGGCAAGCAGGACGTAGATGAACTTCGGCAGTCCCGGAGGGAACATCATGTTCTTGAAGTAGCCGAAGAAGCCCTGGTGCTTGAAGCCGAGGTAGAGCTTGATGATGTAGACCGTGAGGGCCAGCACGATCGGGAAGGCGATGTGCGAGGGAACGGGGAACTGAAGCAGCGGGACCACGCCCACCACGTTCCAGACCCACACCAGGAAGAAGATGCTGAGCAGCAGGCCCATCCAGCGGTCGGCGTCCTTACCCAGGAACGGGCGGGCGACCTGGTCTCGCACGAACGTGTAGCCGATCTCGGCGACGTTCTGGACACCTCTGGGGACGATCTGCGGCTTCGCGAAGGCCGACCACATGAAACCGATCACGACGATCGAGCTGAGCACCGCGAGCAGAACCGGCTTGGTCAGCCAGTCGACGCCCGGGATGATCGGGGGAAGTTCGAAGAGCTCCGCCGGAGTCGGAGCCTGGAACTGCCCAGGGTCGTCAGCGGCGAGGACCGTCAGCGCACTCACGCGGCGTTCCCTTCAACGTGGTAGTTGATCACAGTGATTTCCTCAGCGGAGCGACCTGCGGATGGAGCTAGCGGCCGTACTTCCGATAGACCAGATAGGCGGCGAGTATCGTCCCCAGGACGACGCCTATGGGGAAGAACGCGGACGTGTCGAGCCAGCGGTCCAGCAACCAGCCCGCGCCGCCGTAGATCGCCATCCCGGCGAGCAGGTAGCTGGGAATCGACCACGCGGCGTTGGCGAAGTCGCTGCCGTCGTCTTCCGGTCGGCGTTTCTCTTCGCTCATCGCGCGCCTGACGATAGCAGTTGGTCGAAGGACTAGTCATATCGGACCCCGTCACTTTACCCAACTTCACGCTTTGCCCTGTCCGGGAATGTGGGTGTCGGGGTCGACATAGAGCATTTTCGTCTTGACGAAGGCCCGGATCTCGAAGCCGGTCCACACGATGGTTCCGACGACGACCGCCCAGGCGAACGCGCGCGGATTCCAGGCGGTGGTGTCACCGAAGGTGCGCAACATCACCATGATGACCACGACCTTGATCAGGTAGCTGACCATGGCCGCGATGGCCATCATCTGCGGGGAGACGCGTGAGGCGAAGGAGACGGCGACCACGCTGATGCTGAAGAAGACCAGCACCAGCAGCGTGCCGACGGTCGCTCCGATCGCACCCTTGGCACCGGCGATCAGCAGGGACACGATGACGGCGACGGCTCCCACCGCGAGGGTGGGCAGCGCGGCGCTCTTGAGGACGCGCACGTCGTTGGCCTGCATCGGTGCTCCAGATCTGAGTTGTCAAGCGAGCGATTGCTACCCCACGGGCCTGTATGTCGTAGGGACCTTGCTCGTGAAAGATATCACAAGCTCCCGAAGTAGCACTTTTACCTGCTTTTTCTAGTTGGCGATCATGAACGGCCGGGGAACACCGGAATGACGGCGGTGTCCTCACTGGAGGTGCGTTGCTGAACAGGGGGCGGCGGCTGCCGTACGACGGGGGTGTCCCCGCGGATGGGCGGCATCGGGCCGGTCGCGGGGCCGTCGTCGTCGTCGGGCTGGTCCTTGCGGGTGGCGGCGTGCGCGCCCCCGCGCCCCCGCCAGCGCGGCAGCGCCATCAGCACCAGCACGCCGAGTGCGAGCAGAATCACCACCGGGAAGAGGATCACCGGGACGGTGACCACCGACATGCCCACCAGGCCGAAGGCGAACAGCGAGGTCCAGGCGTACATGATCAGCACCGTGCGCCGGTGCGAGTGGCCGATGTCGAGCAGCCGATGGTGCAGGTGGCCGCGGTCGGGCGCGAAAGGGGACATGCCCCACGAAGTACGGCGAACCACGGCGGTGATCAGGTCGGTCAGCGGCAGCACCATCACCGCGACCGGCAGCAGCAGCGGCAGGATCGCGGGGAACTTGTTGATGCCCTCGATGGTCGAGGGGTCCACCGGCGTCACCGTGACCAGCGACGAGGCGAGCACCAGGCCGATGAGCATCGCCCCGGTGTCCCCCATGAAGATCTTGGCCGGATGGAAGTTGTGCGGCAGGAAGCCCAGGCACATGCCGATCAGCACCGCGGTGATCGCCGCGGTGGCGTTGATCCGGTTTCCGTCGACGACCTGGTCGAGGAAGATGGAGTAGGTCCAGGTGGCCACCGCCGCGATGCCGACGATGCCCGCGGCCAGGCCGTCCAGCCCGTCGACGAAGTTGACCGCGTTGATGGTCACCACCACCACCATGATGGTGATCACCGTGCTCAGCGTGTAGTCGAGGCCGGTCGAGCCGCCCCAGCTCTGCGGCAGCGGGATGTAGGTCAGGCGCAGGTCGAAATAGACCAGCACGCCGGCCGCGGCGATCTGCCCGCCGAGCTTGATGAAGGCGTCCATGCCCCACCAGTCGTCGAGGAAGCCGGTCAGCGTGATGAGCGCGCCGGCCGCGATCAGCGCGATGACGGTCTTGTCCTGGCCGAGCGCCTCACCGGTCTTCGGCAACTGGCTGGCCACCAGCAGCCCCAGGACCAGCCCGCCGTACATCGCGAGCCCGCCCAGGCGTGGGGTCGGCGTGGTGTGCACGTCCCGATCGCGAACCTCGGGCATGGCTCCGATCCGGATGGCGAACCGGCGGACCAGCGGAACCAGCAGGTAGGTCATCGCCGCCGCGACCAGCGCCATGAACATGTATTCGCGCACGGACCTAGTTTCCCGGATGCTCCGGCCAGCTGTGACCGGAAATCGACACAGAACAGCTTATAATTCGCTGAGATATGGCTGATGTATCGCCACGAGCGCGGAAACACGTTCCTGCACTTCAGACGCCGTTTCCGGGTATTTCACTGCTTGTGCCACCAACCTGCCCACCTCCTTCAGCTCCCCCGCGCCCATGCCCTGAGTCGTCACGCACGGAGTGCCCACCCGCAGGCCGGAGGTGACCGTCGGCGGTTCGGGGTCGTAAGGGATGGCGTTGCGGTTGAGCGTGATGCCCGCCGCCACGCACCTGCGCTCCGCCTCCGCGCCTGTAACCCCCAGATCCCGCAGGTCGATCAGCGCCAGATGGCTGTCCGTACCGCCCGAGACCGGCCGCATGCCCTCGGCGGCGAGGGTGTCGCACAGCGTCTTGGCGTTGGCCACGACCTGCCGCGCGTACCCGGCGAACTCCGGCCGCGACGCCTCCAGGAACGCCACCGCCTTGGCCGCCACCACATGCATCAGCGGCCCGCCCTGCGCGAACGGGAACACGGCACGGTCGATCCGGGCGGCCAGCTCCGCCGAACAGAGGATCGCCCCGCCGCGCGGCCCGCGCAACGTCTTGTGCGTGGTGAAGGTCACCACATCCGCGTACGGCACGGCCGACGGGATCGCCTTGCCCGCCATGAGACCGACCGTGTGCGCCACATCCGCCAGCAGCCAGGCGCCCACCTCGTCGGCGATGTCCCTGAACACCGAGAAGTCGATCAGTCTCGGGTAGGCCGTCGCACCGCAGATGATCATCTTGGGCTGGTGCCGCAGCGCCAGATCCCTGACCTCGTCGTAGTCGATCAACTCCGTGTCGCGGCGGACGCCGTACGCCACCACGTCGAACCACTTGCCGGAGAAGTTGACCTTGGAGCCGTGGGTGAGGTGACCGCCGTGCGGTAGCGCCATCGCCAGCACCGTGTCGCCCGGCTGCAGCAGGGCGGCGTACGCGGCCAGATTCGCGGAGGCGCCCGAATGGGGCTGGACGTTGACATGCTCGGCGCCGAACAGCGCGCGCGCCCGGTCGATCGCCAGCCGCTCCGCTCGGTCCACCACCTCGCAGCCGCCGTAGTAGCGCCTGCCCGGGTAGCCCTCGGCGTACTTGTTCGTCAGTGTCGAGCCCTGCGCCGCCAGGACGGCGGGCGAGGTGAAATTCTCGCTGGCGATGAGCTGGAGGCCGCCGCGTACCCGGGCGATCTCGTCGAGGAGCACACTGGCGATCTCCGGGTCCTGCCGTTGCAGCAGCCCGAAGTCAGGCCCGTAGTCATCGCGTGCACCCATTTCCCCACTGTAAGCCTGGGTGTCCGGTTTTCCGCGTCAGGGTCAGGAGAAAGCGTGTGGCGCCCCCACCGGGCTCGGCACCCAGCGGGGTGTGTCGGCGGCCTGGTCGCTGATCGCGGTGAGCACCGCCTGGCGGTACAGGCCGAGCCTGTTGCGCCATTCGGCGATGTCCTCGACGTACCGCGCTCCCACAGGCGCGTCCCACGTCTGCGGGCTCCTGGCGAGCCCGTAGGCCTTGTCCAGGGCGTCGCCGAGCGTCTCCAGCATGGGGATGACGGCGTGCCAGGCGTTCACCAGGCGCTGGTAGTCGGGATTGAACTCCCACGCCCTGGGCTGCCCGTCCAGCGGCCCCGCTCCCGTGGTCGGGGGCGTCTCACCAGGCTGCCTGGGCTGCGGCGCCGGCGGATCGACATACATCCAAACTCTCCTCTCAACCCCTACCAACGAACCCGTACCGCTCCCTCACCTACCCTGCGCCCCCACCAAACCCCCTACCGACAAATCCCTTCCACCCGCCCAAGACCTCCACAACCTGCCACCCTGCGGCCCCGCCCAGGCGGCGGAATCCGCTTCCCCCGCGTACGGCGAGGCTGGTGTCCGGTCGGACAGTCCAAGCATCAACCGCCCGGTGGCGGAATCGGCCTACCCGGCATCCCAGGCTCCACCGACCCTGGCGGCCCGTCGGGCCTGATGTCCTCGGGTACCCAATCTCCCTTGCCCCACTCCCCAGCCGGAACCCGTACATCCGGTATGTCCAGCGGCTCGATCTCCCGCGCATTGTCGGCCAGCACCTTCAACGCCTCCGGCGAAGGCGACTCGACATCCACCGACACCACATCACTCCCGTCATCGGCCCACCCCGCGACGGCACTCACCACACGCGCGGCCCGCCGCCACCCAGAACCCCCGCCTCGCCAGCACTGCCGGAAACACTCGCCGCACTTCCACCAACGGCACTCGCCGCCCTGCCACCATCGGCACGGGCGTCGTGTCCGCCGTCGGTACGAGTGTCACCGGCACTCGTATCGTTCCGATGATCTGTGCCGCCACCCGCCGCCCCCAGGCTGGTGTCGCCTGCGGAGCCGCCCGCCGTGGGCTGCACCCCTTCGCCCGCCTGCTGCCCAGGCGGATCGATCGGCGTGTTCGGCGTCCCCGGAGCCACCGACCCCGCAGGCCCATCAGGCCGGATGTCCTCCGGAACCCACTGCCCCTTGCCCCACTCCCCCGCCGGAACCCGCACATCCGGCATGTCCAGCGGCTCGATCTCCCGCGCATTGTCGGCCAGCACCTTCAACGCCTCAGGCGAAGGCGGCTGGACATCCACCGACACCACGTCACTCCCATCACTCACCCACACCGCCCGCGCCCCAGCACCATCATTCGCGGTGCCACCCCCGCCAGCCTCCACCCGAGCATTGGCACCCCCCTCAACACCCGCGCCCACTGAGCCGCCACTCACCCCGCTCCCAGAAAGGGACGCACCACTCCCTCCGACACCTACGGAAGTCGAGTCGGCATGTGAGGAATCGGCCATCCCTGCCCCTGGAAGCGACGCACCGCCCACTCCCGGCCCAGCGGAAGACGAGTCCGTACGAGAGGAATCAGCCACCCCCGCCCCTGGAAGCGACGCGCCACCCCCTGTGGAAGTCCGGCTGGACGCGCTGTCGTCCGGGGGCTGGATGGTCTGGTCGTTGGCCGGGCCGACGGTGTCGAGGAGTGGGTGGTCGGGTTTGCGTGAGGGGTCGGCCGGGCTTGGGTCGACCTGGCCAGGGCGGGTGTCGTCCGAGACTGTGGGCATGTCCATGGGGCGGGCGTCGTCGGCGTTCTCCAGGAGCGCGGCGAGTTCGTCGGCTGTGGGCGGGTTCAGCGGGACCTGCAGAACCTTGACCCCGTCCACCATGACCACCTGCGGCTTGCGCCCATCCACACCGTCGGCGTCGTCCGGGTGGTCCTTCTTAGGCGTATCCAGCACACTGGTGTCCCGCTCAGTGCCGGCCGGGACATCCTTCCCCGGCTCACTGTCCGCGGGCGCGACCGTACCCTTCCCCGGATCGGCTGGAGCGCTTCTGTCGCGCCCAGTGTCGGCAGGCGTCCCCTTGTCCTTCCCAGCGTCAGCTGGGGCGCTCTTGTCCTTCTCAGGGTCAGCAGGCGTGCCTTTGTCCCGCTCGGTGTCGGCAGAGGTGCCCTTGTCCGTGGGTGGGGTCTTGTCGTTCGAGCTGTCGACCTCGACGGGCTTGCGCTCCTCGGCGGCCCGGACCTCCTGGTCCACTTTGTCGTGCTGAAGCTTGGGCGGATCGGCCTTCGGCTGCTCGGTGGGCGTGTCCTTGGCAGGCTCCGGCGAGGAGGGCTGCTTTGAGGACGGGTCCTTGGCGGAAGGGTCGTTCGAGGGCGGCTGCTTGCCGGGGTCGGTGTCGCCGGACGACGGTGACCGGTCTCCGGTTCTGTCGGGTTCCTTCTTCTCCAGGAGGGCCAGCCGGGAGGTGACGTCGCGGACCATCTCCTCGCACGCGTCCGCCACCTGGGCGGGCCGGTGCGTCGTGGGGGTGGCCAGCCCGGCCCCGCTCATGAGCTGGGTGATGCGCCCTTCGACCGTCCGTATCTGGACAGCCGCGCGTGACGTCTCCGCCAGCAGGTCGCGCACCAGTGCCGGGTCCATCCCGTCGAACTTGCCCATGGCCGTCTCCCGGAAGTCTCGATCAGCTTCACGGTAGGTGGAGGGGGCGGTAGTCCGCTTCAGGGATAAGCAGACGGCATGGTTCAGTCGGTGGCGACGTATCCGATGATGCCGCGCAGCTTCTCCACCGGGATGGCGCCCTTCCTGAGCAGCCGAGGTACGGCCGTGGTCAGGTCGACGATGGTGGAGGGGATGTCGTCGGCGCACGGGCCGCCGTCGAGGTAGACGGCGACGGCCTCGCCGAGCTGCTCTTCGGCGTTCTCGGCGGTGGTGGCGGCGGGCGCGCCGGACCGGTTGGCGCTGGAGACGGCCAGCGGCCCGGTCTCCTTGAGCAGGTCGAGCGCCACGGGGTGCAGCGGCATCCGCAGCGCCACGGTGCCCTTGGTATCGCCCAGGTCCCACGACAGCGACCTGTTGGCCTTGCACACGATGGTCAGCGGGCCGGGCCAGAACGCGTCGATGAGGTCCTGGCCGTACGGGCCGAGGTCTTCGACCAGGGCGTTGGCGGCGCGTACGGTGCCGACGAGGACGGGCGGGGGCATGTCGCGGCCGCGGCCCTTGGCCTCGAGCAGCGCGGCGACCGCGGAGGGGGTGAAGGCGTCGGCGGCGATGCCGTACACGGTGTCGGTCGGCAGCACCACCAGTTCGCCGCGGCGTGCGGCGGAGGCCGCGTCGGTCAGGCCAGCGGCGCGCTGTTCGGCGTCCGCGCAGTCATAGCGTCGTCCCACGGCGTGCATCCTATTCCTGGCCGAACCTGGCGGTGACGAAACGGTCCCTGCGGGTGAGGTCCTGGCGAAGGCGTACATCTCGCCAGCCGTTCTCCTCAGGGAAGATCAGGTAGACGGACTGGCCCTGCTCGTCGGCGTGTTCGACGGCTACCCAGCCGCCCGGCCTGAGGAGTCTGCGGGCGGTGCGTTCGACGGCCCTGACCTCGTTGAGGCCGTCGGCGCCGCTGCCGTACAGGGCGCGGTCGGGGTCGTAGTCGCGGACCTCGGGGTCGCGCGGGATGGCGCCGGGCGGGATGTAGGGCGGGTTGGAGATCACCAGGTCGACGCGACCGTTGAGCTCGGGCAGCGCCTGAGCCAGGTCGTCGGGGTGCAGGGTGACCCGGCCCTGGCCGTGTTCGGAGATGTTGCGCTTGGCCCAGCCGTAGGCGTCGGGGTCGACCTCCACGGCGTGTACCTGGGCGAGCGCGACCTCCTGGGCGATGGACAGCGCGATCGCGCCGGAGCCGGTGCCGAGGTCGACGACGAGCGGTTCGGCGACGTCCATCTCGCGCAGCCGCTCGATCGCCCAGCCGGCGACCACCTCGGTCTCCGGGCGGGGGACGAAGACGCCGGGGCCGACCTGCAGTTCCAGGTAGCGGAAGTAGGCGTGCCCGGTGATGTGCTGCAGGGGCTCGCGTGCCTCGCGGCGGGCGACGCCCTCCCAGAAGAGCGCGTCGAAGTCGGCGTCCTTGACCGTGTGCAGCTCGCTTCTGCGCACGCCGTGGACGAAGGCCGCGATCTCTTCGGCGTCGGTGCGCGGCGAAGGCACCCCGGACTCGGCCAGCCGGGCAGTTGCGAGTGCGATCTCGTCCAGCAGAAAGGTCATGGCTCTTTTAGGAGTGGGCGGCGAGCTTCTCCGCCATCTCGGCATCGATCAGGGCTTGGGTGACGGCATTGAGCTCGCCGTCGAGGACCTGGTCGAGGTTATACGCCTTGAAGCCCACGCGGTGGTCGGAGATGCGGTTCTCGGGGAAGTTGTAGGTCCTGATGCGCTCGGAGCGGTCCATGGTACGGACCTGCGACTTGCGTTCGGCCTGGGCGGCGGCCTCGGCCTGCTCCTGGGCGATCGCCAGCAGCCGGGCGCGCAGGATGCGCATGGCCGACTCCTTGTTCTGGAGCTGGCTCTTCTCGTTCTGGCAGGAGACGACGGTGCCGGTGGGCAGGTGTGTGATGCGCACAGCGGAGTCGGTGGTGTTGACGCTCTGGCCGCCGGGGCCGCTGGAGCGGTAGACGTCGATGCGCAGCTCGTTGGGGTCGATCTGCACCTCGACCTCTTCGGCCTCGGGGTAGACGAGCACGCCGGTGGCGCTGGTGTGGATGCGGCCCTGCGACTCGGTGACGGGCACTCGCTGCACGCGGTGCACGCCGCCTTCGTACTTGAGCCGGGACCACACGCCCTCGTCGCCCTTGGCCTTGATGGCCACGGTGACGTCCTTGTAGCCGCCGAGGTCGGAGTGCTGGGCGTCGATGACCTCGGTCTTCCAGCCGCACCGCTCGGCATAGCGGAGGTACATGCGCAGCAGGTCGCCAGCGAACAGCGCCGACTCCTCGCCGCCCTCACCCTGCTTGATCTCCATGATGATGTCCTTGTCATCGTTGGGATCGCGCGGGATGAGCAGGTGCTTGAGGCGTTCCTCCAGCTTGGGGATGCGCCCTTCGAGCTCGGTGGCCTCCTCGGCGAAGGCCTCGTCCTCGGCCGACAGCTCCCTGGCGGCGGCCAGGTCGTTGCGTACGGCGTCGAGCTCGCGGTAGGTGCCGACGATGGGGGTGAGCGCGGCGTAGCGCTTGCCCAGCGTGCGCGCCTTGTTCTGGTCCGCGTGCACGGCGGGGTCGGCGAGCTGCAATTCCAGCTCGGTGTATTCACTGAGCAACTCGTCGAGGTTCACCGTGCGTCCTTACGTCGTTTTGCCGGCCTTTTCACCAAGAACGCCGACCTGGGCTCGCCCGAGAAGAGCGATTCCAGGTCGGCGTCAAGGGAGCTACTTGCTCTCGGCCTTCTTGCCGAAGCGCTTCTCGAAGCGCGCCACCCGGCCGCCGGTGTCCAGAATCTTCTGCTTGCCCGTGTAGAACGGGTGGCAGGCGGAGCACACGTCAGCGTGGATCACGCCGTTCTTGGCGGTGCTGCGCGTGCTGAAGCTGTTGCCACAGGTGCAGGTCACCTGGGTCAGGTGGTAATCGGGGTGAATGTCGCGCTTCATCGCTAATCCTTTCGGGGCGCGGTCGCCGGGTCGCCATCTCTTGCGTACGGCATGCGCGCTGTCGCACACGGGTGCGCGCGGGCGGGAACCGGAACCGCATCGGTTCAGCTACCAGTGTGCCAGATGCTGCAACCAACCCAGGCCACGAGGCATTCCCCCGACGAACACTGGCGAACCGATGGACGAGTCACTTCCGCCACACTAGGCTCCGATGTCCAATCCGTAACATTTCTCACGTTTAAACCGATGCAAGGGGGCCCATCACATGATGAGAAGGCTGCGGTTGCTAGTAGCGACCGCGACGGGGGCGGCCGTCCTGCTGACGGGCGCGAGCCTGTCGGCGGCCAGTGCCACGACGGCCGGCAACGACATCTCCGGCGTGACGGCCAGCGGGACCGTCATCCCGACCAGCGGCGACACCCAGGCGAGCATCGCCTTCCAGCTGCGCGACCCGCTGGGCACCCAGTCCGCTCCGGGAACGGCCTCGGTCAGCGCCGAGATCACGCCGCCCGGCAAGAGCGCCAGGGCCGTCTCGATCAGCTACAGCCCGCCGACCGCGCCGAGCGAGGGCCAGCCGCTGCCGACCAGCCAGTCCGGCAGTGGCACGTTCACCATCGGCAAGGACGACCCCACCGGTGACTGGACGCTGAACCTCAAGGTCTCGCGCGGGGGCGCGGAGTCCTCCAACACCTTCTCGGTGACCGTCTCGGGCGACAGCACCATCACCGGCGCCACCGTCGACCCGAACCCGGTCAACCTCCAGAAGGGCAAGGAGGTCAAGGTCAGCGTCTCCGTCTCGGTCAAGGACGCGACCTCGGTCAGCGCCCAGCTGGTCAGCGACGACACCAACGAGTACTACGACCTCGGCAGCCTCCAGGTCGACGGCAACGGCTACTACAGCGGCGAGACGTTCTTCAGCGACGACACCGCGCCCGGCGACTGGAAGCTGGAGGTCACCGCGAGCAGGGGTGGCCGCTCGCTCAAGGGCGTCGGCTCCTTCACGGTCAACGCCCCCTCGGGCGGCAGCTCGAAGAAGACCAAGGCCAGGGCGACCATCACCGCCCCCGCCAAGGTCACCGCGGGCAAGGCCTTCAAGGTGAGCGGCAAGGTCTACCGCGGCTCCAAGGCCTACAAGGGCAAGGTCGTGGAGGTCTACTTCAAGAAGAAGACCAAGGGCGCGAAGTACAAGCTGATCGGCCTGGTCAAGGCCACCTCGACCGGCAAGTTCGCCAAGTCGGTCAAGCAGAAGGCGGACGGCTACTGGCGGGTCAAGGTGCCCGGCACCAGCAAGACGTACAGCGCGCTGTCGGCGCAGAAGTTCGTCGACGTGAAGTAGGTCCCGGCCCCAGAACCCCGGGGCAGAGAAACGCGTGAAGGGGCGGCGGGCACCAGGCCCGCCGCCCCTTCCGTTACGCCGCCGGGGTCAGTCCCGGTCGTTGCTCACCGTGGTCTTCTGGACCTGGAGGAGGAACTCCGCGTTGGACTTCGTCTCCTTCATCTTCTCCAGAAGCAGTTCCAGCGCCTGCTGCATGTCCAGGGCGTGCAGCACGCGCCGCAGCTTCCAGACGATCTGCAGCTCGTCCTTGCCCATCAGGATCTCTTCCTTACGGGTGCCGGACGCGTCGACGTCCACCGCGGGGAAGATGCGCTTGTCGGCCAGGGAGCGGTTGAGCTTGAGCTCCATGTTGCCGGTGCCCTTGAACTCCTCGAAGATGACCTCGTCCATCTTCGACCCGGTCTCGACCAGGGCGGTGGCGAGGATCGTCAGCGAGCCGCCGTTCTCGATGTTGCGCGCGGCGCCGAAGAAACGCTTCGGCGGGTAGAGCGCGGTCGAGTCGACACCACCGGACAGGATGCGCCCGCTCGCCGGGGCGGCGAGGTTGTAGGCGCGACCCAGACGGGTGATCGAGTCGAGCAGGACGACCACGTCGTGACCCAGCTCCACCAGGCGCTTGGCGCGCTCGATGGCCAGCTCGGCGACCGTGGTGTGGTCCTCGGCGGGACGGTCGAAGGTCGAGTGGATGACCTCGCCCTTCACCGACCGCTGCATGTCGGTGACCTCTTCGGGACGCTCGTCCACGAGCACGACCATCAGGTGGCACTCGGGGTTGTTGTGCGTGATCGCGTTGGCGATCGACTGCAGCACCATCGTCTTGCCGGCCTTGGGCGGCGAGACGATGAGACCGCGCTGGCCCTTGCCGATCGGCGACACGAGGTCGATGATCCGCGTGGTCAGGATGTTGTGCTCGGTCTCCAGGCGCAGCCGCTCCTGCGGGTACAGCGGCGTGAGCTTGTTGAAGTCGGGCCGGTTGCGGGCCTGCTCCGGGTCCATGCCGTTGACCGTGTCGAGGCGGACGAGCGCGTTGAACTTCTCGCGGCGCTCGCCGTCGCGCGGCTGGCGCACGGCGCCGGTGATGACGTCGCCCTTGCGCAGGCCGTTGCGGCGGATCTGGGCCAGCGACACGTACACGTCGTTGGAGCCGGGCAGGTAGCCGCTGGTCCGGACGAACGCGTAGTTGTCGAGGATGTCCAGGATGCCGGCGATCGGGATGAGCACGTCGTCGTCGCCGATGACGGGCTCGTTGCTGTCGAAGCGGTCGCGGCCACGGCCACGGTTGCGCTCCCTGAAGCGGCCACGACGGCCACGGCCACCGCGATCGTCGTCGTCGGCGCCACCCCGCGGGTCACCGCCCCGCGGGTCGCCACCGCGCTGGTCCTGGCCACGGGAGTCACGCGAGTCACCGCGCGAGTCGGCGCGGCCGTCACGCGAGTCACCGCGCCCGTCACGGGAGTCGCCACGGACATCGCCGCGGCTGTCACCACGGGAGTCGGAACGCGAGTCCGCGCGGGAGTCGGAACGCGACTCCACACGCGAGTCGGCGCGGCTGTCGCTACGGGTGCGCTCGCCGGAGTCGGTACGCTGCTCGCCACGGTCACCACGGTCGCCACGCTCGCGGCGGTCCCTGCCACGGCGGTCGCCACGCTCGCGACGGCTTTCGCCGCGCTCGGCGCGGGTGTCGGCCTGGCCCGCGTCGGCGGACTGCTCCACCACGGGCTCGGCGTGCGCGACGGCGGCCGCCTCGGCCTTGACCGGGGCGGGCTCGGCGACGGCGGCGGGAGCCGCGGCGACGGGAGCGGCGGCCGGCTCGGCGACGGGCTCGGCGGTGGCCGCGCGGGAACGTTCCCTGCGGCTACGGGTGGGGCGCTCCGCGGCGGCGGGCGCCGGCTCGGCCACAGGGGCGGGAGCCTCGACGACGGGGGCCGCGCTGTCGCCGGAGCCACCCGTCTTCTCCTGGATGGCCGCGATGAGCTGGCTCTTACGCATGCGCCCGGTGCCGCTGATGCCCAGTTCGGCGGCCATCTTCTGCAGCTCGGGCAGCACCTTCGCGGACAGGCCGGTGCCGGAGCGACGCGCACGCGGCTTGGCCGCGGCGCGGGTGGGGGTGTCGCCGGACGCGGGCTGCGCAGGTGAGCCGGAAGCGTCGGAGAGGAGTTCGGTGGTGTCGCTCAACTAAAGGGTCCTTCCCAGGGGTCGGGCGTCGGCCATGATCGCCGATCGTTCCCGGAGGTGCTGTCGATCCGGCGGGACAGACCGGGTCGGGGTGCACTTCGCGATCTTCGGCCGCCGTTGACGGCCGCCACTTTCGGGGAGGGGTGAGTCCGTACCGCCACAGGAACGTGGCGCTTGGAGGGCACCCCCCAGATTGCTGTCGCCAGCCAGATGTCGAGTGTGCTTCGAGCGCGCGGATCCCCGTATACGCCGCCTCACGTTGCGCCAACCGGGTGTGGGCCAACCGGAGGCAACGGATTCGGGGAGACAGCCATGCCGCCCACGCCTCGCGACGTGAAGCATGATGCAGCGATGTGTGGCTGACAAGCACGCACCCAACAAGGGGGCATCTGGTGCGGCTACCAGCCTAACATCACCAGCGCACACGGCTATTCCCTGAAGGTCTAAAGAGGCATCAGCGTGTCTCGGGGACCTGAACGTTCGCACCATATGGGTCGACGTCCATTTGCTGGATGTGCCAGTCAGTACCCACTTGTGGCGCGATCAAATCCTGCGTATCCGATGTCGAAAACGCAAGGATCGTGGGACCCGCTCCCGAGACGACCGCGGGCACGCCCACTGCACGCAGACGTTTTACCAGATCCGCGCTCTGTGGCATCGCAGGCGCGCGGTAGTTCTGGTGCAGCAGATCCTCGGTCGCGGCGAGCAGCAACCCGCTTTCCGGCCTTTGGGTGAGCGCCGCGATCAGCAGCGCGGCCCGTCCGGCGTTGAAGGATGCGTCCTTGTGGGGCACGTCCTTCGGAAGCAGCCCCCGAGCGGTCTCCGTTGACAGCCGCGTCGCGGGAACGATCGCGACCGGGCGGATTCTCGCATCCGGGACCAGTTTCACCATACGCGCAGGACCCTCATGCTCGGTCCATGCGATGGTCAGCCCGCCGGCCAGGCAGGGCGCGACATTGTCGGGATGCCCCTCCAGCTCGGTCGCGAGCTGGAACACCTCGTCGTCGCCGAGGTCCGTTGTTCGCTGAGAGCCGAGCGCGCCGACCCCTGTGTACGGCCCGCGGGCGAGCGCGCGGGCCGCGAGGATGCCCGCGCAGATGGCGGCCGAGGACGAGCCCAGCCCCCTGGCGTGCGGGATCCGGTTGTGGCAGCGCAGCCTGATCCCGGCGGGCTGCGCGGCGCCCATCCGCTCGAACGTCGCGCGCATCGCCTGGACGATCAGGTGGCTCTCACCCAGGTCGAGCTCACCCGCGCCCTCACCCTCGACGTGCACCTTCACCTCGCGCGCGCCGCCGGCGGGGGTGTAGAGCTCGGCCTCGACCTCGTCGTGGAAGGCGAGCGCCAGGCCGAGGGAGTCGAATCCGGGGCCCAAGTTGGCCGACGTCGCCGGAACCCGGACGACGACCCTGCAGTCGGTCATGCATCTCCTCGAAACACCGGGGCCCGTACAGCACGCGGAAGCCGCCGCGTGCCGTACCGGAGAGAAAGCGGAAGATCAGGCGAGGTTGAGCGCCGAGGCGGCGGCGTGGACGTCGATGGGGATGGTGACCGGCGCGGGAGCGCCGGAGATCGCCCAGTCGGGGTCCTTGAGGCCGTTGCCCGTGACCGTGCAGACCACGCGGCTGCCGCGCTCGATACGGCCCTGGGCGTGCGCCTGCAGCAGGCCGGCGACGCTGGCGGCCGAGGCGAGCTCGACGAACACGCCCTCCTCCTGCGCCAGCAGCTTGTACGCGGCGGCGATCTGCCGGTCGGTGACCGCCTGGATGTCGCCGCCGGACTCGTCGCGGGCGGCCTCGGCGAGCTGCCAGGAGGCGGGGTTGCCGATGCGGATCGCGGTGGCGATCGTGTGCGGGTGGGCGACCGGGGCGCCGTTCACGATGGGCGCCGAGCCGCTGGCCTGGAAGCCGAACATGCGCGGCGTCCGCGAGGAGACGCCGTCCGTGGCGTACTCCTGGTAGCCCATCCAGTAGGCGGAGATGTTGCCCGCGTTGCCCACCGGGATGCAGTGGATGTCGGGCGCGTCGCCCAGCGCGTCGACGATCTCGAAGGCGGCGGTCTTCTGGCCCTGCAGCCGGTACGGGTTGACCGAGTTGACCAGCGCGATCGGGTAGCTCTCCGACAGCTTGCGGGTCATCTCCAGGCAGTCGTCGAAGGAGCCCTCGACCTGCAGCAGCGTGGCGCCGTGCACCAGCGCCTGGGCCAGCTTGCCCATCGCGATCTTGCCGCGCGGCACGAGGACCGCGCAGGTCAGCCCGGCGCGCACGGCGTACGCGGCGGCCGAGGCGGAGGTGTTGCCGGTGGAGGCGCAGATGACCGCCTTGGCGCCCGCTTCCACGGCCTTGCTGATGGCCATGGTCATGCCGCGGTCCTTGAAGCTGCCGGTCGGGTTGGCGCCCTCGACCTTGAGGTACACCTCACAGCCGGTGAGCGCGGAGACGCGGTGCGCGGGGACGAGCGGCGTGCCGCCCTCGAGCAGCGTGATCACGGGCGTCGTCGTGCTGACCGGAAGACGGTCTCGATACTCCTCGATGAGGCCACGCCATGCCCTGGTCATGATTACTCCTGCCCGACTACCTGCGGTCTTGTGCACAAAGTTTACGGGCAACCGGCCCGAGTCGGTGCTGGGGCGTCCATCTGATGGACAGACTCCTCAGGAAATACTCAGCATCCCCCGATATGGTCTGACGCAGGGGACGGGGAGGGCTCTAACATCATGAACGCGCGTCCTGTGATGCGGCAGAACGACTTCTCGGCGCTGACTCCGCCCGAACTCGGCGCCTGGACTCCGGACCTCTCGGTCAGCGTGGTGATCCCCGCGCACGGCGGTGAGCACCTGGACCTGGTCCTGGCGGCGCTCGCCGCGCAGACCTACCCGGAGCATCTCCTGGAGGTCGTGGTCGTCGACGACGGCAGCGAGCCGCCGATCCGCCTGCCGGAGATCAGGCCCGGCAACACCCGCGTGGTGCCCACCCGGGACGGCTGGGGCATCTCGCACGCGGTCAACACCGGCGCCAACGCCGCCGACGGCGAGATCATCCAGCGGCTCGACGCCGACATGGTGGCCTGCCGCGAGCACATCGAGGCGCTGGCCCGCTGGCACCATCTGACCGACTACCTGGTCACCATCGGCATGAAGAGGTTCGTCGGCGTCCCGCCGCTCACGCCCGGCCAGGTCTTCGAGGCGGGCAGCCTGGGCGAGCTGTTCGACCTGTCGGCAGCGGTGCCGAGCTCGACCGAGGCGACGATCGCCAAGACCGACGGCCTGCGGGCCAGCAGGAACCCGTACCACGTGTGCACCGGGCCGACCCTGGCCCTGCCTCGCGAGATCTTCCATGCGGTCGGCGGCCTGGACCCCAACGTGCTGCGCGGCGGCGACACCGAGTTCGCCTACCGGCTGGCCATGCACGGCGTGGTGTTCGTGCCCGACCTCGCGGCCGAGGCCGTGCACCTGGGGCTGCCCGCGCAGCGGCGGGACAAGGACCGGGTGGTGCGGGCGGTCGAGCCGTACCTGGCGCATCGGGTCCCGCTCCGCCGGGATCTGCGCAAGGACGGCGGGCGGCGGTGGCTGGTGCCGTACGTCGAGATCGTGCTGGACGTGACCGGCGCCCCGGAGCCGGTGGTACGGCAGGCGGTGGCGGCGGCGCTCGGCGGCACGCTGCAGGATGTCGTGGTGACGCTCGTAGGGCCGTGGACGTCGTTGCCGGACGGGCGGCGGTCGGTGCTCGACGACGCCTGCTTCGAGCTGCGGCTGATCCGGGAGCTGTACGCCTACGACGACCGGATCAGGATGATCGACGAGGCGGCGCCGACGCCCGCGCCCACGCCGTTCCGGTACGTGGCGCCGGTGGACGTGCCGCTGCACCGGCGCACGCTGGAGCGGATGGTCGAGACGGTGCAGAAGGACCTGACCGGAGTCCTGGTCGTGGACCTGCCCGACGGCCGCACGGCCCGCCTGGAGCGCACCTCCGCCCTGGCCCGCGCCCTGCACCTGGCCGGCCCGGCCGCCGACCTGGACGACGTCATCGCGAGCACCCACGGCGTACGGCACGCCGACCCGGACCGCTACTGGCCTCCGCCCGCTCCCCCGGCCGCTCCTCCCGCGCCCACGGCCGCGCCCTCCGTTGCCGCCGTCAAGCCCGATGCGCCGCGCCCCGCGCAGGTGCCGACAGAGCGCACACTGCTGAAGCGCCTGAAGTCGGCCCTCCGCCCCGACTGAGCGCCCGCGAGGCAAGGCGCTCTCGCGCCAGGTCAGTCGGGGAGGTTCTTGCGCAGGGCCCGTTTGATGGAGGTGCCCAGGACGGTGCGCAGGCTGCGCTGGACCCTGCTGGCGGCGGCGAGCTGGCGGCGCAGCGTGCCGACCTCGCGGCGCAGCTCCACCGTGGTCCTGCGCCAGCGCCCCGCCTCCTCGCGCCACCTGGCGACCTGCGCCCGCATCCGCTCCACCTCGGCGGCCAGCCGGACCGCCTCCGCCTCGGCCTCGGTCCTGGCCCGGTACGCGCCGCGCCGCCCGGGGACGCGTGGCGCGTCGGCGGCGGGCACGAACCCGTAGGACTCGCCCTCCACCCAGCGCACCCCGAACACCTCGTCCACCACGTCGTCGAGGTCCTCGCCGGGCCGGGCCACGATCGCCGCCCTGGCGAACGCCGCGGTCCGCTCCAGCCGGGCGGCCACGATCCCTGCGGCCGACTCCTCCAGCAGCACGCTGACCAGCCCCTGCCCCTCCTCGGCCAGTTCGAGCAGCCTGGCCAGGGTGTCCTCGCCGGGCACCCACCCGACGGGCGTCCGCAGCACGTACGGCACGGCGGGTTCGGGGACGGGCGAGCGGGCGAGCCGTACCCGGCCCTCGTGGGCGTAGTGGCCTTCGATCAGCATCAGGTCGAGGTCGTGGGCCTTCAGGGGGGCGCGCGGTTCGCGTTCCAGGTCGTCCCACGGGCCCACGAGTGTGACCGACACGTCTGGGACCGTTCCGGCCAGCAGTGCGTCGACGGTGGCGCGGGCGTCCTCGTAGGAGGTGCCGCGGCCGGTTTCGACGATCGCCTCGGCGTAGGGGACCTTCCACTGGCGGGCGGGATGGGCGCGGAGCCAGCGGTAGGCGGGGATGCGGTCCGCGACGAAGGCGTGGCTGACCCGGTCGATGGGCGCCTTGTCGCGCATGCGCATGGTCAGGCCGAGGTGGTAGGCGCGGGCCAGCGGCTCGGGGACGAAGACCGCCCCGGCCTGGGCCAGGCGGTAGCCCATCTCGGTGTCCTGGCCGAGGATCAGTCCGTCGTCCATCGGGCCCGCGGCGGCGGCGAGCCTGGCGTTGACCGAGGTGGCGCCGCCGACGTGCAGGCTGAAGGGGCGCTTCGGGTTGTCGGTGAGGCCGTCGGTGCGGTCGACGAGGGCGACGATCCAGCCGTGCGGCTCGGCGGGCTCGAAGAGGGCCTCCAGGTCTCCGGCCGCGACCTGCCCGGGGGTGGGCAGGTCGGCTTCGGTGAAGCGCATGTAGCCGGTCACGACCAGGTAGGGGGCCAGGTGGTGCCAGCGCATATGCGCCTCGACCGCGCCGGGGGTGGGCACCACGTCGGAGTCGAGCCAGTGGATCACGTCGCCGGTGGCGGCGGCCAGTCCGGCGTTGCGCGCGCTGGCCCGGCCCGCGTCGTCGCAGACCAGCAGGCGAGCGCCGGGCGGCGCGAGGGCGGGCAGGCGCAGCGGCGGGGAGCTGCCGTTGTCGACGACGATGACCTCGGTCAGCTCGGCGGGGTAGCTCTGGCGGGCCAGTCCGGCCAGGACCAGGTCCAGTTTGTCCTGCGCGCCGTAGGCGGGGACGATCACACTGACCTTGAGCGACGGCGTCCAGGTCCCAGGCTCGGGCGGGGTCAGCGTCCGGTAGTCGTTGCCTCTGACGCGCGGCACCGCAGTCATGCGGTCTCCAGCAGGAGGCTCGGCTTGAAGCCGCGCCACTGGTTGGTCTGGACGCGCAGGAAGTGGGCGAGCGGGAGCTGCCAGGTGTGCGAGCCGGCCACGGACCTGCGCAGCACGTAGCCGAGGCCGTGGGTGCGGTAGATGCGGGCGCCCTGTGCCTGCTGGGACTTCAGCAGGGCCGCGTCGACGCCGCGCGGCAGCGGCTCGAAGCCGGGGAAGCGGGATCGGTCGAGCAGGATCGTGCCACCGGCCACGAAGTCGGTCCACACCTCGCTGCGGTAGGAGGTCCGGCGAATCATGGTGGTGAGGGGCTCCAGGTAGAAGAACTCGGCGGCGGTGCCCACGATGTCGGCGCCGGAGTACCGCTTGGCCAGCAGCAGATCGGCCAGATGCTCGGGGCCGTACCAGTCGTCGTCATCCCATTTGGCGATGAACTCCCCGCCGGCTCGTGCGGCGGCCCGGTCGAGCAGTTCGCCGAAGGGCACCGACGGGCTCGCGGAGACGACGGTGATCGGCAGGGGGAAGTCGGCGAGGGCCTTGCCGACCGCCTCGTGGCCCTCGATGCCGTGCAGGCCGAGCAGGACCTCGACCCGGACATGCCGCTGCCGGGCGATCTGCCGGAGCGCGAAGCCGAGCAGGTGGGGTCGTTTGCTGCTCATCACCACGCTGACCGTGGGCGGCTCGGCGGGGCGGGGGGCCAGGCGGCGCAGCCGTACGCTGTGCTCCTCGCGGCGCAGGTCGGCCAGGCAGCGCGCGGACCCGTCGGGGCGGACCGCCAGCCAGGCGCGGTCGGTCAGCAGGGCGGCCAGTTCCCCCGGCACCCAGCCGGGGACGTGGGCCGAGGTCAGCGGCACTCCGGCGTGGGCCAGGCGCAGGACGTCGTCCAGCGGGACCTGGTGGCCGGGCCAGGCGAGGTCGAGGCCGCGCAGCGGGCGCAGGGCCGCGGGGTCGAGGGCGTGGCCTTCGGCGCTCCAGCCGTCCGCCGTCCAGCGCAGGGGCGCCAGATCGTGTTCCGGGGTGCGCGTGTAGCCCGCCGCTCCCGCGCTCCCCTGCGCGGCGACGAAGGGGGTGGCTGTCATGGGGCGCGCTCCTCGACCGGTCGATCTCAGTCGGCGCCTACCTTACGCCGCTTTGACCTAGAACCTGTCTCCGCCCTCCAAGATCGGCATCAAGGATGCCCTGGTGAATGCGCGTTCGCGAAACTCGGAGAACCAGGGATTCCCAGGATTCGCTCAGGAACCTATGGCACGGTAGGGGGAATTGTTTACTAAGGTGTAAATATCCCCCCAATATCCCTGCGCCCTTGTGGCGTTGACTCACGGAAGGCACACGCGCGGATGCTTACGCCCCGCCGACTGACAGCGGCCACCGCGGTCCTCGGAGGTCTGGCGCTCGCCGCGCTGGTAGTCCTCACGTCCACCGGTGTTCTGCCACTTGGTTCCGCCGCCGCCACCGGCGCATTTCTGATCATGATGGCGGCGCTCGCGTTCGCCGTTCTGACGGTCCGCAGAATCGACGGCAGGACCCACCGGATCGATCTCCGGGTAAAGCGGGTCGAGAACGATCTCGCCCGTACCGCCACCGCTTTCCAACGCATCGAGACCAGAATCGACCGGCTGACCGAATCCGTCACCGCCTCGACCGGCGGACGCGCGGACGACCTGGCCGCCATCCTCGCCTCGCTCGGCGAGGACCGGGTCAACGCGATGGCCAGGGCCCGCGAGGTCGAGGAACTCGGCGCGGAGATCCGCGCGCTGCGACGGCGAGAGGCCGAGGAGACGGTATGACCCCCGCCTCACCCCCGATCAGGCACAACGACTACGGCTCGGTCGAGCCGCCACCGATCGGGGACTGGCGGCCCGAGCTGTCGGTCAGCGTGGTGATCCCGGCCTACGACTGCCAGGACGCCCTCGATCGCACACTCGCCGCGCTGGCCGTGCAGACCTATCCGGCGGACCTGCTCGACGTGGTGGTGGCCGACGACGGCAGCCGTCCCGCGCTGCGGGTGCCGCCGATCGCCCCCGCCCGCACCCGCGTCGTACGCGTGCCGGAGGGCTGGGGGCGCGGCGCCGCCCGGCAGGCCGGAGCGCTGGCCGCGACCGGCGAGGTGATCCACTGGCTGGACTCCGACATGATCCTGGACAGGGAGCACATCGAGGCGCACATGCGCTGGCACCACGTGCTCGGGTACGCGGTGGTGATCGGCGACATCCGGTTCGTGCCGCTGCCCGCCCCCTCGGCGCGCGAGGTGTTCGAGGGGTCCTACCTGCCGCCGGAGGGCGAAGGCCGGGCGTACACCGCCAGGATCCACGCCGAGACCAGGATGCTGAAGGACGCGGGTCCCAGCGCCTACCTGGTGCACACCGGCGCCACCACCTCCGTCCCGGCCCGGCTGCTGCGCGCGGCGGGAGGCGTGGACGCCTCGCTGAACATGGCCGAGGACACCGAGCTCGGCTACCGGCTGGCCCAGGCGGGCGCGGTGTTCGTGCCCGAGCCGCTGGCGCGCAGCTGGCATGTCGGGGAGTCCACGGTGATGCGCCGCGAGAAGGAGGTGCACCGGCACAACTGGTCCTTCCTCGGCGACCTGATCCCCGAGCTGCGCTGGCTGCGCGGGCATCCGCGGCGGCAGTGGCGGGTGCCGTACGTCAGGGTCGTGGTCGAGGCCGGCGGCTACGAGCCCACCCGCGCCACCGTCGACTCCGCGCTGGCCGGGACGCTCGCCGACGTGGCCGTCACGCTGGTCGGGCCGTGGGACAAGCTGACCGGCGAGCGCCGCTCCAGCCTGGACGACCCGATGCTGGAGACGCGGCTGCTGCACAACCTCTACCGGTACGAGCCGCGGGTGGACTTCGCCGAGGCCGCGCCCACGACCGCGGCCCCCACCCCGTTCCTGCTCACCGTGCCCGCGGGCTGGGCCCTGGGCGCCGAAACCCTGCACCGGCTGGTACGGCTGGCCGACGCCGACATCCGCGGCCTGATCAGCGTCGCCCTCGACGAGCACGAGACGGGCGTCCTGACCGCCCGCCTGGAACGCACCGCCGCCTTCGCCAGAGCCCGCCTGCTCACCCAGGACCACCACGACGACCTGGTGGACCAGACATTCGGCTCGATGTGGGTGAGCGGCCAGGAGTACGACTTCAGCACGGCGGCCGAGGCCGGACCGCTGGCCGGCGACCCGGCCAAGTGGCGGGCGGTGGCCACCGAGCGGCAGAAGGAGATCAAGGCGTTGACGGCGGAGGTGGCGCGGCTGACCGCGCGGGTGGAGGAACTGTCCGCGCCCCCGCCGGACAAGGACAAGGACACCGGAGGCGGGCTCGGCTCGCTGATCAGGCACCTCAGGAGCGCCGGATGATCGACGACCTCGTCCGCGAGGCCCTGGCCCGCGGTCCGCGCGTGCACGTGTACCTGGCCGGGCTGGACCT
Source organism: Nonomuraea sp. NPDC046570 (assembly GCF_040645915.1). NCBI lineage: Bacteria > Bacillati > Actinomycetota > Actinomycetes > Streptosporangiales > Streptosporangiaceae > Nonomuraea > Nonomuraea sp. NPDC046570. Next base: position 4,603 of record NZ_JBEYZF010000015.1, on the reverse strand, counting down.
GGCCGTGGACGGCGCCGCCCGGGTCGTCGACCTGGACCGGGACCTGCTGGAGGCGCCCGCGGAGAAGGGCACGGTGAGCGAGGTCCTGGTCCTCGCCGGCACCCCGGCCGACCTGCGCAGGGCGGCCACCCTGCACAAGCTGATGCCGGACGCCGAGCGGGTCGTCGTGGGGGTGGCCGACGCGCCGCCTTCGCACCCGGCGCCGGTGCCGATGCCGACCCCGGCCAACCGCTGGCGGTCGCTGACCGAGCTGCGCGTCTACCAGCCGAAGAGCCGCGCGTGGGTGGTGGACGCCCGGTTCTCCGCGCCCGCGCCCGCCGGCCGTACCGTGGCCGCGACCGCGCGTGCCTTCGCCGGGCAGCGGCTGGATGTGATCGCCGCGCCGGCCGCCGCCCTGGCCGGGGTGGGCGCCGCCGACTGGCGGCCGGGCGATCCCAACGCCACCCCCGCCGACCTGGGCGGACCCGTGCCGAACCGGGTCGGCGCGCCCGGCAGCGACGTGGTGCTGCGCACCCTCGACGCCGCCGACGCCGGGCTGCCCGAGGACGAGCAGGCCGAATGGGCCGGCGAGGAGGCGCCCGTGGACCGGCCCACGGTCAGCGCGGCGAGCTGGGAGCGGCTGGGCCGTCCCGGCGGCTCGGAGCTGGCGGTCGCCGACCCCGAGGTGCTCGCCGAGCCGTCGATGGTCCCGCCGGTGGACGAGCGCCTGGTGAACCCGCAGGGGTTCGTGACCACCCCGTCGCGCGGCCTGGCCAGGCTGTGCGAGGACGCGGGCCGCTGGTCGGTGGTGCTCGACGGCAAGCCGCTCGTCACGTTCGCCAACTCCGGCGGCGTGACCGACGCCGACGTGGCCAGGCTCCGGCAGGTGCGCGGGGTGACGATCGACTGGCAGCACGCGCACAGCGGGCCGCTGGCCGCCGTCCGGGTGCTGGCCGGGCTGGCCGCGGCCGGGGTGCCGCTGGTCGCCGACGCGGTCCCGCGCTGGGCGGGCGCGCTCGGCGGGCGGCTCACCGAGCTGCTCACCACGCCCGTCGACCTGGCCGACGACCTGCGGCGCGAGGAGCACAGCATCAGGCTGCGCCGGGAGGCGCTGCGCACGCACGGCGTCGCCGCCCGCTGGGAGCAGCTCGGCGCGCCCGCGCCCGTCCCGCCGCTGACCTCGGTCCTGCTGGCCACCCGCCGGGCCGACATGGTGGGCTTCGCCCTCGACCAGGTCTCCCGCCAGCGCGGCGCCCAGCTTGAGGTGATCCTCGCCCTGCACGGCGTACCGCGGGGCCACCCCGACGTCGCCGCCGCGATCGCCGCCTTCGACCGGCCGCTCACCGTGTACGAGGCCGAGCGCACCGCGGTGTTCGGCGAGGTGCTGAACGACGCGGCGGGCCGCGCCTCGGGGTCGTTCCTGCTCAAGATGGACGACGACGACTGGTACGGCCCCGACTTCCTGTCCGACCTGCTGCTCGCCCACTCCTACTCGGGGGCGCAGGTCGTCGGCACGGTGCCGGAGTTCGTCTACCTGGCCTCGATCGGCGTCACCGTGCACCGCAGGCAGATCACCGAGCAGATCACCAGCTTCGTCGCGGGCGGCACCATCCTGGTGGAGCGGTCGGCGTTCCAGGCGGTCGGCGGGTTCCGGCCGCTGCCGCGCTCGGTGGACACCCAGTTCCAGGAGGCGCTGCAGGCCGCGGGCGGCCAGATCTACCGCACCCACGGCCTCGGCTACATCCTGCGCCGCGGCGCCGCGGCCAACCACACCTGGCAGGAGCCGATCGGCACCTTCCTGCAGCGCAACCGGCGGCAGTGGCGCGGGTTCCAGCCCAGCGCGCTGATGGAGCTGCCAGAGGGGAGCCCGCGCGGATGACCGGCACGCCCAGGATCAGACGCAACGACTTCGGCTCGCTCACCCCGCCCGAGCTCGGCCGATGGGAGCCAAGCCTCACGGTGACCGTGGTGATCCCCTCCCTGGACTGCCAGGACACCCTCGACCTCACGCTCGCCGCGCTGTCCGCGCAGAGCTACCCGGCGCACCTGCTGGACGTGATCGTGGTGGACGACGGCAGCCGGGTACCGCTGCGGGTGCCCGCCCTGGCCCCCGCCAGGACCAGGGTGCTGCCCAGCCCCGAGGGCGGCTGGGGGCGGGCCTGGGCAGTGCAGGCGGGCGCCGACGCGGCCGGCGGGGACGTGGTGTTCGTGCTCGACTCCGACATGGTCCCGCACCGGCGGCACGTCGAGGCGCAGATGCGCTGGCACCACCTGGCCCCCTACCTGGTGGTGCTCGGCTGGATCGACTTCACCGAGCGCGGTGAGCTGCCCGCGCCCAGCGAGGTGCGCGAGGCGCTGGAGGGCGGCCACGAGGGCAAGCTGTTCCATCTGTCGGCGCACCGGCACGAATGGGCCGAGAAGATCATCGAGCAGCATGACGGGTTGCGGGCCGCGCCCAGCGCGCTGGCCTCGCGGGTGCACGTGGGCGCGACCGTGTCCTACCCGGCGGCGCTGCTGCGGGCGGCGGGCGGGCTGGACACCTCGCTGGTGCTGGCCGAGGACACCGAGCTCGGGTACCGGCTGACGCAGCGGGGGGCGGTGTTCGTGCCCGAACCCGCGTCGCGGGCCTGGCATGTGGGGCTGCCGACGGCGATGCGGTCGTTCGCGGAGCTCAAGCGGTACAACGATCCGTTCGTCGCCGATCGGGTGCCGTACCGGAGGTATCTGCGGTTGGACGCGGGGCGGCAGTGGCTGGTGCCGTACGTCGACGCGGTGGTGGACGCGCGGGGCGCGTCCTACGAGGACGTGCGGGCGAGCGTCGACGGGCTGCTGGCGGCGACGCTGCCGGACGTGCGGGTCACGGTGCTCGGCGACTGGGACGCGCTCACCGGCGAGCGCCGCTCGCCGCTCGGCGACCCGCTCCTGGACCTGCGCCTGGTACACGCCCAGTTCGAGCACGACCCGAGGGTACGGCTCACGCCCGGCCCCGGCGACGCGCCGTTCAGGCTGCGCCTGCCGCCCGGCTGGGTCCCGGCCGACGACACCCTCGAACGGCTCGTCACCCACCTGGAGGAGCAGGACGGCGGCCTGCTCTGCGTGGCGCTGGAGGAGACGCGCGAGGGCGTGCTCACCGCCCGCCTGGAGCGGACCGCCGCCGTGGCCCGCGCCGAGCTGGTCGGCGAGCCCGGCGACGACCTGGACGACCTGATCCACGAGCTGTTCGGAGTGGAGTGGGTGGACGGCGAGTCGTGGGGGTTCAAACCGCGCCCGCCGGTCTACCCGCCGCGCAGGCGGCCGGTGCCCGAGAGCCGCCGCCTGGCCCTGCAGCACGAGAAGGAGCTGGCCCGCCTGCGCAAGCGGGCCGCCGCCCTGCAGGCCGAGGTCACCCAGCTCCGCAGGGAGGCGGGCAAGGGCAGGCGGGACGCGGAACGGTGGCGGGAGAAGGCGGAGCGATGGCGGCGCGAGGCCGTACGGCTCGGCCGCGAGCGCGACCGCACCATCCTGCGCCGGGCGGTCCGCAAGGTCCGCGGCCTCGCCTTCCCCGACACCTGAGCCTCACTGCGGGCGGCAGACCGTGCCGGGCGGCGGCAGGCGCAGCGAGACCAGGTACCTGTTGGCGTGCGCGATCGTGCAGGCGTCGCCGCTGAGGTACAGGCCGTGGCCGTGCCCGTCGAAGCGGACGGTGGAGGAGCCTGGCACGCGCATGGCGAGATCGGCGGTGTCGGCGTAGTCGGTCCAGGTGCCCGCGCCCAGCATCGGCGGCAGGGCCTGGACCGGGATCGGCTGGACCGGGTTCCTGACGGGGACCGGCCAGCCCGCGCAGCCGAGCGGGTGCCACCGTCCCCGGCGAGACCAGGTGCGGCAGCGCGGCGGTCTTCAGGTCGAAGCCGCTGTAGGCAGCCTGCTCGCCCTTGACCGGCACCGGTACCCGGTCGGCGGCGACCACCAGCGCCCGCCATGCCGCACCGACGTCGCGGCCGTGCAGCGTGCAGGCGGTGTCGGCCTCGCACCAGGCGGCGAAATCACCACGGTGCGGTACAAGGGGCTGTTCCTGGAAGATCCGCTGGATGTGCCGTGGGTAGTGGTGGATCATCTGGCCGAGCAGTTGAAGATCGCCGATCCCTCGTGCGTCAAGGCTTACATCCAGCGGCAGATGACAGCTTATGAACACGCGTGGGAGATCCGCGACACCTACGGCTTCCACACCTTCGAAGACCTCGCTGCTCGGCTCAGTGGGCATGTTGCGCGTCCTGGGCGGCGTCTTCCGCGAAACTGCGCGCTGGCGACAACCCCGCCGAGCTCGATGACATCACCGCGTTCTTCAAGCGCCTCGACCCCCACATGGCTGCCCCAGTCACCGAGACCAGCATCTGACGCATCAGCGACGCGGGCGGCGACTTCGAGCCGAACGCCTCCGCACCGATCATGCGGACGCAGAACATCGTGAACCTGGTCAAGGTCATCACTGGCTGGTACGGGAGGCCGCCCGCCGCCCTGTAACTGTCCGCGCCCCATGAAGGGCGTCCTCTCTAGTACGGCAGCCGCCATTTGCTGGATGACCAGGCCAGATTCGCAGCAGGTCGATGTGATCCTGTGATCGGAATCCGATCCAACGAGAACAGCC
>NZ_JBEYZF010000014.1:0-180479 GCF_040645915.1 Nonomuraea sp. NPDC046570 | reverse complement strand
GTCACCGACAGAATCAGGAGAACACAGTGACCCGAAGCGCCGCGCTTCCTCCCCGACCTGAAGGATGGGGCATCCACGCTGCAGGTGCTCGGTGAGCGTACGACTACATCTGGATGCGGACAAGGGAGACAGGTGACGGAATTTTCTCCCCCGAGGTCTCGTTATATGAGGCACAAGCGCGGCGAAAGCACCGCTCACGGGGGATTGTGAGTGGGCAACCCGCGGACATATTCGCAGGTGAAAGTGCCCGTCTCCGTGAAGGAGGCCGGGCGCTTTCGTGTTCGGGGGGCAGGCGTCGGGCGGGCGCGGCGTGGGTCGGTGGTTGGATACCAGGCATGCTGGATACCTCGGTGCGGCTGCTGCGGCTGCTGTCGCTGCTGCAGGCGCGCCCCGACTGGTCCGGCGGCGACCTGGCGGAACGGCTCGGCGTGACCACCAGAACCGTCCGCAACGACATCGAACGCCTGCGCATCCTCGGCTACGAGGTCCACTCCACCACGGGTACGGCGGGCGGCTACCGGCTCGGCGCCGGCGGCGCCCTGCCTCCGCTGCTCCTCGACGACGAGGAGGCGATCGCGGTGGCGGTGAGCCTGCACGCCGCCGCCCTCGGCACCGTGACCGGCATCGAGGAGACCTCGCTGCGCGCGCTCACCAAGCTGCAGCAGATGCTGCCCGCCCGCCTGCGTCACCGCGTCGGCGCGATGCGCGAGGCCACCCTGTCGGTCGCCGGGCGCGGCCCCACCGTGGACGCCGAGACCCTGACCAGGATCGCCGCCACCATCCGCGACCGCGAACGGCTCCGCTTCGAGTACCAGGGCCACGACGGCACGACCGGCGAGCGGGTCGCCGAACCGCACCGCCTCATCTTCACCGGCCGCCGCTGGTACCTGCTGGCCTGGGACTGCGACCGCGACGACTGGCGCACCTTCCGCGCCGACCGCATCCGCCCCCGCACCCCGAACGGCCCGCGCTTCACCCCGCGCGAGCCGCCAGGCGGCGACGCGGTCGTGCACGTGCTGCGCGGCGTCGGCTCGACGGCCTGGAGACACCCGGCCAGGGTACGGCTGCACGCCCCCGCCGAGACGATCGCCGAACGGATCCCCCCGACGGCGGGCCTGCTGGTGAGCGTCGACGAGGAGAATTGCGTCCTGGAGACCGGCGGCGACTCCCTGCACAACCTGGCCGGTTTCCTGGGCACCCTCGACGTCGGCTTCACCGTCCTCGACCCTCCTGAGCTCCGCGACCTCCTGGCCACCCTCGCCGACCGCTACAAAGCCGCTAGCCGTTGATCGTCCTGTCCTTTCTGAGGGCTTCGGTACGGGTCTTGAGGGTGGTGCGCAGGGTGGCCGCCTCGGCGGTGGCCTTGGCGGTGTCGGCGCGCTCGTTGGAGTTGCAGGAGGCGAGCGCGCCGTCCAGCAGGTCCAGGGCGGCGCCGCCAGCCAGGAGCCTCCGGTACAGGACGCGGTACTGCTCCTCGTACAGCTTCTTGAAGGCGGCGGTCTTTAGGCCCAACCCGCACGTCACATTTCATCGGACTACGACAAGCGATCGGTATACAACGCACTGTATTTGCCAACGGAGTCCTTCAGGCCGGGGGGGAAGCGGACTCTCCCGCGTAGCGGGGAAGCAACAGCCGATTCCCCGTCGAGGCGAACCGGTGTCTTCGGCGTTCGCGCCGGAGAGCGCGTCAATCAACGGCCATTTCCCCCAGCAGGGACCAGTCGTTCTGGGGGACGTTCACATTGATGATCCTGGGGGTTTCGGCGAGGTGCGGGGGAAGGGTCCGCCGGGCCTCGCGGAAGTGGTCGGACTGGACGTGGGCGCCGCCGGCCTCGTCGTCGCGGAAGGCCTCGACCAGGACGTACTCGGTCGGGTCGTCGAGGCTGCGCGACCAGTCGAACCACAGGCAGCCGGGCTCCGCGCGGGTCGCCCGGGTGAACTCGGCGGTGATCTCGGGCCACTGGTCGGCGTGCTCGGGCCGGACGCGGAACCGGGCGGTGATGAAGATCATGCGGCTGCTCCTGTGTGACGGTGCGGACGCCCCGGCCGCGTGAAGGCCGGCCGGGGTCGTCAAGAAGGTTAACCGCCGCGCGCCGCCCCGCCCGTGCAGGCGCGCGCCCGGTGCGTCAGCAGCCCCGGGCGGCGAAGGCCAGGAACTGCGTGACCTCCCTGGTGTCGAAGTTGTCGTCGGAGCCGATCACCAGCGTGCACTCGCCGGACCGCAGGCGCGGCCCCCAGGCGAGGCTCTCCAGGTTCTGCGTCGGCGGCCGGCTGTACCTGCCCAGGTCGGCCACCAGCCGCTTGGTCACGGGCTGGTACGGCCGCCCGTCGGCCAGGCTGCTCCTGGGCAGCACGTTCGACGCGCCGCGCAGGTCGATCTCGTACAGCTTGACCCGGTAGTTGACGCCCTCGATCCAGGAGCGCTCCAGCGCCAGGTAGCGGTTGTCGTCGATGGCCAGGATCTCCGAGACGCCGCTGTCGGACGCGCCGCCGGGCGGGATCGGCGCGGCGGGCAGCGGGTCGATCGGGTAGGCGTACTGCGCGCGGATCCGGCCGTCGCGTCCCCACACGGTGATCCGGGCGGGCGCGCCGCGGCGTACGGTCGCCGGCTCGCCGTCCTCGTAGCGGGGGCCCTCGACGATGGCGGCGATGGTGGTCGGGGCGAAGGTCAGCCCCTCGAAGCCGGAGTTGCGCCGGGGTCCGCTGTCGGTGGCGGTCATCCGCAGGTTGCGGGGCAGCGGCAGGTCGCCGCGGTAGTACCCGTCCTTGCTGGCCCAGCGGGCGAACATGTCGGTGACGGGGATATTGGGCTGGGCGGCGTCGGGGCGGTCGCCCTCGTGGCCCCAGAGCAGGCGGCCGGTCCACCGGTCGAAGCGGATCGTCTCAGGGTCGGCCGATTCGGGCTGGCCGTACGCCGGGTAGGGGGTTCCGTTCGGGCGGCGGAGGGTGTGCACGCCGGTCAGGCTGACTCCGGTGAACGCTCCGGTGACCGGATTGATGTCCAGGTTGCCGGTGTAGAAGCGGGCCGGGTTGTAGCGCCAGCGGTCGTCGGAGATGAAGTACCAGGTACCGGTGGCCGGATCGCGGTCGATTCCAGACAGGCCGCCGACGACGGTGCCGTCGTACTGGAGTTTGTGCGGCACCTGCTGCTCGCCGAGGAAGCGGGTGATGCGCAGATCCCGCAGCGGATCGGCCGCCGCGGGCTGCGCGCTGACGGCGCCGGATCCGGCTGCGGTCGCCAATGCGACCACAATTCCCGCCATTCTTCGCGACATAGACAAACCATTCTCCTCACCGAAAAGGGAGCCCCTGGGGGACTGGAGGAAATATGAGATCGCGAGTGGCGAAGAATGTCACGGAGGTGCCCAAGAAAAGCGAGCCACTAATAATTCAGGACAAACCCCGATGGTCGAGTGTCACATCGGGGCGGCCGCCTCACCCGGAGACACCGAGAGAGGTGTCGTCATCAGAGCGAGGCTGGAGACCGGCGGCGCCGAAGGCGCGCACCGGTCTCGGAATGGCGCGTCGGCCGTATCCGGCCGGCTAGCAGTCGCAACTGCAGTTGCAGCACTCGCAGCAGCCGGAGCAGCCGTCGCAGCACTGCCCGCAGGCGTCGCAGCCGCTGCCGTCGCAGCGCTCGCCGCACGACTTGTAGCGGTCCTCGTCCCACGGCGGCCGGTACAGCCCGCACGTGCAGCAGGCCGCCGACATGCACAGCAGCGACAGCAGTCCGCCGGGGTCGGGCTTCACCCGCGGATCCCGCGGCGGCGCCTCAGGACTGTCCGGCCGGGCCTCACCGGAAGCGCGGTTCGCCTGGGCGAAGGTGCGGTCGACGGCGTGGGCGGTCTCCTTGACCAGCAGGGCGTGGACCAGGTGGCGGCGCTCCAGGTCCAGTTCGGCCACGGCCAGGCGCAGCCCGTGCAGCGCGTCGTCGCAGTGCCGCCGCGCGTCGGCCAGGCCGGTGCCGGAGGCGGCCAGCGGGTTGTAGGCTCCGGCCGCCCGGTCGGCGGCCAGGTCCTCGACGGCGTCGAGCAGGTGGGCGAGGCGGCCGAAGTAGCGGCCGATCTCCTCCAGTGCCTCCCGGTTGTGCGGCTTGCCGGCCAGCACGGCGGTGTGCCCGAAGGCGGCGGCGACGGCGGCCTCGGTGGGTGCGGTGAGGTCCAGCAGGGCCGGATCGGGCAGGCGTTCCAGCCGGGTCTGCTCCTCGACCGCGACGAGCAGCGGGGCGGGGTCGAAGCCGAGGGCGGCGGCCGTACCCGATCCGGCCGCCGACCAGCGGGTGGCCACGCGGCCCGCGCCGGCCGCCACCAGCCGGCGGGCGTAGACGCCGTCGCCGTCCTCGACATGGTCCTTGACCTTGCCTGCGGCGAGGATCAGCGAGACGGCCGCCGCCAGCCGTACCCCTTCGGCCGCCTCGACGACGTCGGCGCCCTTGAAGCCGCGCAGCGCGCAGGCGGCGGCGCGGCGATGCGGGGAGGAGGCCGGGGCCTGCGCCTCGGTGAGCACGGACACCAGCAGCCCGTCGTAGTTGGTCACCAGCCGGGCGGCATGCCCGTGCTCATCCCTGAGCGCCAGGCAGAGCCCGCACAGGTGCGCCATCCACTCCTTGAACAGCCCGCCGCACATTCCGTGCCGACACGGACGGACGATGCCGAACATATGCCCCCTTCTCCTATGACAAGGGGGCCAGCCTGGCAGCACTGACTTGCCACGCACTTGCAGGGGTCCCGGCCCCGCACCGGGGCGCGTTCGAGCACCTGCTGGGCTACGCGCTCCCATAGCGCGGGACCACCGGGAACGGCGGCGGCTCGAAGGCCGTTCCCGGCCCGCCGGGGGCGGTCTGCCCCGCCCCCGTCACGGGGAGCGCCCGCCCGTCGGCCGCCGGGTCGGCGTAGGCGGCGAACCAGGCGTCCATCCGCGCCGCCAGCTCCTCCTGTACGGCGTGCGTCCCGGCCAGGTTGCGCTCCTCGCCCGGGTCCGCGGCCAGGTCGTAGAGCTCGTGGGGACCGTACGGGTAGCGGTGCACGTACTTCCACCGGGTGGTCCTGATCATGCGGACCGGGCCGTACTCGTCGAAGACGACCACCGACGCGTCCGGGTCCCCGGGGGAACCCGCGAGCACCCCGGCGAACGAGCGGCCGGGCAGGTCGGGATCGTCGCCGCCGAGGCCGAGGTGGTCAAGCAGCGTGGGCCGTACGTCGTAGGCCGACAGCAGCGACTCGCACACCCGCCCTCCGGGCACCCGCCCCGGCTGGCTGACGATCGCCGGCACCTTGACCGAACTGTCGTACATGTTCTGTGGAAACGTCCCGTTGCCCTTCCCCCAGATCCCGTGATGCCCGCAGTTGAAGCCGTTGTCGCTGGTGAAGACCACCAGCGTGGAGGAGGTGAGGCCGAGCGAGGACAGCGTGGCCAGCACCCGCCCGATCCCGGCGTCCATCGCCGACACCGCCGCGAAGTAGCCGGTCAGCGCCGCCCGCGTGTCCGGCTCACCGCCGACGGGAGCCCCGGCGGAGTCGTACTTCTGCCAGGGGTGCGGCTCCCCCTGCGGGCACGACTCGAACGCGCACCCGTCGTAGAGGGCCTCGAACTCGGCGGGATGCTGCCCCTGCCACGGCTTGTGCGGCGCGGTGTAGTGCAGCGACAGGTAGAACGGCGCGTCCTGTTCCGCCTCCGCGCGCAGGAACGCGCACGCCTCGTCGGTGAACACGTCGGTCAGGTAGCCGGGCTCGTCCCGCCGGACGCCCTGGTCGTAGAGCACCGCGTCGCGGTACGGCCCGCCCCCGCTCTCATGCGCCAGCCACTGCACGAACCCCGGCCTGGGCCGGTCGTTGGCCCCCAGATGCCACTTGCCGACGAGCCCGAGACGGTACCCGGCCTCGTGCAGGTCGTCGGTGAACAGCCGCCGCCCGGCCAGGAAGTCCACCCCGTCCGGGCCCGCGTGCCCCCGGCTGATCCAGTCGTGCACGCCGTGCCGCGACGGGATCTCCCCGCTGAACAGCGAGGCGCGGGCGGGCGAGCAGACGGGGGACGAGCAGAAGAAGTTCGGCAACCGCACCCCCTCGGCGGCCAGCGCGTCGAGGTGGGGTGTGCTGATCTCGGGGTTGCCCGCGCAGCCGAGCGCCCACGGCCCCTGGTCGTCGCTGAGGATGAACAGGACATTGGGCCGGAGCGGGTCACGGCTGGCCAACGGGCACCTCCGTGGCGACCGGGCGGCCCTCGGCGGCCGAGGCGTAGGCGGCCAGCACGACCTGCACGACGTGCCGCCCGTGCGCGCCGGTCACGGCGGGCTCGACACCCTGTTGTACGGCGTGCGCGAAGTCGGTGAGCTGGGCGGCGAAGGCGGCGGCGATGTCGCCGGGGGCGGTCCGGTGCAGCCAGGTGGTGGCGCCGTCGCGGTGCAGGGTGGCGCCGGCCGAGGCGGAGACGACCAGGGTGCCGCGCTCGCCGACGACGGTGAGTTCGTCGTGCGCGGGGGGTGGGCCGGTGCTGGTCACCGCGATCTGGGCGGTGAGGCCGCCGGTGAGCGAGAGCCGTACCAGGGCGTCGGTCTCGATGGGTGAGCCGTGCACGGTGGCCTCGACTCGTTCGGCGCGGCGGCCGGTCAGCCAGAGGAGCCGGTCCACGCAGTGCGCGCCGATGTTGATCAGAACGCCGCCGCCGGAGACGGCCGGGTCGAGGAACCAGGCGGGGCGCGAGCCGGGGCGGTAGTCGGAGCCGCGCCGGTCGGAGAGCAGCAGCGGTTCGCCGATCTCGCCGTCGGCGAGGGCGGCCATGGCTGCGGCCTTGGCGGGCAGGAAGCGCTGGATGTGGCCGACGGCCAGGCGTACCCCGGCGCGGGCGCAGGCGTCGATCATCAGGTCGGTGTCGGCGAGCGTGGTGGCCATCGGCTTCTCGACGAGCACGTGCAGGCCCGCCGCCGCCGCGTCGCGGACGATCGCGGTGTGCAGCGCGTGCGGGGTGTTGACGAGGACCGCGTCCACCTCGCCGGAGGCGATCAGGTCGTGGTGGGCGGCGTGCACGCGGGCGCCGTGCGGGGCGGCCAGGCGGCGGGCCGCGTCCAGGTTCGGGTCGCAGACGGCGCTCACCCGGACGCCGGGCACGGCGGTCGCGGCCTCGGCGTGCAGGACGCCGACGGCGCCCGCGCCGACCAGTCCGAGACGGAGTTCAGTCAATGGTGGTCTCCCCCGAGGAGGCGCCGCAGGAGCGGCGCACGACGATGCCGGGGCGAAGCCGTACCTGGTGGTGGGGCAGGCCGGGTTCGCGGAGGCGGCGTAGCAGGAGCTCGGCCGCTTGGCGGCCGAGGTGGCGCTTGGGCGGGGAGACCGCGGTGAGCGGGATCTCCGCCAGGTCGGCGATCTCGTCGTCGTAGGCGACGATCGCCAGGTCGCCGGGCACGTCGAGGCCGAGCCGCCGGGCGGCCGAGGCCACGAAGGTGGCCTCGCGGTCGCCGAAGCAGACGACCGCGGTGACGCCGTCGGCGGTGACCCGCCGCACGTGCTCGTCGGCGACGCGGGGGTTCCACTCGCTCTGCGGCGCGGCGAACGGCTCGGCGGCGCCCAGCCCGAGCGCGGCGACCGCGGCGGTGAATCCCCTGGTGACGGGGGCGGCGGTCGGGTTGCCCGACCGGGTGAGCAGGGCCAGGCGGGTGTGGCCGAGGGCGGCGAGGTGGCGTACGGCCAGGTGGCCGCCGGCCTCGTGGTCGGTGCGGACGTGCTCGCTGGGGTCGTCGCCGCCGTCGAGGCCGCGTTCCATCAGCACGACCGGCACGGGCAGCGCGGTGAGCCTGCCGACCACGGCCGCCGGATCGCCCCGGCCGATGAGGGTGGGCACGACCAGCAGGCCGTCGACGCCGGAGTCGAGCATGCGGCGCAGCGCCGCCTCCTCCTCGGTCGGCTCGTAGCGGGAGCAGGCCAGCAGCAGCCTGGCGCCCGCGCCGGTGAGCGTCTCCTCGATGCCTTCGAGGACGCGCGGGTAGTACAGCGTGGTGTCGGGGACGATGACGCCGACCAGCGCCGCCTCGCCTCTGACGGCGGAGGCGTGCTCGACCACGAAGGTGCCCGCGCCCTGCCGCCTGATCACCAGGCCCTCGCCGACGAGCTCGTCGACCGCCCGCCTGACGGTGGTGAGGCTGACCTCGTGGGTGCGGGCGAGCTCCTGCTCGGTGGGCAGTTTCGCGCCGGTGGTCCAGACGCCGGAGCGGATCTCCGCGCGCAGCTCGGCGGCCAGCCGCTGGAACTTGAGCTCACGAGCCACGTGCACGACGTCCGTCCTCATTTCACCGATCCCAGGGTCATGCCCTCGATGATCCTTCTGCCCAGCCAGACGTAGCAGGCGAGAACGGGCAGCACAACCGTGCAGACTCCGGCGAACAGGCCGCCCCAGTCGGCTCCGTTGTACTGCATGCGTTGCAGGAAGCCGAGCAGGGCGAGCGAGAGGGTGGCGTTCTCCTCGCTCTGCAGGAAGATCAACCCGAACAGGGTCTCACCCCAGTGCTGGATGATGTTGAGGATCATCGCGGTGATGATGCCGCTGCGCGCGAGCGGCAGCATGATCTGCCAGAAGGTGCGGTTGGGCGTGGCCCCGTCGAGAGCCGCCGCCTCCTCCAGTTCCTTGGGCAGCGAGCCGAAGAAGCCGGTGAGGAAGAAGACGGTGAACGGCATCGAGGTGGCGACGTAGAGGATCCAGAGGCCGGTGAGGCTGTCCACCAGGTAGAGCTGGTTCATCATGACGTACAGCGGCAGCACGATGACCTGGGACGGGATGCCGAGGCCGAGGGCGAAGAAGGCGGTGATGCCGCTGTTCCAGCGGGTCAGGATGCGACTCAGGGCGTAGGCGGCGGGGGCGGCCAGCGCGATGGTGGCCACGGCGGTGCCGACGGTCAGCAGCAGCGTGTTGACGGTGGCGCCGCCGAAGTCGCTGGCCGTCCAGGCGCGCGAGTAGTTGTCCCAGTGGGGGTCGGTGGGCAGCGCCCAGGGGGCGGCGAAGATGTCGCGGGTGGACTTGAGCGAGGTCAGCAGCATCCAGACCGCGACGGCCACGCTGAACAGGGCGAACAGCCAGGCGAAGGGCGAGCCGAGCAGCTTGGCGGGGCCGGGGAGCCGGCGGAGTGCGTTCATCGGGGGCCTGCTTTCAGAACTGGACCGTGTCGCGGCGGAACAGCCGGCGCAGGACCACGACCAGCACGCCGACCAGGGCGAGCATGACCATGCCGGTGGCGGCGGCGGAGCCGTACTTGGGTACGCCGCTGGAGAAGGCCTCGGCGTAGGCGTACAGCGCGGTGTTCCAGACCTTGGTCGGGGGGAGCTGCCCGGCGGCTCCGGCGAACGCGTAGATGAACTCGAAGATCTTGATCGCGCTGATGCTCCAGAGCACCGCGCAGACTCCGACGACGTCCCACATCAGCGGGAAGGTCACGTGCCTGAAGCGCTGCCAGGCGTTGGCGCCCTCCAGGTCGCAGGCCTCGTACAGGTCCTTGGGGATGCGGTCGACGGCGGCCATCAGGATCGTGGTGAAGAAGCCGGTCTGCACCCAGACCAGGCCGATCATGATGACGGTGAAGAGGTTCTCGGTGCCCAGCCAGTTGGGCGGCTGGTCCACGCCGAAGGCTCGCAGCGCCTGGTTGACGACGCCTTCGGCCTGGAACAGGAAGCCCCACAGGATGGACAGCACGACGCCGGAGACGATGTTGGGGAAGAAGATGATCGCCCGGACCGCCTTACGGCCCGCCATCTCGCGCAGAATGATCGTCAGCAGGAAGCTGAGCGCGAAGGTGGCGCCGCCGACCACGAACAGGATGGTCAGCGTGTTCAGGAAGGAGTCGTGGAAGATCGGGTCGAGCAGCAGCCGCCGGTAGTTGTCGATCCCGGCGAACTCCATCGGGCCCGCGCCCGCCCAGGTGTTCAGGCTGATCCAGGCGGTGGCGAGGGTGGGCAGGATGTAGAAGACGACGTACAGGACGAGCGCGGGCGCGACGAACGGCCAGAACAGGCGGCGCCGCCGCCGGGCGAGCGGACTGGTCCGCTCGGCGGGGGCGGCGGGCGCGGGACCGGTGGCCTTGGGCTGCCTGACTGCGGTGGCGGTCATCAGGCGTTGAGCTTCCAGAAGTCGACGGAGGTGCTCTTGAGCTTGGCGACGAACTCGGCGGCGGAGAGCTTCCCGGTGATCAGGTCGGTGTTCGCCGGCTGGAAGACCTTGGTGTACCAGTCGGCGTGGTCCATCTTCACCCCGTCGAGCGCGGCGTGCGTCTCGGCGGTGTCCAGCGTCTTCTTGACGTCGGCGAGGACGGCGGGCACGTCGATGTCGGCGCGCGGGGTGATGTTGTTCGCCTCCGAGGCGATCTTGGACAGGCGGTCCTTGTTCATGAAGTGGGCGATGAAGCGTTCCGCCGCGTCGGCGTTTCGGGCCTGGGCCGGGATGGCGAAGCCGATCAGCGAGATCTCCTGGGTCTGCTGCCCGGTGGCGCCCTTGGGGAAGGGGAAGGAGCGGTACTCGAAGCCCTCCTTGGCCGACGGCTTGGTCTCGCTCGGCGCGAACGTGCCCAGCAGCAGGAAGTCGGCGTCGCCACCGGCCCACTTCTGCTGGATGGCGGGGAACTTGCTGCCGTCGTAGCCCTTGACGAAGTAGCCGCCCTTGACAATCTGCTCGATCTTCTGGATCGCGGTCACGAACGCGGGGTCGTCGAACTTCGCGCCCGTCTTGTCGGTGGCGGCGGCGCCGAACGCGCCGGGCCCGAGATCGCGCAGCACCGCGTGGTAGGTCCAGAAGGCGGAGTAGTCGGCGATGTCGGCGTCCAGCGCCAGCGGCCCTCCGCCGCGCGCGGCCTTGCGCTTGTCCAGCAGGGCGACGAAATCCGCCCAGCTCTGCGGCGGCGCGGCGGCCACGTCCTTGAGGGCGTTGCCGTCGTACCAGATCTGCTCGGCCAGCACCTCGTACGGCACCAGCCACGCCTTCCCGTCCTGGGTGGCGTAGTCCCGGTACTTCTGGTCGATGACGTCCCCGACCTTCTTGCCCGTCTCCCCGGGGATCTCCCGCGCGTACACGCCGGTCAGGTCGCGGCCCTGCCCGGTGGCGACGAAGGTGGACTTGACGAACCGGTCGGCGGAGTCGACCAGGTCGGCGGGCACGTTCTTGGTGTTGAGGGTCGGGGCGAGCTGCTTGGCGACGTCGCGGCCCTTCCATTCGACCTTGACCTTGACTCCCGTTTCCTTGGTGAACGAGGCGATCGCCGACTCCAGCACCTTGGCCTGGGGTTCGCCGGCCTTCCACATGGACCAGTAGACGAGCTCGTTGGCGGCCTCCTTGGACGAGCCGCCGCAGGCCGCGAGGCCGAGGGCGAGCGCGCCCACCGCGGTCACGATTTTCAGCAAGGATGCGTTCATCGAACACTCCAGGAGGGTGGGGGAGGGGTTTCGGTCATCCTGCTCGCCAGTTCATTACGGAGTCAACACCATGAATTAGGGATGAATCCGTGGAACTGGGCCGATCCTGCCCTCTGGCCGTGGAACTGCTCGGGATTACTTCTTTATTCATCCCTTAGTCGTCCCGTTGGATACGGCCAACCGAGCCGAGGGAGGCCGCATGCCGGAGATCACTCGTAGGACCGCGCTCATGGCGGGGGCGGCGGGAGTCGCGGGAGCCGTACTGCTGCCGTCCGGGCGGGCGGGAGCCGTGGTCGACGGCGACCTGGAGCAGCGGGCGATGGCCATGCAGCCACCCGTGTTCCTGCTGGAGTCCGCCGTGCCGCCGCACTTCACCGCGGGGCGCGGCTCGACGCTGGCGATCAGCGAACAGGTGGCGGTGTGCGGCACCCGATCCCTGCGCTGGGAGTACGGCCGGCGCTCGACGATCACCGTGAAGGCGCCGCTGCGCTGGGCCCCCGACCCCTACCGGCCGGGAGACGACCAGGCCTGGCAGGGGCTGGTGGACGCGTTCGCGGTGTGGATCCACAACGAGACGCCCGTCGACGACGTGGTGCGCTTCGAGTTCGGGCGCGGCGAGCGGACCGACGCCTGGTTCGAGTTCAGGCTCGGCTTCACCGGCTGGCGGACGGCGTGGGTGCGCTACGCCTACGACATGCACGGCCGCCCGCACCGGGACATGGACACGCTGCGCATCGTGGCCCCCAAGCGGGCGGGCGTCCTGCACCTCGACCAGTTGATGCTCAACGTGCCGCTGCGGCCGGACGCGCCGTGCGGCGACGCGCAGGTGCCGGACATCGCCAAGGAAGGCCCGGACTACGACAACCAGCACTGGCAGGCGCTCTACCTGTTCGACAAGCTGCTGGCCGAGGCGCAACCGGACTCGGCCCCGCCCACGGCGGAGGAGACCGCCTCGCTGCGGGCGCTGCACACCCGCTACCACGACGGCTACCTGATCGCGCCGGTCAAGGTGGACGTGGCAGCGCTCACCGCGCAGACCGAGGCGCTGATGGGCCGCCCGGTGCACTCCTACCAGTCGCAGATCTACCCGGTGGAGATCGCCGCCGAGCTCAAGGCGTTCGTCAACCCGGTCACCCTGCGCGTCTGCACCGACCTGATGAAGAGCGTCGCCCAGGCCCACCAGGCCAGCCCCGCCGACCGGCCCGCGCTGGCCGCGCTGTACCTGAGGATCGTCGGCCACCTGCGCGAGCAGGGCTGGACCAGGGGAAGCTGCCAGGGCACCATCCACCACCTGGGCTACGACGCGCGCGGCTACTACGACTCGGTGTACCTGATGCGCGAGGCGCTGCGCGAGGCCGGGATGCTGGCGGAGATCCGCGCCGACCTGGACTGGCTGACCGGGCTGGGCCGGATCTTCCGCGGCTGGCAGCACCGGATGGCGCACGGCAGCACGATGGACATCCACAACACCACCGCGCGCGGCATGCTGGCCGCCGTGCTGCTGCGCGACACCGAGGCCGAACAGGTCACCTACCTGCGGGTGCTGCGCGACTGGCTGAGCGAGTCGTTGCTGCCGACGACCGGCATCCAGGACGGGCTCAAGGTCGACGGGACGGCCTTCCACCATGTCGGCTTCTTCCCCGACTACGTCCGCGACGGGTTCGGCGGGCTGGCCCCGATCGTGCACGTGATGAGCGGCGGCGCCTTCGCGCTGTCCGCCGAGGCGTCCGGCTGGCTGAAGAAGGCGCTGCTCACCATGCGCGTCTACGCCAACAAGAACCACTGGCCGATCTCGATCAGCGGGCGCAACCCGATCGGCACCACCGGGCTGTCCGTCGTGCCGTACCAGTGGCTGGCCGTCGACGCCGCCGGGGAGCCCGACCCGGAGCTGGCGGCGGCGTTCCTGCGGCTGCTGCCCGCCTCCCCCAGCGGCGCGCAGAAGGCGCTGGCCGCCCGGCTGGCCGCGCGCGGCATCACCGCGGAGGCATCGCCGACCGGCAACTGGACGCTCAACTACGCCGCGCTGAACGTGCACCGGCGGGGCGACTGGCAGGTCAGCGTGCGCGGGCACAACCGCTACCTGTGGAGCACCGAGATCTACGTCGGCGCGAACTGGTACGGCCGCTACAACACCTACGGCCAGATCCAGGTGCTGCACCGCGGCGAGCCGGTGACCAACCAGGACAGCGGCTACTCGCACAACGGCTACGACTGGAACCGGCGGCCGGGCACCACCACCATCCACAAGCCGCTCGACCAACTTCGCGGGGACCTCACCGGGGCGATCGAGGAGATGCTGCTCACCGACTCGCGTTTCGCCGGTTCGTGCAGCATCGACGACAAGCACGGCCTGTTCGCCATGGACCTGCGCGAGCATCCCAAGTACGAGGGCTCGCACCGGGCCCGCAAGTCGGTGTTCCTGTTCGACGAGCGGGTGGTCGCGCTCGGCACCGGCATCTCCAACGACGACGCGGTCAACGAGACCGAGACCACGCTGTTCCAGACCCGGCACGTGGGCGACGTGCTGGCCGACGGGACCGCGCTGCCGTACCCGCATCCGGCCGCCGAGACGGGGGCGCGGTGGCTGCTGGACGACAAGGGGATCGGCTACTACCTGCCGCCCGGCCAGCGGGTCGGGGTGTCGCGCGGGCCTCAGTCCTCCCGGCACAACGCCACCGAGGTGGCCACCTCCGGCGACTTCTCCACCGCGTGGATCAAGCATGGGACCGCGCCCCGGCAGGGGGCCTACCAGTACGCCATGGTCGTCGGGGCGACCGCCGAGGGGATGGCCGCGTTCGCCGCCGGGATGGCGGAGGCGGAGCGGGCGCCGTACACGGTGGAGCGGGCTGACACCCGCGCGCACGTCGTCACCGACCGGCAGACCGGGATCACCGGCTACGCCGTCTTCGAGCCGGCCGACCTGGACGGGGTGATCCGCCGCGTCGATTCCCCGGCGCTGCTGCTCACCCGCCGCGACGGCGAGGCGCTGGTGGTCGCGGTGAGCGACCCCGACCTGCGGCTCTACTCCGGGATCGACCACGACCAGTACGAGCGCGGGCGCTACGTCGGCCACTACAGTCCGTGGTCGCGGCGGTGGCTGACCAGCGCGAGCCACCCCCACCTGCTGCGCGTCACCGTGGCGGGCCGGTGGCGCGCGGACGGGGAGCAGCCCTGCACCGCCCGCGCGCACGGCGATCGCACGATCGTCACCTTCGAGACCGTCGACGGACGCCCCCTGCAGGTACGCCTCACGCCCGCGTGATTATGTGCCCTTTCATCGGGGCTGGGTTATGGTCTGCCGTATGGCGACCACGCGGCGGAGCACGCACGGGTCCGCCACCCTTCTCGGGGTGGCGGGCCTGCTGCTGTTCGCCCTGATGCTGGTCGCCTCCACCCCCGCCTGGTACGGCAGCGACCCCGGTCACCGCTCCTCCGACGCGACCATCGACGTCTGGGCGCCGGGTGCCTGGGTCTCCCAGTCCTCGACGCCGCCGCTGCCCCCGGGCGGTCCTGAACACTTCCCGCAGCCCTGGCCGCCGCGTCACCCGCTGGCCGCCGCTCCGGCGAACCCGCCCGCGCTCCTGGCGTCCGCCTGGCCCGACCGTGACGCGATCCGCAGCCCGCAGCAGTCCGGGCATCGCACGTCCGGTTCGCGCAGCCCGCCGACGGCGTAGCCGACTTCCCTTCACAGGCCGGCGAGCCTGTTGCCCTCTTCGCCGTCGAAACACCACCGCACCCGCCGCGGTACTGCCGCGCGTGCGGTTCCGAAAGGACTCACCACCATGACGCTCAGCGACGTACAACTCCAGAACATCCACCAGGAGCTCCAGGCTCAGCTGGTGTGGCGCACCTCCCAGCTCGACGAGCTCAAGGCCCAGGTGGAGTACGAGGGCGCCGACCGGCAGACGGCCCTGGCCGACCTAGCCGCCACCGACCGGGTCATCGCGGAGATCGGGCAGAGCCTGGAGCGGCTGGCCGACGGCACCTACGGGGTGTGCCTCGACTGCGGAGTGCAGGTGCCGTTCGACCGGCTGAAGATCAGGCCGCTGGCCCGGTTCTGCATGACCTGCCAGCTCCGCAACGAGATGCGCTGACGGTTCGGGCGGCGAGGACGAGGGGGGCGAGCGGCGGGCGGGATCACCGGTCGTCCTCGCGCGGTCGCGACTCCCACAACCGCTCGCGCTTCCTGGCCTCCTCGGGATCCCCCTCGTCCGGGTCCGTGCCCTCGATGTCCTGCCCGCGCCCCTCGTGCCAGGCGCCTTCGGGCTCGGGCGCGGGCGCCGCCGCCGCCTCGCCGAGCACCTCGGCGTCGGCCGGGTCGAGGTCCTCGTGCCCGGCCCCCTTCCGCATCGCCTGCTCGGCGCGCTCGCCCGCGTGCTCGACGTCGGGTTCCTCGGGTCGTTCCGTCATGTGAGCCTCCCTGTTCCACCGGATCCACTACCCGCCCTTTCGCTCCCATGTCAGACACCCGTCCCAAAAGAGAGAAAACCCACCGGCGTTCTCCGAAGTCAGCCGGAGGGTATGCCCCGCTTCGGGAGGGGGGCGCGATGTGGGACGACATGCTGATCAGCGGGATCCCCCTCGTGGAGAAGGTGATCAGGACGGTCATCGTCTACCTGAGCGTGGTGTTCCTGCTGCGCCTGATGGGCAGGCGGGACCTGGCCCAGCTCAGCCCGTTCGACATCGTGGTCATGCTGCTGCTGTCCAATGTGGTGCAGAACGCCATCATCGGCCCCGACAACTCGGTGACCGGCGCCGTGGTCGGCTCGGTGACCCTGCTGACCGCCAACTCGCTGCTGGCCCGCGCCGCCTCGTCGTGGGACCGGCTCGGCTCGATCCTGGAGGGCCGCACGACGATCCTGGCCAGGGACGGCGCGTACGAGCCCGGGGCGGTGCGCCGGCTGGCCCTGCGCCGGGCCGACCTGGACGTCGCGATCAAACGCCAGGGCGGCGACCACGTCACCGACGTCTCGGAGATGACCATCGGCCCCGGCGGCCAGGTCGTGGTACGGCTGCTGCCCGCGGAGGAGGACGCCTCCGCCGGGGACATCGCCCAGCTCAACGCCCGCCTCGACCGCATCGAGCAGACCTTGGCCGAGCTGAACCGCCGCCTGGCGTGAACCCCCCGTCTGCGACCGGTCACACCGTGCGCACCGCCAGGTGACAGCGGCCTCACCTCCGTTGACGCGGCCGACGCCGCCTCGGCTTGATAGCGGCATGACGTGGGCGAGGGGGATCGCGGGCACGCTGGCCACGCTGGCGGCGGTGGCCGGGTGCGGGGCGCAGGCGGCTCCGGCGAGCGGGAAGATCAGGATGGTGCTCGTCCAGGGGCTGGCGGGGGACGAGTTCGCCGAGAGCATGGCCTGCGGCGCCCGGAGGAAGGCGGCCGAACTGGGCGCCGAGCTGCGGGTGCGGGGGCCGCGCGAGCGTGATCCGGCGGCGCAGCGCAAGCTCGTCGAGACCGTGGTGGCCGGCGGGCCGGACGCGATTCTCATCGCCCCCGCGCACGCCCAGGCGCTGGCCGCCCCGCTCGCCCAGGCGCGGGAGCGCGGCATCAAGATCATATTGGTGGCCGCGGCGTTGGACGACCAGAGCATCGGGCTGTCGCGGATCGGCACCGACAACGACCGGGGCGGCGTGGCCGCGGCCAAGGCGCTCGCCGCGCAGATCGGCGACAGCGGCAAGGTGCTGGTCGTCTCCACCGCTCCCGGCGCCGCCCCGGCCGATGCCAGGGTGCGGGGATTCGAGCAGGAGATCAGGGCGAACCACGCCCTGATGACCCATCTCGGCGTGCGGTACTCGCACGACGCCGTCGCCGAGGCCACCAAGATCGTGACCGCCGCCCTGGCCAGGGACCCCGACCTGGCGGGGGTCTTCGCCACCACGCTGAACGCCGCCACCGGCGCGGGCGCCGCGCTGCGCACCGCCGGCCGGCTCGGCACCGTGAAGATGGTCGGCTTCGACGCGGGCGCGGCCCAGGTCGAGCAGCTCAAGGACGGCGTCGTGCAGGCGCTGGTCGCCCAGCTTCCCGGCGAGATCGGCGCCAGAGGGGTCGAGCAGGCGGTCGCGGCCGTCCGCGGCGAACCGGTGACCTCGGCGATCCCGACCGACGCCGCCATCGTGACCAAGGCCGACCTGGACACCGCCGCAGGTCGGAAGCTGCTCTACAAGCCCCAGTGCTAGAGGCCGCGCCCCAGATCGGCGATGAACCTGGCCAGCCCCGCCCGCCTGCGGAACAGCTCGTGCAACTCGGGCCCGGGCTCCTCCTCCAGCCGCTCCAGCGGCAACGCCGTCCACGCGCTGCGCAGCACCAGCGAGGCGGCGTACCCGAGGGACACCTGCGCCGGATCCGCCCCCGCGGCCTCGGCGTAGGCGCTCTCGATCGTCTCGTGCACCGCGGGCAGCTCCCCCGGATCGAGCTCCCCGCTCTGCGCCCGCCCCACCAGCAACTGCCCGAGATCGAACCCCACCACCGCCGGGTACGGCCAGCTCCAGTCGATGGCCACGAACCGCGCCGACCCGTCGGCGGGCACCAGCAGGTTCTCCGGACTGGCGTCACCGTGGGCCAGTGTGTGCGGCAGCCCGTCGGCCACGGCCAGCAGCGCGTCGATCCGCCCCGCCAGCCCCAGCAGGTCGGCCCGTAGCAGCGGGTCGGCGTGCCGGGCCAGCAGCGGGTGCCGCCAGGTGTCCGGATCGGCCAGCTTCGGCAGGAACAGGTTCGCCACCGGCCCCGCGCAGAATTTGCGCAGCCCCACGTCCGTCCCCCGCCCGCCGGCCGGGTGCATCGCGGCCAGTTCCCCGAGCAGCCCGGCCGCCGCGGCGTACCTGGCCAGGTCCCAGTCCCCGGCAGCCACCCGCACATCCTCCAGCCACAGCACCAGGCGGTCGTCGCCGAGATCCTCGACCCGGTACACGCGCGGCAGGCGCAGCCCCTCGGGCAGGGCACGGCCCGACAGGTAGACGTCGGCGTCGGCCCGCCACGGGAAGTCGGCCGCCACCGCGTCCCGCAGATGCGCGGGAAGATCGCCGAAGCCCGGCAGGTGCCTGACCGACTGGATCGACTTGACGAAGAACGACCAGCTCGCGCCGCCGGTCGTGGTGCCGGTGACGCGGCGCAGCGAGACCGTGGACAGCATGCCCCGCCCCCGCCGGACCGGCACCTCGCGGTGCTCGGCGATCTCCGCCAGCGGGTCGCCCAGACTCTGCCTGACCAGCTCCGTCAGCGCGGTGCTCATGGACCGACTGTGTCCGGTCGGGAATCGGGTCGCATGAGTACGGTCTACTCAAATACTCTCGGAGCATGGCAGGCGCGTGGCCGTTCGCCGGCCGCACAGCTCAGCTCGCCGAGATCAGGTCGGCGGCCGGTGGCCTCGTCGTGGTGGGACCGCCCGGCGCGGGCAAGAGCCGGCTGGTGGCGCAGGCCGTACGCAGGCTGCCGGGCGTGGCATGGGTGCGGGCGACGGCCGCGGCGGCGGAGCTGCCGCTCGGCGCGTTCGGCCCGCTGCTCCCCTCGGCCCCGCCCAAGGGCAACCCGCTCGGGTGGGCCGCCGCCTCCGTCAAGGCCCCCGTGCTGGTCGTCGACGACGCGCACCTGCTCGATCCCGCCTCGGCCGCGCTGGTCCACCACCTGGTCACGCTGCACCGGGCCCGGGTGATCGCGACCGTGCGCAGCGAGACGCCGTCCCCGGACGCGGTGCGGGCATTGTGGAAGGACGACCTGCTCCCCCGCCTCGACCTCGGCCCGCTGTCAGTCGAGGAGACCGCGGCGCTGCTCGGCGCCGCGCTCGGCGGCCGGGTCGAGGAGGCCGCGGTCACCAGGCTCTGGCAGGTGAGCCGGGGCAACGCCCTCTACCTGCGCGAGCTGGTGCTGTCCGGGGCGCTGACCGACGCGGGCGGGGTGTGGCGCGGGCCGCTGTCGATGACGCCGTCGCTGCGCGAGACGATCGCCGGACGGATCGGCGAGCTCACCGGCGACGAGCGCGGCGCGCTGGAGTACCTCGCGTTCGGCGAGCCGCTCGGCGCCGACCTGCTGGCCGGGCTGACCTCGCCGGCCACGGTCGAGCGGCTGGAGGACCGCCAGCTGGTGACCGTACAGCGCGACGGCAAGCGGCTGCAGGTACGGCTGGCCCACCCGCTGTACGGCGAGGTGATCAGGGCCGGGTGCGGCGTGCTGCGCGCGCGCGTGATGGTGCGGCGGCTGGCCGAGCACGTCGAGCGGACCGGGCTGCGGCGGCGCGAGGACGTCCTGCGGGTGGCGGTGTGGCGGCTCGACGGCGGCTCCCCCGGCGACCCTGGCCCGCTGCTGGCCGCCTGCAACCGGGCCAGGTCGGTGCGCGACCTGGAACTGGCCGAGCGGCTCGGCCGGGCGGCCGTGGCCGCGGGCGGCGGGTACCCGGCCAGGATCGCGCTCGGCGGTGTGCTCTTCTACGCCGACCGCAACGAGGAGTCGGAGGCGGTCTTGGCCGCCGCCACCGGCCTGGAGCCCGACGAGGTCGCCGTGGCCGAGTGCGGCATCGTGCGGGCGTTCAACCTGTTCTGGGGGTGCGGCCGGGTCGAGGAGGCCAGAGCCGTGCTGGCGGCCACGCGCGAGCGGCTGACCGGCCCGCGCGAGCTCGAAGGGCTGATGCGGGCGCGGGCCTCGATCGAGCTGTTCGCCGGGGACCTGGCCACCGCCAGGTCGCTGAGCTCGCGCCCATCCACCCACGCCGATCTCTGGCAGGGGCGGGCCGGCGACGCCACCGAGGCGGGCGTGCTGGCGGCCGAGGGCCGGGCGGGCGAGTGCCTGCGGGTCGTCGACCGTACGCTGGCCGAGATCGCCAGGATGCCCGACCCGCTGCCCAGCCTCAGCGCCGCGCTGCTGGACGCGGGCGTGCTGGCCGCGCTGCAGCTCGGCGACCTGGACCGGGCGCGACGCCTCGCCGACGACGGCCACCGGCTCGGCGGCGAGCTGGGCTCCTGGTCCAGGGCCCTGCTGCAGTTCGGCACCCGCAGGTCGAACGTGCTGGTGCTGCGCGGCCGGGTCCGCGAGGCCCTCGGCTGCCTCCAGGACGCCGCCACCCACCTGCCGGCCAGGTCTCCGCTGGCCGGGCTGCTGCTGGGCGAGCTGGCCCAGGTGCACGCGCTGCTCGGCGACGTGACGGCGGCCGAGGAGGCGCTGGCCCTGGCCGGGTCGGCGGAGGTGGCGGTCGGGCCGTACGTCACGCTGCCGGTGCTGGTCGGCCGGGTGTGGACGCTGGCCGCGCGCGGCGACCTCGCGGGAGCCGTCGCGACCGCGCTCGCGGTCGCCGACGGCGGCCTGCCCTGGCACGTTCCGTTCGCCCTGCACGACCTGGTACGGCTGGGCCGCCCGGACCTGGCCGCCGCCCGCCTGGCCGCGTTACCCGCCGAGGGCGCGCTGATCCCGCTGTTCGCCCGGCACGCCGCCGCCCGCACCGGCCACGACCTCGACGCCGTCTCGCACGGCTTCGAGGAGCTCGGCATGCTGCTGCTCGCGGCCGAGGCGGCGGCCGGCGCGGCCCGCCGGTACCGCGCCGACGGGCTGCAGCGCGGCGCGCGGGCCGCCGGCACCCGGGCCGCCGCGCTGGCCGGGCACTGCCAGGGCGCCCACACGCCCGCGCTGGTCGACCTGGACGTGCCCGGCCTGACGCCCCGGCAGCGCGAGGTCGCCATGCTCGCCGCGCGGGGACTGACCAACAGGGAGATCGCCGAGCGGCTGGTGGTGTCGATCCGCACCGTCGCCAACACGCTGTACGCCGTCTACGACAAGACCGGCGTCAGCGACCGGGCCGCGCTCGCCGAGCTGCTGGAGATCCGCGCCTAGACGGCGCGGCGTTCCTCCAGGTAGGCGTGGAGTTCGGCCGCGCCGGTCAGCATGGCGACGCCGCGCGTGGTGAGCCGGTCGCGCCATTCGGTCAGGGCGGCCTCCAGCGGCGCCACTCCTCCGGCCGCCCGCACCTGTGCGAGGAGCGGGGAGATCTGGTTCAGCAGGTATCCGCCGCGCCTGAGCTGGTGGGCCAGCCGGGCGTCCCGGACGTCGGCGGGCGTGTAGACGCGGTATCCGGTCTTGGGGTCCCGCTGCGGATGGATCAGGCCGGCCCGCTCCCATTTGCGCAGGGTCGCGGGCCGGATCCCCAGTTGCCTGGCGAGTGGCCCGACGAACGTCACCCCGGACGGGGGCGGGGTGGACGGCCCCGACGGCACCAGGTCCCGGAGCGCCTTCGCGACGGCGGAGAGCGTCTGCCGGTCCTGGAGGAGCTGCGCGTGGCTCTCGTCGATCAGCGTGAGGGCGTCCACGACCGCGTCCCGGTTCACCGCCCGCATGATCGCGGTCGCGGTCTGGTGGCCGTGCGCCGGCACCAGCGCGGCGAAGACGCGCAGCGCCAGGGCGTGGAGAGGGGTGTAGACCCGGTAGCCGTGGGGTGTGCGCTCCGATCGCGGGAGGATGCCCGCTTCTTCATAGTTCCGAATCGCCTGCGTGGACAGGCCGTGCCCACGCGCCAGGTCGACCGGCCGCAGCCGCTCACGGCTCACGCTGTCCCCAGTGTTTGAGAGTTCCGCCCAGAGAATGCCCCCAGAAGGAGCGAAAGTTTACCTGCGATGACGCCTAGATCAGGCGCAGCCGCCGGGCGAGGGTGGCCGCCTCGATCCTGGAGGACGCCTCCAGCTTGGCCATGACATGGGTGACGTGCACACCCGAGGTCCTGGCCGAGATGTACAGCCGCTCGGCGATCTGCCGGTTGCTGAGCCCGTCGGCGAGCAACCGCAGCACGTCCAGCTCCCTGGGAGTCAGCCTGGGGTCGGGCACCAGTTCCACCCGCGCGCTGACCGCGAGCCGCTCGGCCTCCCGCAGCAGTAGCGCCGCCCCCAGGTCGGCGGCGATGGCGGCCGCCTCCCGCAGCGTCTCCCCCGAACGCGAGCGGCAGAGCGGCGGGTGCGTCTCGGCGTCCCTGAGCAGCGCCTGGGCCAGCGGGTACGGTTGGCCGACCGCGCGCCAGGCGGCCACGGCGGCGGGCCACGAGCCGCCGCACTCCGCCTCGAAGGTGGCGCGGTGGGCTTGCTGGAGGCGGCCGGTGGTGGCCAGCGTGGTCGCCACGACGCGCAGGCCGTCGAGGGAGGCGTGCCGTACCCGGTGGACGCGGGCGGCCAGGGCCAGCAGCGGCCAGGCGTGGCGGCGGCTGCGCGACAGGTCGTGGGCGGCGAGCGCGTGGTCGGTCAGCCGCGCCGCCCGGTCCAGGTCGCCGCCGGCGAGCGCGATGCGGGCGTCGAGCAGGTCGGGTTCGAGGCAGGCGTCCTCGCCCCTGGACCGGCCGCGCGCCATCAGCGGGCGGGCCGCGTCCAGCGCCTCGGTCGCGGCCTCCAGGTCGCCCTCGCCGACCGCGACGCCGCCGCTCACCAGGAGCAACCAGGCCCGGTTGATGGGCGGCGGTTCGAGCGCGAGCGCGCCGCCGACCACCTCGCGCGCCTCGGGCCAGCGGCCCAGTGAGGCGAGCGGCCCAGCGAGGTGGGCGGCCAGCAGCGTGCCGCGCGAGCGGGCCAGCCCCATCCTGCGAGCCTCGGCGATCCCCCTGCGGGCCACGGTCACGGCCCGCTCGTGCTCGCCCGCGGCCTCCAGCACGTCCGCCTCGCTGGCGGCGGCGGCCAGCAGCACCTCGTCGCACCACGCGTCGCCGGCCACGGCGCAGCGCACCGGGCCACCGGCGTTGCGGGCGGTGTGCGAGGCCTCGATGTACAGGTCGGTGGCGGACTCCAGGTCGCCCGCCCTGGCCTCCAGGGTGGCCAGGGTGACCAGGGCGCGGGCTCGGACGGGCGGGTCGGCGGTCAGCGCCTGGCGGGCGTGGGCGCGGGCGTCGGCGTCCCGGCCGTTCCAGGCGAGGGTGTCCGCCAGCGCGGCCAGGCGCGGCGAGGAGGGCGCCAGCCGTACGGCCTCGCGCAGGTCGTCCAGGCCGTCCTCGCCGAGCTGGTCGCGTACGGCCACCCGCAGTTCCAGCAGGTGCGCCGCGCGCTCGGGGGCGGCGCGGGCGTCGAGGGCGGCCAGTGCCCGGCTGACCAGGTCCTCGGCCCGCCCGGCCGATCCCGTCCGCAGCGCCGTCTCGGCGGCCAGCTCGTAGACGCGGGCCCGATCGGCTCCCGCGCGCGCCGCCGGGCGTTGCACGGCGTCCCACAGCTCCAGGACCCGTTCGTACCGCCTGGCCCGCCACGCCGCGTCGAAGGCGGCGCCGAGTTCCCCGGCCTCCTGCCAGTGGTCGGTGGCCGGCTCGGGCCGGTCGGCCAGCTCCTCCGCGCACCGCCGATGCAGCCGGATCCGCTCCCCGGGCGGCAGCTCGTCGTAGATCGCCTCGCGGATCAGCGTGTGCCTGAAGGCGTAGCCGTCGTCGCGCACCACCAGCAGCCGCGCGGCCACGACCGGCCGCAGCGCGTCGTCGAGGGCCTGGTCGTCGAGCCTGGCCAGGCGGCGCAGCAGGTCGTGATCGGGTCGCGGTCCGGCGACCGCGGCGTACTTCAGCACGTCCCGGCTGGGCGGCGGCAGCCGGGTGGCCTCGGCCAGCAGCAGTTCGCGCAGCGCGGCGGAGGTGCCGCCGCCCGCTCCGGCGAGCGCCTCGACGAACAGCGGGTTGCCTTCGCTGCGCCGTACCACGTGGTCGAGCGTGTCCTTGGCCGGTTCGCGCCCGAGCAGGCCGCCGAGCTGCGCGGCGATCTCGGCGCGGCCGAGCGGGGGCGGCGCGATCACCTGGAGGTTGGGCAGGCGCAGCAGCGGCCAGAGCCCGCGCGCCTCGCGGGCGGTGGCGACGACGAGCACGCCGGGCCGCTGCACGTTGCGCAGCAGGAAGACGAGCAGTTCGCGGCTGCACGGGTCGGACCAGTGCAGGTCCTCCAGCACCATCACGAGCGGCGCGGCCCGCTCGACCAGCACCAGGATCTCCTCGTACAGCCGGGCCCTGCCCAGGTCGGGCACTGCCTCGACCTCGCCCAGCTCGGGCAGCAGCCGGGCCAGTCCACGCCGCCCGCCCGAGGGCAGCACATCCGCGCCCGCCGCCCGCACCAACCGGCGCAGCACCCCCACGAACGGCGCGTACGGCGGCGCCCCCGGATCGGCGGCGCCCTCCACGACGAGCGTGCCGACGAGCCGCCCGGTGAACTCCGCGACCAGGCGCGACTTGCCGATCCCGGCCTCACCCGTGACCAGCACGGCACGGGCCGCCTCGCGCGCGCCCGCGTGGGCGGCGGCCAGGGCGGCCAGCTCGGCCTGCCTCCCGACGAACACCGGCACATCGTAGTGAAGAGGATGCCCGATACGCGGGATTTTCTCCCTTTCACCCAGCCGTTGACGGCCGGCGGACATATGGAGACCCGCATGCTGGGCGTGGCCACGCGGATGTACGCCACACCGACCCGCGCGCGTCATCGTGCTCGGCGAGCCCGCCCTGTTCGAGCTGACCACGCTGGCCGGATACGCCGCGGTGCTCGTCTCGCTCGGGGTCTGGCGGCTGCGCCGCTCGCTCACGTCCTAAGCTGGGCGCCGTGATCCAGGATGTCCGCGAGCCCCTCATCAGGCAGTTGGCCGAGTCCGAGGCGGCCCGCCGCCACTGGCAGGCCGTCGACGGCGACGGCGGCGTGTGGCTGTTCGAGTCGGTCGAGGGCGAGGGCGAGCACTGGGCGATCCGGCAGATCGAGATCGACATCGAGCGCGTCACGTACCGCTACTGGTGGCGGCATCTGGAGGACGGGCACGGCTTCCTCACCGACCAGGCGCTGGAGATCTGGGACCTGACCGAGCTCACCGAGGAGGCGTTCGAGTCCGTCTGGCAGGCCACGGAATGCGCCTGCGGCTCGTCCTGACCGGCGCGTCCTGGACAGCTTCGTCCAGGGCGGGAACGCTGACCGCGATCTCGCCGCCGAGTTTGTAGTCGCCGTCCAGGTCCAGGTCGTCGCCGCTCCAGAACCGGCCGGGGTCGTACCAGTTGGGACGCTTCCCGGCGGGCAGCAGGCCCATCTCCTCGTAGGTGACGGCGACGACCTCGGCGCAGTAGGCGCTCTCCAGCGTCCGCTCCCGGCCTCGGCGGCGAAGCTCCGGCACTCGGCCGCGGAACCAGCGGCCCGCCAGCCGCGCGGTCGAGGGGAAGGGGGTGCCGTCGAGCCGCGCGACCGTGCGCAGCGCGGCGTCCTCCATCTCCCGGGTGACCGCCGGGTCGAGCTGGCGCAGCCAGCCGCGCTGGCCGTACCGGGTACCCCAGACGGTGACCGCCTCGCGCAGGTCGTGGAGCTGGACGCCGCGCTGGTGGGTGCCCGACCACAGGTCGAGCAGGGACCTGCCGAGCTCGGCGTGCCACATCATGGGCGGCAGGTCGTCGATGACGATCGACATGCCCACATGGTTGACCGGGCTGTTGGTCATCGTCTGGATGGCCCGGTCGGGCACCGAGCGCCCGCGGAAGACCCAGAGATCTCCCGTTCTGGTCAGGTTCACGGCCTCGTCGAGAGTCAGCACACCGCTAGCGTAGGCACATGCGATGGTGGAAGGTACTGGGCTTGGCCGGAGTGGCGGGCGTGGCCGCGACCGGAGTGGTGATCGCGCGGGCGGAGCGCCGCCGCCGCGCCTACACCCCTGACGAGATCCGCGAACGGCTGCGCGAACGCGTGGAGGAGCCCCAGGACCGGCCCTGAGGCTCAGCTCACCGGCCGCAGGGCGTGCACGAAGACCACGTCCGGGTAGGCGGGGTTGTCCTGGTAGCCCTGGATGCCGCCGAGGTAGGCGCGCTGGTAGGTGACCACCCACGGCACCGACGCCACCGCGCGCCCGCCGATCAGCCTGGCCTGCAGCCGCGTGTACGCCTGCTGGGCGGCGCGCCGGTCGGTGGCGCTCAGCTCGGGCAGGTTGTCGATCATCTTGTCGGTGACCGGGTCGGTGAGGTAGGTCAGGTTGAAGGTCGGCGGCTGCCCGCCGCGGAAGACGTTGAGGAACCACGAGTAGGCGTCGGCGTAGTCGGGAAACCAGTACATGACGAAGATGTCCTGCCCGCCCGCCTTCCCCTGGGCCCACTGCTCCTCCCACGGCATCGCCTTGGCGTCGAGGACGACGTTCAGGTCCTTGAGCGTGGTGGCCAGCCTGGTGACCAGCAGCCGCTGGTCGTCGTCGCCCTCGGCGTAGGTGAGGCTCAGCCGTAGCGGCTTGCCGCCGGGGCCGTAGCCCGCCTGGGTGAGCAGGTCGGCCGCGCCTTCCAGGTCCTGCCGCTGCGGGCGACCCTCCAGGTGGCCGAGCAGCCCCTCGGGGACGATCCCGGTGGCCGGCGTGGCCGCGCCGCTGAGCGCGTCCACCACGCCCCGGTAGTCGATCGCCTTCTGTACGGCCCGGCGCAGCCGCCCGTCGGCCAGCGGCCCGCTCGCGGTGTTGAACAGCATCAGCGCGGTCTGGAACGACGGCATCCGCGAGGTCCGCACGCCGGGCGTCTGCTCGGCCAGGCGGAACAGCCGAGGATTGAGCCGCTGCACGAAACCGGCCTCGCCGTTCAGGAGCTGCCGCCACGCGATCTCCGGGTCGGGCACGACGCGGTAGACGATGTACCGGTAGTGCGGCCGGTCCCAGCCGCCCCAGTAGCCGTCGAAGGCCTTCAGCTTCAGCTCGTCGCGCTCCCCCTTGCGCCAGCTCTGCACGGTGTACGGCCCGCTGCCCGCGTCCCGGCCCTCGGCGAGCCACTTCTTCAGGTCGGGCGCGGCGGCGGTGTCGTAGATGTAGGCGGCGTAGCCGGAGGAGGCGATCAGGTCGAGCGGCACCGGGTACTTCAGCGTGAACGTCACCGTGTGCGTGTTCTCGGCCCTGATGCTCTCCACCGCGTCCCAGATGTAGGCCGGTTCGCCGTCCGACTTCATGGTCCGCTCGATGGCGGCCTTGACCGCGTTCGCGTCGAGCGCCCTGCCGGTGTGGAACTTCACGCCCCGGCGCAGCGTGAACGTCCAGGCCTTGCCGTCGGGCGAGGTGCGCCACGAGGTGGCCAGGCGGGGGCTCGCCTTCCTGGTGACCGGGTTGTACACGGTCAGCGACTCGTAGACGTTCTGCAGCGCGATGATCTCGTTGGAGTAGGAGCTGGCCGGGTCCCAGTCGGTGACAACGTCCAGGTTCTGCACGTAGACGAAGGTGGATTCGACGGCGCGCGGCTCCTGCCGTACCTGCGGCGTGGCGCACCCCGTGAGGAGGAGCGTGAGCACGGCCGCTACCAGACGACGGCTCATCCATCTCCCCCAGCGACTGATCTTGAACGAAAACCTACTGCAAGATCACGAATCGATGCCCAAAATCCCGAAAAATCGGGAAATCTGGAGATCCACTTGGTAATCTCGTTCCGTCCCATCCGGGGTTCCACCACAGCGGGACCGACCGGAGTGAGGTGCCGTGGGCAGAAGTATCACGATCAGGGTAAAGATCGTAGGGCTCCTTTTGGTACCGCTGGTCTCGATGGTCGCCCTCTGGGGTGCCATCACCTTCGTGACCGCGGGCGAGAGCCTGGAGCTGCGCTCCTACAAGACCCTCTGGACCAACCTGCGCCAGCCCGCCAGTGACCTCATCGTGGAGCTGCAGCAGGAGCGCCTGGTCTCGGCCCGGCTGCTGCGCGGCGGCGGCCCGTCGGCCCGCACCGCGGCGTACAACCAGCGGGCCCGCACCGACAAGGCCAGGGAGCGCTTCCGCGAGCTGTCGGACCGGTCGAAGAACACCGGCGACGCGATCCGCGCCCAGGTCGCCAACTCGATCACCCGGCTGTCTCAGCTGGAGGACATCAGGGCCGACATCGACGCCGGCCTGTCGGACCGGCTCCAGGCCATCGAGTCGTACAACGCGATCTCCGACACGCTGTTCGGCCTGCACAAGAACGTCGCCCTGATCGACGACATCCCCATCTACGAGCAGTCGCGCGTGGTCATCAACCTCGGTTACGCCAAGGAGCTGCTGAGCAGGGAGCAGGCGGTCGCGGCCGGGCGCACCACCGAGGAGGAGCGCAAGCTCTTCACCCAGCTCGTCGGCAACCGCCGCTTCATCATCGACCAGGCCCTCGACGAGCTCGACCCCGCCCTGCGCGACGTCCAGGTCGGCCTGATCACCACGCCGGCCTACCAGCGGCTGCGGATCATGGAGGAGCAGATCATCGCGGGCCGCACGCCCAGCGACTGGCAGGCCGTCGCCGGCGCGCAGGCCACCTCCTTCCAGGAGGCCGAGACGCGGGCGGGAGCCGTGCTGACCGGGCGGGCCGAGCCCGTCGCCGACGCCGTGCTGACCCGCGCGCTCGTGTTCGCGGGCACCGGCCTGGTGCTGGTGATCCTGTCCATCGTGATCTCACTGCGGATGGCCACCGTCCTGGCCAGGGAACTGGCCGCCCTGCGCCAGACCGCCCTGGAGGTCGCCGCGGTACGGCTGCCGCAGGTCGTCCGGAAGCTGCGCCAGGGCGAGGAGGTCGAGATGCCCGATCTGGAGGTGGCCAGCACGACCACCGAGATCCAGGACGTCGGCAAGGCCTTCAACACCGTCCAGCACACCGCGATCGAGGCCGCCGTCGGCCAGGCCCAGCTCCGCGCGGGCGTCGGCCACGTCTTCCGTAACCTGGCCCGCCGCAGCCAGACGCTGCTGCACCGCCAGCGCATCCAGCTCGACGGCATGCAGCGCACGGCCACCGACCCCGACGCGCTGGACGACCTGTTCCGGCTCGACCACCTCACCACCCGCATGCGCCGCCACGCCGAGGGCCTGATCATCCTGTCCGGCGCCGCTCCCGGCCGCGGCTGGCGCAAGCCGGTCCCGCTGCACGACGTGGTGCGCGGCGCCGCCGCCGAGGTCGAGGACTACACCCGCGTCAACGTGACCCCGATGCCCACCCACTTCCTGGCGGGCCCCGTGGTCGGAGACGTCATCCACCTGATCGCCGAACTCATCGAGAACGCCACCGTCTACTCCCCGCCGCACACCACGGTGACCGTGCGGGGCGAGCTCGCCGCGCACGGCTTCGCCGTCGAGGTCGAGGACAGAGGGCTCGGCCTGAGCGAGGAAGAGCTCGCCGAGCTGAACGAACGGCTGGCCGACCCGCCCGAGTTCGACCTTGCCGACAGCGACAGGCTCGGCCTGTTCGTCGTCGCACGCCTGGCCGCCAGGCACGACATCCGCGTGACGCTGCGCGGTTCGCCATATGGAGGGACCACCGCCATCGTGCTCATTCCCCGAGACCACGTGGTAGCACCAGAGGAACCAGAGCCCGAGCCGGTTCGCCGCATCAGGGTGGTGACAAGTGAGTGAGGAGCGCTGGCTGGACGAGGACGCAGGTCCGATCGTCCCCGCCTACCTGCTGACTCGCGGGCGCACCGTCCCCGCGAGCAAGGCGATCGACCTGATCGCCGTGATCATCACGGCCGGCGGCCTCGCGCCCCCGGCGGGCCTCGGGCCGGAACACCTGATCATCATGCAGCTCTGCACCAAGCCGACCCGGCTGGTCGACGTGGCCGCCGAGCTGAACCTGCCCATCGGCGTGGTCCGGGTGCTCGTCGGCGACCTGCACGCGCAGGAGCTGATGAAGGTCGAGCTGCCGCCGCCCGCGCCCGACGCGAAGGTGCTGCTGGAAGTGATCAACGGGCTCCGAGCCCTGTGAGGACGTACTCCGCCCGGTGGCAGGCCACCTGCCTGCCACTCAACGGCCTGAGCGCGGGTGCCTGCTCGCACTCGGGCACGGCCAGCGGGCAGCGCAGCCGGAACGCGCAGCCGGTGGCCGCCGGCGCCGCCTCGGTCCGCCCCCTGGCCTGCGGCGGCTCGCCGCCCAGCCGCGGCACCGCGTCCCGCAGCGCCACCGTGTAGGGGTGCGCGGGCCGGGTCAGCAGGTCCGCGGTCGGCCCCGACTCCACCACCCGCCCGGCGAACAGCACATACGAGGTACGGCAGAGCCGCCCCACCACCGCCAGGTTGTGCGTGATGAGCAGCCGCCCCGCGTCCAGCCCCGCCAGCAGGTCCAGCACCCGCGCCTGGACGGTCACGTCCAGCGCGCTGGTCGGCTCGTCGAGGATCAGCAGCTCCGGCCGCACGGCCAGCGCCCTGGCGATGACCACCCGCTGGCGCTGCCCGCCGGAGAGCTGGTGCGGGCGGTGGGCCGCGAGCGCGGGATCGAGCCCGACCTCCCGCATCAGCTCAGGCACCCGGCCGCGCTCCCGTCTGGGCAGCGCCTCGGCGATGGAGGCGCCCGCGCGCATCCGCGGGTCGAGCGCCTCGGCCTGGAAGACCGGCTGGACGCTGCGCCGGAAGGCTCTCATGTCGGCCTTGCGGAGGTCCTGCCCGCCGTACCGGATCGTGCCCCGCAGGGGTTTCAGCAGGCCGAGGAAGGCGCGGGCGAGCGTGGTCTTGCCCGAGCCGCTCTCGCCGATCAGGCCGACGCCGCCGTCGGTGATGTCGAGGCTGACGTCGTGTACGACGGCGGTCTTGCCGTAGCCGAGGGTGACGCCGTCGGCGCGCAGGATGGTCACGGCAGCGCCTCCAGCAGTTCACGGGTGTAGGGGTGGGCGGGGGTGGTGAGCACCTGGGCGGCGAGGCCGCTCTCGACGACCTCGCCCGCGCGCATCACCAGCACCCGGTCGGCGATCGTGGAGACCAGGGCCAGGTCGTGCGAGACGATCAGCAGGGCCAGGTCCCGTTCCGCGCGCAGCCGGCGCAGCACGCCGACCACCTCGGCCTGGACGGTCACGTCCAGCGCGCTGGTCGGCTCGTCTGCCAGGATCACCCCGGCGCCGAGCGCGATGGCCAGCGCGATGGCGAAGCGCTGCGCCTGTCCGCCGGAGATCTCGTGCGGGTAGCGGCGCAGGACGGCGGGATCGAGCATGACCGCCTCGACCGCCTCGGCCATCACCCGGTCCAGGGCGCTCCCCCGGCGCGCACCGTGCAGCCGGAGCGCGCGGCTCATCAGCGTGCCGAGGCGGGTGGTGGGGCTGAGCGCGGCCTGCGGGCTCTGCATGACCAGCGCGGCCCTGGAACCGCGCAGGCGGCGCAGTTCCTTCGGTCGCGCGGCGAGCACGTCCACGCCGCACACCCGGACGCGCCCGGCGACCCGCGCGCCCTCGGTCAGGCCGAGGGCGGCCAGCAAAGTGGTCGACTTGCCCGAGCCGCTCTCGCCGACGATCGCCACGCACTCGCCGGCCCGCACGTCCAGCTCGGGCACGGCGGCGACGGTCCGCTCGCCGTAACTCACCCGGAGGTCCCGGATCTCGATCATCGGATCACCGCCCGCCTCGGGTCCAGGGCGTTGCGCAGCCCCTCGCCCAGCACGTTGAAGGCGAAGGCCGTGAGCAGGATGGCCAGGCCCGGGAAGGTGACGACCCACCAGTTGGTGGTGAACAGGTCCTGCCCCTGCTCCACCATCAGGCCCCACTCCGCGGCCGGCTCCTGCGCGCCGAGCCCCAGGTACGACAGGGCCGCGGCGGTGAGGATCACCCCGCCCGCGTCCAGCGAGAGCTGGACCAGCACGGGGGTGAGCGAGTTCGGCAGCACGTGCCTGAGGACGATCTTCGGGGCCGGGACGCCCAGGCAGCGGGCGGCGTCCACGTAGCTCCTGGTGGCGACCGAGGCGGCGACCGAGGAGCTGAGGCGGGCGTACCAGGGCCACCAGGTCACCGCGATGGCGACGATCACCGTGGTGACGCTCGGCTGCAGCACCACGGCCAGCGCCAGCGACAGCAGCAGCGCGGGGAAGGCCAGGAAGACGTCGGTGACCCGCATGATGACGTCGCGCACCAGGCCGCCGGCGTACCCGGCGACGACGCCGAGGGTGACGCCCACGGTCGCGGAGGCGGCCAGCACCGCGACGGCGATGACCAGGGAGGTGCGCGCGCCGTACAGGATCCTGGTGAGGACGTCGCGGCCGACGCTGTCGGTGCCGAACCAGTGCTCGGCGCTCGGCGGCAGCAGCGCCTCCAGCGGGCGCAGCTCGTCCGGCGGGTACGGCGCCAGCCACGGGGCGAACAGCGCGGCCAGCACGATCAGCAGGAGCAGCACGGCCCCGAACGCCGCGAACCGGTCGGGCAACCGCGGCAGGGTACGGCGCAGCCGTACCGGCTCCGTCGTCACCTGGCCCTCACCCTCGGGTCGACCACGCCCTGGAGCAGATCCACGACCAGGTTGGCCAGCACGTAGACGACGGCCACCAGCAGGGTGACGCCGGCGATCGCCGGGGTGTCCAGCGAGCGGATCGACTCGGCGGCGTAGCGGCCCAGGCCCGGCCAGTTGAAGACGGCCTCGACCAGGAACCCGTTCACGATCGCGTAGGCGAAGACCAGCGCGATCAGCGACAGCACCGGGTTGAGCGCGGGCCGCAGCGCGAACCTGGTCAGAATGGACGTCTCACCGAAGCCGAGCGCCCGCTCCAGCCTGGCGTGGTCCTGGCCCGCCTCCTCGATGAGCGCGGCGCGGGTCATCTGTGCGATGACGCCCGCCGGGTAGGCGGCGACCACGAGTCCGGGCAGCACGAGATGCCAGAGC
This sequence comes from Nonomuraea sp. NPDC046570, assembly GCF_040645915.1. NCBI lineage: Bacteria > Bacillati > Actinomycetota > Actinomycetes > Streptosporangiales > Streptosporangiaceae > Nonomuraea > Nonomuraea sp. NPDC046570. The sequence goes on along the minus strand of NZ_JBEYZF010000014.1, from coordinate 147,611 downwards.
GTGCTGGTGAGGATGGGCCAGTTGCCGGTGATGAGGGCGTCCACGATCGTGATGTTGGTCCACAGGGTGAGCGGGCTGCTGCTGTCGAGGGCGCCGTCGTACTCCCCGGCGACCGGGAACCAGCCGAGGTTGCTGGCGAACACCGTTTGCAGGGCCAGGGCCAGCCAGAACACGGGCACAGAGACGGCGAGCATACTCCCCACCCGCACCCCAAAGTCCGGAAATTTCGTCTTATAGCGGGCGGCTAGCACGCCGACCGGGATGCCCACCGCGATCGCCAGGATCAGCGCCGCCCCCACCAGTTCCAGCGAGGCGGGGAAGGCCGCGAACAGGTCGTCGCGCACCGGCCGGCGGGTCCGCAGGCTGGTGCCCCAGTCGCCCGTCGCCAGGTCCCTGACGTAGCTCCAGAGTTGCGCGGGCAGCGAGTCGTCAAGCCCGAACCGGGCTCGCGCCGCGGCCAGCTCCTCGGGCGAGGCCTTGGGCCCCGCGAAGGCCACCGCCGGATCACCCGGCACCATGCGCATGATGACGAACGTGAGAGTGACCACGCCGGCCACGACCAGGAGGGCCTGGCCGAGCCGGCGGGCCAGATAACGCGGCACGAACTATCCGGCGGGCTTGAGGTCGTAGAAGAAGACCACATTGGGATAGGCCGGGTTGTCGACATACCCCTCCACCTTGGCCGACAGCGCGCGCTGGTAGGTCTGCACGTACGGCACCGCCGCCGCGGCCTCGTCCTGGAGGATCTTCTTCTGCAGGTCGGCGTACGACTGCTCGGCCTTGTCCCGGTCCGTCGCGGTCAGCTCGGGCAGCGCGTCGATCGCCTTGTCGATCTCCGGGTTGTTCAGGTACGACAGGTTGAACTCCGGCTTCTCCGAGCTGCGGAACACGTTGAGGAACCACGAGTAGGCGTCGGCGTAGTCCGGATACCAGTACATGACGAAGATGTCCTGCTTCTTCGCCTTGCCCTGGTCCCACTGGGCGTTCCACTGCAGCGGCTTGGCCTGCAGGGTGACGTTCAGCTTCTTCAGCGCCGAGCTGAGGATCGTCACCATGAGCTGCTGGTCGGCGTCGCCCTGGGCGTACGTCAGGGTGAGCTTCAGCTCGTTCAGGTCGGGCCCGTAGTCCGCCATGGACAGCAGCCGCGCGGCCTCCTCCAGGTTCTGCGCCGGAGCCTGCTCGGCGCTGTAGCCGAGCAGCCCCTGCGGCACCAGGCCCGAGCTCTTGACGCCCGCGCCCTTCAGCGCCGCCGCCAGGCCGTCGTAGTCGAGCGCGAGCTGGATCGCCTTGCGCACGTTGACGTCCTTCAGCGGACCGTTCCCGGTGTTGAACAGCAGCAGCAGGTTCTGGAACGACGCCGTCTGCGTGGTCTGCACCCCGCTGGTCGCGCCCGCCTTGTCGAAGAGCTGCGGGTTCAGCCGCTGGACGAACGACACCTCGCCGTTCTGCAGCAACTGCCAGGCGGTGGTCAGCTCGGGCGTGACCCGGAAGGCCACCTTCCTGTACTTCTCGGGCGTCCACCCGCCCCAGTAGTCGTCGAACGCCTTGAGCGTGAGCTCCGTCTCCTTGCCCTTGTTCCAGGCGTCGATCGTGTACGGGCCGGTGCCCGCGTCCCCCTCTCCGTCCTTGGCCTGCTCCACGGCGTCGGCGTCGTAGATGTAGGCGGCGTAGCCCGAGGAGGCGATCAGGTCCAGCGGCGTGGCGTACTTCAGGGTGAACTTCAGCGTCGAGGCGTCAGGCGCCTCGATCGTCTTCACCGAGTCCCAGATGTAGGCCGGGCCGCCCTTGAGCTTCATCGTCCGCTCGATGGCCGCCTTGGCCGCGTCCGCGTTCAGCTCCTTGCCCGAATGGAACTTCACGCCCTGGCGGAGCTTGAAGGTCCACTCCTTGCCGTCGGCGGCCGAGCTCCACTCCGTGGCCAGGCGCGGCTCGGGCTTCTTCGTCTCGGTGTTGTAGCGGGTCAGCGATTCGTAGATGTTGGCCATCGCGATGTTCTCGTTCGAGTACGAGGTCGCAGGGTCCCAGTCGGTGACCACGTCGAGGTTCGGCGCGTAGACGAAGGTGGCCTCGTTGGCCTGCGCCGCGGCCGGCGCGCTCGACCCTGACGAGGCGCTCGGCCGAGGGGTCTTGTCCGCCCCGCGGACCTGACCGCCCGCGCACGCGGACGCGGTCAGCGCCACGGCGCCGGTGACTCCGGCGACGAGCAGACGCTTGTGCCAGCGCATGGTGGGGGAATCCTTTCGTATTGACCGCCGAGCCTGGCTCGGCTGCTAGGTCACCGGCCGAGGGGGCCGGCGGCCTTCACGTGTACCCGCACCGCGGGCTCGGAGAGGTAGCTGAGCGGCACTTCGTACACGTCGACGATCTCGACTCCGGCAGGGTCCGCCCCCGCCGCCACAGCCCTCGCCGCCGCCTCCTCTTTAGCCTTTTCCATTCCTTCTGTACGGCTTTCGCCCGCAGGCAAGATCGTATCGACTCTCCCACTCGCCAGCGCGATCGCGGCGCCCACGGCGTTGGCGACCTCGGCGTGCGGGGGCCTGATCAGGCGGCTCACGCCCGGGATCTCCTCGGGCAGCAGGAACGCGCCACCGCCCACCACGACCAGCGGGCGGTCCGCCCGGCCCAGCGCCATCCGATCCACCGCGTCACCGACCAGCACATCGGCCCTGGCCAGCGCCTCGGCGAGGGTTTCGGCCAGCGCGGCAGGGGCGCGCAGGGCGGCCGTCAGGCGTTCGCGCCACTCCGCCGCCGTGCCCCGCAGCCTGCCGCCCGCCACCGCCGCGTCGGTCAGCGTCGCCGTCCCGCCCCCGAAGACCAGCGCCTCCTCGGCGATCCGGTACCCCACCGAGGCGGGGCCGACCTGGAGGACGCCGCCCACCCTGCCGACGACGGTGCCGCCACCGATCGCGATGGCCAGGATGTCCGGCATACGGAAGTTGGTGAGCACGCCGCCGATCTCCACCGCCGCGGCCGACTCCCTCGGGAAGCCGCCCACCAGCACGCCCAGATCCGTGGACGTACCGCCGACGTCGGCCACGATCGCGTCCCGTACGCCCGACAGGAAGGCCGCGCCGCGCAGCGAGTTCGCCGGGCCCGAGCCGATCGTCGAGACCGGCAGCCGCGCGGCGTGCTCCACCGTCATCAGCGTGCCGTCGTTCTGCGCGAAGTACGGCGTCGCGGTGAGGGAGCGTTCGCGTAAGGCGGTGGTGAGGGCGGTGGTGACGTCGCGGGCCACGCCGTACAGGGCGGCGTTGAGTACCGTCGCGTTCTCGCGCTCCAGCAGCCCGAGCGAGCCGATCTCGTGGCTGAGCGAGACCGGCAGGTCGCCCAGCTCACGCCGGACGATCTCCGCGGCCCGCAGCTCGTGGTCGGCTCCGGCCGGGCTGAACACGCTGGTGACGGCGACCGCGTCGACGCCGGTGGTGGTGGCGAGGAACCGTCTGATCGCGTCCGGGTCCAGCGGGGAGATCTCCCGGCCGTCCACGAAGTGCCCGCCCGGCACCACGGCCTCACCCGCCGAGACGGCCTTGCGCAGGTCGTCCGGCCAGGCGGTGAGCGGGGGGACCGAGGTGGTCGCGGGCGCGCCCAGCCTGAGCACGGCCACCCGGCCCAGCGACCTGCGCTCCAGGATGGCGTTGGTCGCGTGGGTGGTGCCGAGCATGACCCGGGTGACGCGGTCCCGGGTGGCCGGGCTCTGCCTGGAGCCGTGCTCCTTCGTCTCCCGGTGGTCGGCCGCGTCCAGCTCGTCCAGGACCGCGTCGAGGGCGGCGCGCAGTCCCTCGGTCACGTCGGGGGTGGTGGGACGCTTGGCCTTGGCGACGACCTGATCGGAGTCGTCGAGGACGACCGCGTCGGTGTTGGTGCCGCCGACGTCGATCCCGATCCGCAGGTCGCTCATCGCTCCGCGCCTTCCCAGGAGGTGCCCGTCCCCTCCGGGACTTCACCGAGCGGACGGTAGTCCAGGTCGTAGCCGAAGGCGCGGGGTCCCGCGGTCTCCAGGCCCTTGGGGGTACGCCACAGGGGGTCGCACGCCCAGGCCAGAACCGCGACGCGCTGGCCGTACCGGAGCGCCTCGGTCTGGACGGCGGTGGCCGTCTCCGAATCCACGACGGCGATCAGGTCCGGCACCATGGCCAGGATCCGGCCGTCCTCGATCGCCACGAGGTTCTCGTTCTGGATCTCCAGCGTCAGCGTGCGGCCCCGGCAGGCGTCCGTGCCCTCGACGACGGCCGTGCCCTTGACGAACCCGCCGCTCGTCCGCCGTTCGACGTCGCTGAGCCTGCCGGTGATCAGCCGGACCGCGCCCAGCGTCTTCTCCAGGGCGGCCAGCGGGTCGGCGGCGTGCTCCGTGGCCAGCCCGATCTCGACGGCCCTGGTCACCGTGCCCTCGATCACCGCGCCCCTGGCCTGTTCCGCGGTCAGCACGTAGTCGGCCATCATCGCGCTCGACCCCGAGGCCACGCACACCGCGCGGGCCAGCCGCTCCGACCACAGCCCGTCGACCGGCCTGATCGTCACCACGTTGCCGACCACATCGGACATGATCACCAGGTCGGCCGGGAGCCCCGCCACGTACATCGAGACCATCTGCACCTCGGGGAAGGCCCGGCCCATACCGTCGGCGTCGAGCAGCGGCAGGCCGAGCCTGGCCGCCCAGGCGACCGGGGCCACGCCGTTCGAGCCGCCGATCTCCGAGGACATCACCGCGGCCGGGGGGCGGCCGAACAGGCGCTCGACCTCGTCGGCGATCCGCCTGGGCTCGTCCTCCCCGTGGATCATCTCGTGGCTGACCGTGGGGGCGCCGATCGCGGACAGCGGCACCACGAGGGCGTCGGCGGGCAGGTCGGCGAGCTGCACCAGCGGCACGGGACCGTACTCCCCGATCGCCCTGGTCGCGGCCAGCGCACCGGCCCGCACGTCTCCGCCGCCGCCCGTGCCCAGCACCGCACAACCACGGGCGAGTGCCGCGACGTCGTCCGCCAAGATCTGTTGCATTGCCATTATGGCGCCCCAACAAAGCACATGCCCGACGAATCCGCCAGTCGCAAAGCGCACTTACCCCCGTGAACTGCTGTTTCTCCGTGTGGGCCGGGTGGGCGCTGCGATCCTTGGGCGATCATGTCTGAAGCTGGTTCCGATGCCGGTGAGGCGTACCGCCGAGTCTCCCTGCTGGCCGCCGAGCACAGGGCCGACCTCGACGCGCCCGCCCGCCTGATGGCGGCCCAGGCCTGGGTCGGGGGCGGCGCGCCCCGGTTCGCCGACGCCCTCGCGGCGCACCGCGCCTCCCTCCAGCGCGCCCTGACCGCCGCTCTCGCCACCCTCGCCCAGGAGTGCGCCCGGCGCGGCGAACCGGCCTCCGCCCCCGCCTTCCCCGGCACCCATCTCACCGTCGCCACCGCGGCCCGCGGCCCGTTCCAGGGCATCGACGTGGCCGCGATGACCGCGCTCGTCACCGCCCTCGACCAGGCCGCCGACCGCCTGTCCGGCGCGTCCGCCCGAATCCGCGCCGAACTGTCCGCCCTGTCCCTGCCCGCCGCCCCCGGCTGGACCATCGCCCAGTCCGCCGAGTGGGCCGCCACCCAGGCCCCCGACCTGCGCCGCCGCCTCACCAAGATCCGAACAGACAGCCCGTGGATCCCCTCCAGCATCGCCGCCTTCACCTTGTTCGGCGGCTCCACCCCTGGCTCTGGCACGGGATTCGACTCCGGGGGCGGCTTCGCTGATGCCGACGCTCTGCTGTGCTTGGCCGCCGCAGGGGACTTCGGCGCGGTGAAGCGGCTCCAAGACCTGCGCGACCCTTCACTGGCCGCCCGGATCAACGCCTGGTGGCACTCCTTGACCGACCAGGACCGGGAACGTCTCGTCACCCTGCCCGGCATCGGCGCGCTCAACGGCCTGCCCGCCACCTTCCGCGACCGCGCCAACCGGCACGCCCTGGCCGCCGAGAAGGCCCGGCTCACCGCCGAACTGGCCCGCATCACGACCTCGTTCACCCCGCAGGACCGCGACCGCCTCCTCACCGACCTGCGCATGCTGAGCGTGCCGTACGTCCTCGGCGCCCCCCGCATGCTCGAAGGCGGACTGCGCAACATCGCCATGGTCGAACGCGCCCTCGCCACCGGCGGCACCACCGGCCACCCCCCGGCGTACCTGCTGGCCTTCGACCAGACCGGCACCGGCCGCATCATCGTCTCCTGGGGCGACCCCGACCAGGCGGACACCACGGTGACGTACGTACCCGGCCTCAACACCGAACTGAGCGGCTTCGCCGGCGACATCGACCGAGCACGCGTGCTGTGGCAACAGGCCCAGGCCACAGCAGGCGACCAGCGAATCGCCTCGATCGCCTGGCTCGGCTACGACCCACCCCAGATAGAGAGCACCTGGACCCCCGGCATCTCGGTGGCCGGCGACGCCCCCGCCGACCGAGGCGCCCACCACCTCGCCTCCTTCACCGACGGCCTCCGCGCCGCCCACACCCCCTCGACCACCGGCAGAGAAGTGATCCTCGGCCACAGCTACGGCTCCCTGGTATCCGGAAAAGCCGCCCTCCTCCGCCCCGGCACCCTGGCCAACACCTTCATCTTCGTCGGCAGCCCCGGCGTAGGCGTCCCTCACGCCCGAGACCTGGGCATCCCCGAATCCCACGTCTGGGTAGGCGAAGACCCCAACGACCCAGTGGCCAAACTAGGCCACTTCACCCAAGACCCAGGCACCCCCAAATTCGGCGCCCAACACTTCCCAGTAGACCGCACCAACATCTTCACAGCCCACTCAAACTACTGGGAGCTTCATTCCGCCTCACTTCGAAACATCGCCCGCATCACAAATGGCCAATACGAATCATTGGTAAGCGCAAAGCATGAAATGAAACCTCAACTACTCATGCCTGAGCTACAGAAGCCATAGGAAGGGTTGGCCTTGTCCATTCACGGCGTTCTTACAACACTCATCCTGGCCTCCACCCTCACCTCATGCTCACCAGACGGGAACCACGAGCATATGAATATAAGCCAATCACAAGCGATAGATCGCATCGAGCAACTCATTCGTAGCACTGCACAGTCCCTGGAACCTGAACCCAAACTCGAACTCATACCGTACTCAGTAACTCCAAACCCATGTAAATATAGTGCCGACGGAACTCCAGAAAAACTCTCAATGAATCGTGCATATTGGCTTCGCGAAATTCCAAAGTCAAAGCACCTGGACATTTCGCACCAGGTTTCACAATTCTGGACTTCACAGGGCCACACAATAACCGCCGAGGGCGACCTCGCTAACGGTCATCCTGATTTGGCCGGCAAGTCAAAGCCGGATGGCTACACGTTGGCACTAGTCTGGTCCGAAGGTGACCATCTCTATCTCGCTGCCACCTCTCCCTGCATTTGACCCACGCCCCAGCCCTTACAGAAAACTGCACCGATAATTTCCATCCGACACCTGACCACGGTGGTGGGGCTGCGCGGTGTCGAGGCGGTCCAGGAGGCGGCCGCGGTCTGTGAGACGTGGGTCTCGGTCCAGCGGGTCGCCTTTCCCCAGCATGGCCTGCTCACCAATCCGGGCACCGCCGAGCGGCTGGAGCAGGCGCTCAGGAACGGGGTGCGCGCGGTCGGCGGGCTCGACCCGGCGGTTGGTGATCGCGATCCGGTGCGTCACCTAGACCTGATCTTCTCCCTGGCCGAGCGGTACGGCGCGCACCTCGACATCCACCTGCACGACGGCTGCCCGCTCGGCGCCTGGGAGCTGGAGCTGATCGCCGAACGTACCGCGGTCCTGGGACTGGGCGGCCAGGTCATGGTGAGCCACGCCCACGTGCTGGGGCAGATCGACGAGGCGTACCAGGGACGGCTGGCCGAGGTGCTCGCAGCGCGGGGGTGGCGGTGGTCACGGCGGCCGTGTACAGCTTCCCCGTGCCCCCGGTGAAGAGACTGCTGGACGCGGGCGTGACGGTGGCGTGCGGGCACGACGGTATCCGTGACCTGTGGGGACCATACGGCAGCGGCGGCATGCTCGAACGGGCCATGCACCTCGCCTACCGCAGCACGTTCCGCCAGGACGAGGACATCGAGTCGGCGCTGCGCGCCGCGACGTACGGTGGAGCGCAGGCGCTGGGTCTCGAACGTTACGGCCTGGCGGTGGGAGACAGGGCCGACCTGGTGGTCGTGCCCGTGGGTCGCGCGGCCGAGGCCGCGGTCACCCGTCCCCCACGCACCCTGGTGATGAAGGACGGACAGGTCCTCTGACCCTGCACAATTGACCGGCGGACCATCGGCACAGCGTTAGGCGGATCAGTGCTCTCTATTCACCAGCGGATCGCGGAAGAGCTGGGCGTACGCGAGGGGCAGGTGCAGGCGGCCGTCGACTTGCTCGACGGCGGCGCGACCGTGCCGTTCATCGCCCGGTATCGCAAGGAGGTCACCGGCACCCTCGACGACGCGCAGCTGCGCACGCTCGAGGAGCGGCTGCGCTACCTGCGTGAGCTGGAGGAGCGCCGGACCGCGATCCTGGAGTCGATCAGGTCGCAGGGCAAGCTCGACGACGAGCTCGAGGCGCAGATCATGGCGGCCGACTCGAAGGCCCGCCTGGAGGACATCTACCTGCCGTACAAGCCCAAGCGGCGTACCAAGGCGCAGATCGCCCGCGAGCTGGGCCTGGAGCCCCTGGCGGACCGGTTGCTGGCCGACCCGACGCTCGATCCGGTCGCGACGGCCGAGGGGTTCGTCGTGGAGGGGGTCGCGGACGCGGGGGCGGCGCTGGAGGGCGCGCGGGCGATCCTGATCGAGCGGTTCGCCGAGGACGCCGACCTCATCGGCGCGCTGCGCGAGCAGATGTGGACGCGCGGGCAGCTGGTCGCCAAGGTGCGTGAGGGCAAGGAGGAGGCGGGGGCGAAGTTCTCCGACTACTTCGAGTTCGCGGAGCCGTTCACGAAGTTGCCGTCGCACCGGATTCTGGCGATGTTCCGGGGCGAGAAGGAGGAGATCCTCTCCGTCACGCTGGAGCCGGAGGAGGGGCCCGACTACGAGCTGCGCATCGCCTCCCGGTTCGGCGTCTCCGACCAGGGGCGGCCCGCCGACAAGTGGCTGTCGGAGACCGTCAGGTGGACGTGGCGTACCCGGGTGCTGGTGCACCTGGGCATCGACCTGCGGATGCGGCTGTGGCAGGCGGCTGAGGACGAGGCGGTGCGGGTGTTCGCCGCCAACCTGCGTGACCTGCTGCTGGCCGCGCCCGCGGGGACGAGGACGACGATGGGCCTGGACCCGGGGCTGCGTACCGGGGTGAAGGTCGCGGTGGTCGACGCGACCGGCAAGGTGGTCGACACCGCGACGATTTACCCGCACGAGCCCAAGCGGCAGTGGGACCAGTCGCTGGCCGTACTCGGCGCGCTGGCGCAGAAGCACGGCGTCGACCTGATCGCGATCGGCAACGGCACCGCCTCCCGCGAGACCGACAAGCTGGCCGGTGAGCTGGTCAAGCACATGCCAGCGATGACCAAGATCGTCGTTTCGGAGGCGGGCGCGTCGGTGTACTCCGCCTCGGCGTACGCCTCCCAGGAGCTTCCCGGCCTGGACGTGTCGCTGCGCGGCGCGGTGTCGATCGCCCGCAGGCTGCAGGATCCGCTGGCCGAGCTGGTGAAGATCGACCCCAAGTCGATCGGCGTCGGCCAGTACCAGCACGACCTGGCCGAGACGAAGCTGTCCCGCTCGCTGGACGCGGTCGTCGAGGACTGCGTCAACGCGGTCGGCGTGGACGTCAACACCGCCTCGGCGCCGCTGCTGACCCGCGTGTCGGGCATCGGCGCGACGCTCGCCGACAACATCGTGCTGCACCGCGACGCCAACGGCCCGTTCCGCTCGCGGACCGCGCTGAAGGAGGTGGCGCGGCTCGGGCCCAAGGCGTTCGAGCAGTGCGCGGGCTTCCTGCGCATCCCCGGCGGCGACGACCCGCTGGACGCCTCCAGCGTGCACCCCGAGGCCTATCCGCTGGTACGGCGCATGCTGGGCACCGCCAAGAGCGACCTGTCCACGCTGATCGGCAACACGGCGGCGCTGCGCGCGATCAAGCCGGCCGACTTCGTGGACGACACCTTCGGCCTGCCGACCGTCACCGACATCCTCCGCGAACTGGAGAAGCCGGGACGCGACCCCCGTCCCGCCTTCAAGACCGCCGCGTTCAAGGAGGGTGTGGAGAAGCTCTCCGACCTGAAGGACGGGATGATCCTGGAGGGCGTGGTCACCAATGTGGCGGCGTTCGGCGCGTTCGTGGACGTCGGCGTGCACCAGGACGGGCTCGTCCATGTCTCGGCGATGTCGCGGACGTTCGTGAAGGACCCTCGTGACGTGGTCAAGCCGGGCGACATCGTCCGGGTGAAGGTGCTCGAGGTGGACATCCCTCGCAAGCGCATCTCCCTGACCCTGCGCCTGGACGACGAGCCGACCACCGGCACCTCCCCCGACGACCGCCGCCGCGGCAACGGCCGCGGCCCGTCCGGCGGTCAGGGGGGCCAGGCGGGCCAAGGCGGCGGTCAGGCCCGGGGCGGCAACGGCCGGCGGGACGGCTCAGGTCAGCGCGACGGCGCTCAGGGCGGAAGCGGCGCTCAAGGCGGGAACGCCGGGCAGGGCGGGAACGCCGGGCAGAGCGGAAACGCGAGGCAGGGCCAGCGTGACGGGTCTGGGCAGCGCGGTAGCCGTGGCCAGCGTGACGGCGGTGGCCAGCGCCGCCAGGAGCGGCCTTCGGGCGCCCTGGCCGAAGCCCTCCGCAAGGCTGGCCTGGCCAACGACGACCGCTGACTCCTGTCCGTGTCTCACCCTCGGATCCGCCCGAGGGTGAGGCACCCGGCGCACTACGCCCGCAGACGAAGGCGAGGCACACGATAGAGCGCCCGTCTGCGGTCGAAGCGTGACCGGCAGTGTGGGTGCACGGTTCGCGTGTGGCCCTGATGAGGTGCGCGTCGGGCGTTCCGGTGGAGGGCGGTACGGTCGGAGTGTGAGTGCGAAACGGAGTGGGGGGCGGTTCGTGACCGCTGTTGCCCAGGCGCGGGATCTGCTTCGGTGGCGGTCTCCGCTGCGGACCGAACTCTGGGCGAGCAGGATCGCCGCCTCCTGGTCACCGGACGACGGCGACGAGGCCGACGCGCTTCTGGAGCGGGCGGCCAAGGACGGCACCCAGGAGTCGCTCCTACTGCTCGCCGCCCTCGCCGCGCTCGGCGTCCCTGAAGAGACGGCCGACCGGGCCGGAGAGCTGCCGGAGTGGGCTGGTCGGATGGGCCGGGTCCGGTGTGAGGGGGCCTGGTACGGCAAGGCCGACCCGTACGGCGAGCAGGTGCTCGCGGTTCTGGCCTTCCGTTACGAGAACGGCAAGGAACCGCATCTCGTCGTCGTGGCGATCGACCAGGTCAGCGGCGGCCTGGCGGTGGACGCGCTCGTCGAGGAGCCGAACTTCCTCGACGATCTGGACCTGCGTGAAGTCGCCCCCGATGTGGTCGCCGGGCGGGTGCTGGACGCGTTCACGCTCACCGACAGCGTGCTCGGCGCGGCGACCGCCGAGACCCTCGCCCCCGTACGCTCCCTAGTCCTGGCCAGGGCCCGTTCGATCCCCGGCCCGGTGCGCCGCGACGACACCGTTCCCGGCCTCCCCGACCTGCCGGACCTGCCAGGCGCGAAGGAGGCGTTCGGCAAGCTGGCCGAGTTCGTCGGCGATCGCCCGCTGTGGTGGAGTCCGGCCAGGGTGTCGCAGTTCCTGACCTCGTGGCTCCCCCGCGAGGCCGTACTGAGTGACGACGCGATCGCCGCCATGCCCGAGGTGGTGCGCGCGTGGACCCGGTTCAGCGGCGGCGCGCAGGAGGTCCTCGCGCGGATCGACGCCGACGCGCCGAAGTTGCCCGCGCTGATGGCCGACGAGTCGCTGGCCGGTCCGGCCAAGCGTCTCGGCCTGCTGGCGTCACGCGGCGACGCCCCTGGAACGTGACCAGGGCAACACTCCCGAAAGGCCCGGACACAGGTGGGGGCGGCTATGCTGCGCAGTGACGTATCACGGCTGCCATCCCAGGGAGATCTACGCCATGTACAAGGAGTTCGCTGCCGAGGCCGTGGTCTGGCTCGTCCCGGTTGTTGTGCTGATCGGCCTCGCCCTCATGATCACTGCGGGCTGAAGGGCACGAGGGGTCGGAGCTCGACCCCTCATCCCCGTCCAGGTCAACGGTAGTAGCGGTAGTAGACGGTGGCCTTGGCCCGCCGGTACCAGCGCGACAGATCGCCCGATTCCCAGTCGTACCACATGCTCGCCAGCCGCCCCGACCGTACGGTGCACGAGGCGTACTTCACCCGTCCCGGCCTGATTGTGCCGAGGTAGTCGGTGCATCCACCGACCTTCCGGCCGTTCACCGTGAGTGACACGTTGAATCGGCTGCTGAAGACGGTCGTCCTGGAGATGTTCGTGACCCGGGCCTTGATCCGGCAGCTTTCCTTCCAGCGTCCCCAGCTCAGCTTGTAGCGGATGAGCTGACGGCTGCTCACTTCGACCGCGCCCACCGTGTCGGCCTGGGCGGGTGAGGCGATCACGAGCGTCGACAAGCGAAGAACCGCCTTCCCCGAGCCAGGCCCAGCCGGGCCGCCCCAGCCAGGCAAAGCCGCTTCAGGCAGAGCCGCGCCAGCCAAGCCGGACCTACCCAGCCGACCCGAGTCGGCGTGGCTACCCGGTGTAGGGCGGAGAGTTCCCCGATTCGCTAAGCTCGGCGATGGCCAGCTCCGCCGTCGGCCTGATGTCGAAGAACTTGTCCAGGGCGGTGATCGCGAACAGGTGCTTGCAGCGGCCCTGCAGGCCGGACAGCAGCAGCCGCCCACCCGAGGCGGTCACCGCCTTGTGTAGGTAGACCAGCACGGACAACCCTGAGGAGTCGCACACGCTGACCGCCTGGAGGTCGATCACGAGCATGGGCGGCTGGGTCAGGTCCAGCGCTTTGGTGACGCGATCACGCACCTCGGCGGCGGAACCGAAATCGAACTCACCGGTCAGCCTCGCGATGACACATGGCCCTTGAAGTCCCAGGCTTATCGACAAGGCCTGCTCCGCAGTCACCCAGTTCCACCCACCCGTGTCGGTCTCGTACCCTCACCTTACGAGAAGTGGCGTCTCGGGTTGAACACCAGCATCTGATCAATCTGCCCCGGAGCCACTCCCGCCGCACCCAACGCGGCCAGAACATCATCACAAATGTGGCCATAACGCCAGGTCGACGCCCGGATCAACATCACCCGCGTGCCCGACGACCACTCCGCTCAGATCCCCACCTTCCTTTCCGAACAGGTCGAGGACGAACATCCCGGTCCTAGCCGAACCACCGGTGTGCACGATGATCGGCGCCCCGATCCTGACGTGCGCCCGCGCCCGCCCGGCAGATCTGTTCGACGCCGGAGGTGACGCCCTCCGCGCGGCCGCCCCCACCTCGCGTCAACGAGCCACCCGGGCGAACAGCGGTGCCGCCACCGGAAGCCGTCCGTCGCGCAGGTCGAGCTGGGCGGCGATCCTGGCGGCGGCCGTCGGCAGGAACACCTCCAGCTGTACGGCGAGCTCCCCGCAGGCCGCCACCAGCACCGCCAGCGAGACCTCCCGCTCGGCCGTCGTCTGCTTCCACGGCTTGGCCCGCTCGACGTACCGGTTGGCCTCCTCCACGATCTCCCACACCGCCGAGGCGGCCCGCCGGAAGTCGAAGTCCTCCAGCGCCTCGTGCACCCGCTCCGCCACGCCCGGCACCAGCGGCTCGGCGGCCACGTCGGGGACCTGGCCGCCGAAGTAGCGGTGGACCATGCTGACGACCCGGTTGACCAGGTTTCCGGCGCCGTTGGCCAGGTCCTCGTCGGCGCGGGCGGCCAGCCGTGCCTCGGTGAAGTCGGTGTCGCCGACGCGTGGCACCTCGCGCAGCAGCCACCAGCGGACCGCGTCCACGCCGTACCGCCGCACGAGTTCGACGGGGTCGGCGGCCGTGCCCGAGGATTTGCTGATCTTGCGGCCCTCGACGGTCACGTAGTCGTGCACGAAGATCTCGGTGGGCAGCGGCTCACCGGCCGACAGCAGCATCGCGGGCCAGTACACCGCGTGGAACCTGATCACCCCCTTGCCCATCAGGTGGGTACGGCGCGGCTCCTCCACCCACCACCGCCGGTAGCCGGGGCCGTCGAGAGAGGTGACGTAGTTGGCCAGCGCGTCCCACCACACGTAGATCACCTGGCTCGGGTCGCCGGGCACGGGGATGCCCCAGCCGCGCGCCCGTTCCTGCGAGCGGGAGACGCTGATGTCGGCCAGCCCGGCGTCGATGAAGGACAGCACCTCGTTCCTGCGGGCGGCCGGTTCGACGCGCAGCCGACCACTGGCGACGAGGTCGCGCAGCGCGTCCTGGTAGCGGGACAGGCGGAAGAACCAGTTCTCCTCCGAGACGAGCTGCAGCGGGCCGCCGTGCTCGGGACATCGGTCCTCGGTGAAGAACTGCTCGCAGCCGACGCAGTACAGGCCCTCGTAGTGGCGCTGGTACAGGTCGTGCCCGGTGGCCCGCCACAGCCGCTCGACGCCCGCCCGGTGCGCGGCGTCGCCGCTGGTCCTGACGAAGGCGTCGAACGACAGGTCGAACGGCTCGCGCAGCGCCTCGAACGCCGCCGCGTTGCGCTCGACCAGGTCGCGGACGGGGATCCCGGCCGCCTCGGCCGCCAGCACGTTCTTGAGCGAGTTGTCGTCGGTGCCGGTCTGGAACCGCACCGGCTCGCCGCGCCGCCGGTGGTGCCTGGCCAGCACGTCGGCCTGGACGATCTCCAGCACGAAGCCGAGATGGGGACGGGCGTTGACGTAGGGGATCGTCGTCGTGATGTACATCGGTGCCTCTCGTGGGGCCCGACGCCCGAAACGACGAGAGGCCCCGGTAACAGGGCCTCGGCAGCAGCGAATGGACCCCCTAAGGGGCCATCATCACTGTCTGCCGCTTCGTCATGCGCTCAGGCTAGCGGGTTCAGGCGACCCCGGCCACAGCTTGCGGCCTCGCCTGCGCGCCGCCTTCACGTCGCGCCCCGGTGCCGCCAGCCCCAAACCCCGGCCCCCACCGCGAACACCGCCACGCCCGCGGCCACCGACGCCCAGGGCAGCGTGGCGGCGAGCACCAGGCAGAGCACCAGCCCCGCGACCGGCACGATCCTCGGCGGAGCGCCCTCGCCTGCGTTGAGCGTGAGCGCCGAGGCGTTGGCGATCGCGTAGTAGACGAGCACGCCGAACGACGAGAACCCGATCGCCCCGCGCAGGTCCGCGACCAGCACGAGGGCGATCACCGCCGCGCCGACGGCGAGTTCGGCCCGGTGCGGCACCCGCCGGACCGGGTGGACGGCGTCGAGCGCGCCGGGCAGGTCCCGTTCCCGCGCCATGGCGAACGCGGTGCGGGAGACGCCGAGGATGAGCGCGAGCAACGCCCCCAGCGCGGCGACCGCCGCCCCCACCCGCACCACGGGCCCGAGCCCGCCCGCGCCCGCCGCCTCGACGACGTCGACGAGCGGCGCCGCCGACGCGGCCAGCCGCGCGGGTCCGAGCACGGCGAGCGCGGCCAGGCCGACCAGCAGGTAGACGGCGAGCGTGATGCCGAGCGCCACCCCGATCGCCCGGGGGATCGTGCGGGCGGGCTCCCGCACCTCCTCCCCCATGGTCGCGATGCGCGCGTAGCCGGCGAACGCGAAGAACAACAGCCCCGCCCCCTGGAGCACCCCCCACACCGTGGACGCGGGGGCGGAGGCGGGGGTGGCGGCCGGTGGGGCGAGGAAGGCGGTGGTGGCGACGGTCGCCAGGACGGTGAGGACGACGGCCACGGTGATGCGGGCCGCCGTGGCCGAGCGCCGCACGCCGTACAGGTTGAGGGTGGTGAGGGCGACGACCGCACCGACCGCGAGGGGGCGGGCGAGCGCCGGGGCGGCGTACGTGCCGAAGGTCAGGGCCATCGCCGCGCAGGAGGCGGTCTTGCCTGTCACGAAGCCCCAGCCGGCCAGGTATCCCCAGAAGGGGCCGAGCCTGCGCCTGCCGTACACGTAGGTGCCGCCCGACTCGGGGTACAGGGCGGCGAGCCGGGCGGAGGAGGTGGCGTTGCAGTAGGCGACGACCGCGGCCAGGGCGAGGGCTGCGAGGAGCCAGCGTCCCGCCGCGCCGGCGGCGGGCGCGAAGACGGCGAACACCCCCGCCCCGACCATGGCGCTCAGCCCGACCACGACGGCGTCGAAGGTGCCCAGCCGCCGCTCAAGTACTCCGGTCACCCGTCCCCTTCCGCCGCAGACGATCCATCACAGTGCCTTATGCGGGTGACATCCAGGTGAACGGCGCTACGAGTTCGCGTCCACGTCGGCGGCGGACGGGACGATGAGCACGGGACGGCCCGCGTGGTGCAGGACGCGGTCGGAGGTGCTGCCGAGCAGGAGGGACTTGACTCCGCCGAGCCCCCGGGTGCCGGTCACGATCAGTGAGGCGTTCACGTCGTCGGCGATCTCCACGATCGTCGCCCACACGGCCAGCGAGTTCGCCTCCCACCGGGCCGTCGCCTCCAGTCCCGCTTCTTTGGCCAGGCGGGCGCCCTGCTCGGCGAGTTCGCGGGTGGACGCCTCGATGGCGGCGTCCTCCTCCGTGGTGTCGACCGGCATGATCATCCCGGCCGAGCCTCTGAGCGAGGCGAGCGCCAGCCGCTCCCACACGCTGAGCACCACCGCGGACTGCCCTTTCAGCAGGCCGCCCACGAACGCGATGGCCGCGGTGGCGTCGTCGGAGCCGTCATAGGCGATGAGGATCGTCATGGGGTCACTCCCGAGATAGAGGTCTTACCGTCCCCCTATCCAGCCGCGACCGTTTCACGCCTGAGCCCTGGGTAGGGCTCGCGGGGTGAGAGGAGTGCGACGATGACCGTAGAGACCTCCGCGGGAGCGCTAGGCGAGCCGCCTGCCGTACTTCATCTTGAACAGGGACAGTCCGGCCAGGGCGAGCACCCCGATCTCGGTCACCACCACGACCCGCTGGGTGAGCCCGGCCGGGATCTCCGCGTTGCTGAGCGGGACACCGAGCATCCTGATCACGTACGGCACGACCACCAGCAGCAGCGCGCCGAGCGCGATGCCGCTGAGGACCTTCACCGCGCCCGCGTACCGGCTCTGCGCCCTGGCCAGCAGGAACCCGGCGGCCGGCATGGCGAGGAAGGCGGCGAACGCGGCGTAGCGGTGGATGCCGCCGGACAGCGACAGCGGGACGCCGGGCTTGTCGGTCGGGAAGGCGCCGATCAGGAACATGCACACGCCCCAGCCCAGCAGCAGCAGCACCGCCCGCCGGTCGGCGCCCGCCGCGCGCAGCGCCCCGGCGATGAGCGCCGAGCCGATCGCGAACAGCGTGAGCGACGCGGGCAGCAGCCAGCCGCCGGCGGCCCAGGCGTACTCACTGATCACGCTGTGCAGCGGATCGAGCCCCGCCTCGGCGTGCAAAGTGAGCATGGCACCCGTTCCGGTGCCGATGGCCGCGAACCCGCTGACGAGCAAACCCTTCATGTCTTAAAGCTCGGATAAATCCGGGTTCGGGAATATCCGAGATCGGCCCGAAGAACCCCTGAACCACCCCTTACGACCTTGGTTGGTCCAGCCCCGGTATTCGCCGCTGACCTGCGCGAAGACAACCCCTGGTAGTGCTGGCCTCCTCAGGGTCGATCCCCTGCGCCCCCGGTTTGACCTGGAGTGCGCTCCAGGTGACACGCTGGACGACACGATCAAGGGAGCAGACATGGACAAGCGCGTTCTCGGCCACGATGGGCCGCACGTCTCCGCGCTCGGACTCGGCTGCATGGGCATGTCCGAGTTCTACGGCGCGGCCGACGAGAAAGAGTCGATCGCCGTCATCAACCGCGCGCTCGACCGCGGCGTGAACTTCCTCGACACCGCCGACATGTACGGCAGCGGCCACAACGAGCGCCTGGTCGGCCGGGCGATCGACGGCCGCCGGGACGAGGTCGTGCTGGCGACCAAGTTCGGCGTCAGGCGCGAGGAGGGGACGCGCTCGATCGACAACCGCCCCGAGTACATCGCCCGCGCCTGCGACGCCTCCCTCCAGCGGCTCGGCGTCGAGCGCATCGACCTCTACTACATGCACCGCCGCGACCCGGACGTCCCGATCGAGGAGTCGGTGGGCGCGATGGCCGAGCTGGTCAGGCAGGGCAAGGTCGCCCACCTGGGCCTGTCAGAGGTGAGCGCGAAGACCCTGCGCGACGCGGTGGCGGTCCACCCGATCGCCGCCCTGCAGAGCGAGTACTCCCTGTTCACCAGGGACATCGAGCAGGACATTTTGCCCACGGCCCGCGACCTGGGGGTGGGGCTGGTGGCGTACTCGCCGATCAGCCGCGGCCTGCTCACCGGCACGCTCCCGCCCGCCGACCAGTTGCCCGAGGACGACTTCCGCCGGAACCTGCCGAGGACCAGCGCGGAGAACGCCGCGCACAACGCCGCGCTGGTCAGGGCGGTCGCCGAGATCGCCGAGCGGGCCGGGGTGACGCCCGCGCAGCTCGCACTGGCCTGGCTGCTCGCCCAGGGCGAGGACATCGTGCCGATCCCCGGCACCAAGCGGCTGAAGTACCTGGAGGAGAACATCGCGGCGGCGTCGATCAAGCTGACCGCCGAGCAGCTCGCGGCCCTGGAGGCGGCGGTGCCCGCCGGTGCGGTCAGAGGCGCCCGCTATGCGGACATGACGTCAATCGAACGGTGAGGCGAATTCGCGGTGCGGGTCAGCCTGCCGGTGTGAGGACGCCGGGCGGGTCGAAGTAGGTGCGCACGGCGGTGAAGCCGTCGCGGGTGTGCACCCGTACCAGGTCGCTCAGCAGGTTGACGATGAGCAGCCCGCGCGATCCCGGGGTGCGCGGGTCGACGGGGCTGCGCCCGGCCAGCGGGTCGGTGATGTGCCCGCGGTCGCTGACCTCGAAGACGAGCCTGCCGCCCTCGGTCCAGGCCCGCAGCAGCCCCGAGCCGCCGCCGTGGTCGAGGCTGTTGGCCCCCAGCTCGGAGACGACGAGCTGGATGTCGTCGAGCCGCGCGCCGCGGAACCCCATCGCGCCGGCCCGCTCGGCGGCCACCTGCCGGGCCTCGGCCAGGTTGGTGTGGTCGAAGGCCAGCACGGCGGGGTCGAGCGGCTGGTCGAGCGGCTGGTTGTAGCCGTCGACGACCGCGGCGGGCGCGAAGCCCTCGCTCTCCCGTTCGCCCGAGGCGTCGCGCAGCACCGGGTGGGTCCTGACGGCGTCGTCGAGCACGACGCGGTCGAGGTGCTCGGCGTCGTAGGGGCACAGGATCGTGACGGGCCGCCCGGCGAACGCCAGGTTGATCAGTGCCTCGTGCTGCGCGCAGGCCGGGTACTCGGCGGCCGAGCGGCCCGGCCAGATGGGCTCGCCGATGATGCGCACCCGCTCGCCGGGGTGCCGGTCGGCGAAGGCGCGCAGCACGGCGGGGATGATCCGGCCGGGGTTACGACCCGCCTCGCCCATGTCCGTCAGCAGCACCCGGTCCGCCTGGTCACCCAGCTCACCGCTGATCAGTGCGAGATTGACCGCCGGTACGGCTACCGCGACCGGCTCCCCCGCCGCGAGTCCGTCGCGGATGAAGGAGAGCGTGCCCGCAAGGTACTCCCCGGCGCCCTTGTAGAAGAGTCCAGGGTGCACGAACGGATTCGACATCAGCTCCTCCTCACCAGCCACGCTACCGCCAGCGAGGGACTTCCGGCGATCCGCAGATATCCCACGGGCCGACGGGGTAAGACCTTGTCAGTCCCCCGGAAAGGAGCCGGATCGTGAAGAAGCTCCAGATCGTCCAGCGACCGCGGCCCCCACGACGTCCCCTGCCTCTCGACCTGCGTACGCCCTCAGGGAGGATCCTCCCTTTCTAGTCATCGACCCGGCCGAGGCGGTCGGTGACCCACTGGTGGAAGAGCGAGATGTGGTGTTCGCTCGGCACCAGGACACCGCCCGCCCGGTAGGCGCGTGAGGACATGCCCGGTTGGGTGCGCTCGCAGGCGGCGAAGTCCTGTTCGTTGACGCGGTGGAACAGTTCCACCGACAGGGAGAGGTCGGCGCCGGAGGCGACCACGTCGGGGTGGTAGAGCCAGTCGCACTCGACGATCGTGCGGTCGGCGGCCATCGGGAACATCCGGTGCAGGATCACGTGGTCGGGGACCAGGTTGACGAACACCTGCGGTTTGACGGTGATCGCGTAGTAGCGCCTGTCCTGCTCCGGGGTGACGCCGGGCAGTTTGCCGAACCCGGGGCTGCCGTCGACGGTGAAACCTGCCACCCGGTCGGCGAACTCGGCGCCGTGGCCCACGTAGTACTGCGCGGCGTAGCCTCCGGCGAACTCGGGGAGGACGCTGGTCAGCTCGGGGTGGATGGTGGCGCAGTGGTAGCACTCCATGAAGTTCTCGACGATGAGCTTCCAGTTGGCGGCCACGTCGTAGACGATCCGCCGGCCCAGCGCCAGTTCCTCGGCCCCGTAGCGCTCCAGGGCGGCCAGTTCGCCCAGGCGTTCGGTGGCGGCGTGCATGACGGTGTCCTCGAAGGAGGGCGGCTCGGCGGCCAGGCAGATCCAGGCGTAGCCGAGCCACTCGCGCAGGCGCACGGGGACCAGGCCGTACTCCACCCGGTCCACGTCCGGCATCTTGACCAGGTTGGGCGCGGCGGCCAGGCGGCCGTCCAGGTCGTAGGCCCAGGCGTGGTAGGCGCAGCGCAGGGTGCGCCCGGCCGTACCGCTCTCCTCGACGCATAACCGCGCGCCGCGGTGGCGGCAGACGTTGAGGAAGGCGCGCAGGGCGCCGTCGCGCCCGCGGACGACGATCACGCTCTCCCGGCCGGCCTGGACGGTTCTGAAGGCGCCGGGGCCGACCAGGTCGCCGGTTCTGACCGCGCAGAGCCAGTGCGACTCGAAGATCTTTTCCTGCTCGCGCAGGAAGAGGCCGGGATCGGTGTAGGAGCGACCGGGAAGGGTGGACCTCAAGCTGGGTGTGCTGGCCAAAACCAACCCCTTGTTGCGTATTGCGCAATCCGTTGCCCTATACGCGACATCGTCGGGTTGCTCCAGGAACGTGTCAAGAGACCCCACACAGCCGTCCAGAAGAGGTGGCCAAAGACCCACTTGTACGGTTTCACCGAACCCTGTGGCGGGTGATTCAAGCGTTGTGAAAGTTACCCGCAAGGATTGCTCCATAATGTCCCTTCGTCATAAAACTCATGAAGGGCACACAGTGAAGTTCAATAGCAGGGGCATCGCCGTCACCATCGCCGCGCTCGCGCTCGCCGGCCTCACCTCCGCCTGCGGGTCCTCCAGCGCCGCCGCCTGCGCCGACGTCAACGCGGAGGTCACCAAGCTGGTCTCGGAGTACAGCGCGAACGCCACCAAGAACATGACGGACCTCAAGGCGTTCGAGGAGGCCAACAAGAAGATGGCCGAGGGCCTCAAGGGCATCGCCGCCAAGCACGACGGGGACCTGGCGTCGGCGATCAACGACCTCGCCGCCGTCTACGACGGCCTCAAGATCGACGCCGCGGACCCCGCCAAGTCGGCCGCCGCGCTCACCGACATCGGTACCAAGTCGCAGGAGATCACGGCCAAGATGGCCAAGGCCTGCGCCTAGCGAACCCCGGCCGCCGCACCGCCTGTGGGGGGCAGCGCGGCGCGGCGGCCGTGGCACGCCAACCGCTCGTCCCCCTAACCTGTCGCAGGTGACGGAGAACAGAGTGACGGCAGCGAGCGCGCTCACCAGGTTCAAGGGACATCCCGCATGGGTGACGGTGATCACCCTGCTGTCCGCCGCCGCCTACGCCGTGGTCGGGCTGGTCAAGCTGGGCACCTTCCGGGCCACCACCTTCGACCTGGTCATCGTCGACCAGACGGTCCGCAACTACGCGAAGTTCGCCGCGCCGTACTCGCCGTCGATCGGTAGTTTCCACGGCAGGGGGCTGGAGTATCTTCAGCTCGCCGACCACTTCTCGCCCATCTACGCGCTGCTCGCGCCGTTCTACTGGATCTACGACGGGCCCGCGAGCCTGATCGTCGCGCAGGCGCTGCTGTTCGCCGCCGCCATCCCGTTCGTGTGGGCGTTCACCCGCCGGGTGCTCGGCACCAAGCCCGCCTACCTCGTCGCCGTCGCCTACGCCCTGTCCTGGCCCATCGCGCAGGCCGCCGCGTTCGACGCGCACGAGGTGATGTTCGTCCCCGTGCTCACGGCCGCGATGATCGAGCGCTACCACGCCGGTCGGCCGGTGCCCGCCTTCCTCGCCATGTTCGGCCTCCTGCTGGTCAAGGAGGACATGGGTCTGATGGTGATCGGGTTCGGGGTCTACCTGGTGCTGGTGCGCGACCGGCTGCGCGGCGCGGTCTGCGTGGCCGTCGGCGTCGCCTGGACGGTCCTCGTGCGCGGCGTGCTCATCCCCATGGCCGGCGGCGACACCAGTGACTTCTGGGCCTACGGCCATCTCGGCGACAGCGTGCCGAGCGCGCTGCTGGCCATGCTGAGTGACCCACTGGGCACGCTGGCGCTGCCGTTCAGCGAAGAGGCCAAGGTCGACACGCTCTTCCTGATGGTCTGGCCCACGCTGCTGCTCTGCCTGCTCTCGCCGCTCTCGGTGGTCGCGCTGCCGCACGTGCTGGAGCGCATGCTGTCGGACCGGGTGCTGTGGTGGCAGGCCGACTTCCAGTACAACGCGTTCACCGTGGTGATCCTCTTCCTCGCCGGGGTGGACGGCCTGGCCCGCCTGCTGAAGTGGCTCGGCCGCGCCGAGGACCGGGGGCTGCGGCTGGCCTGGGCCACGGCGGTGCTCGCGGTGGCGATCACGCTGGTGCCCCGGTTCGCCCTCGACCAGCTCTTCGACAAGGACTTCTACCGGGGCGACCAGGTCAGGTCCATCGCGGCGGCCGAGGCGGTGGCCAAGGTCCCCTCCGGGGTCGTGGTCGAGACCGTCAACTCCCTCGGCCCGGCCCTGACCGCCAGGGCCACCGTGCTGCTGTGGGACCACGAGCCGCGCAACGCGCCCTGGGTGGTCGCCGACGTGAACCGCTGGGAGTTCCCCTTCGGGTCGGCGGAGGACCAGGCGAAGCGCGTGGCGGACCTGCTGGCGACCGGGTACACGAAGGTCTTCGAGCGCGACGGCTACGTGGTGCTCAACCGCCGTTAGGCTCCCCGCTCGCGGACCTGGGCGTAGCAGCGGTCGAACCCCTCCAGCACCGCGGGCCAGGCGCCGACCGAGGGCGCGGTGTCGCGGTTGTGGGCGGCGATCCGCTCGCGGAGCTCGTCGTCGGCGATCAGCGTGGCCAGCGCGTCGGCCAGGTCGTCGAAGGTGGCGCCGAGCAGGCCCTCCTCGCCGTGCCGGACGAAGTCGGAGACGCCGCTCTGGGCGCGGGCGACCACCGGCAGGCCCGCGGCGCGGGCCTCCAGGGCGGCGATGCCGAAGGACTCGCGCGGCGCGGGCGCGACGAACACGTCGGCCGAGGCGAGCACCTTGGCGATCTCCTCGCGGGTGTGCCGGCCGGGCAGCGACACCCAGCCGGACATGCCGTGCTCGCGCAGGAAGCGCTCCATGGAGGAGCGGGCCGGGCCGTCGCCGATGATCGTGACCCGCATCGGCACGCCCGGGGGGACCTTCGCGCGGGCCGCCCGCAGCAGCTTCAGCAGCCGCACCGGCTGCTTGCGCGGCGCCAGGCGGCCCACCGCCACCACGTGCACCTCGCCGTCGTGGCCGCGCGCGCCGGAGCCGACGTGCCGCCAGCCGGACACGTCGAGGCCGTTGGGGACCACGTTCACCGGGATCCTCCGGCCCGCGACCGCGCGGATCGGCCGGGCGGCCGCGTTGCTCACCGTGGTCGCGACCAGGCCCCAGCGGTGCCACTCGAACAGCAGCCGCAGCGCGGTGTACAGACCCCTGGTGACCGGGTCCCACATGCTGTGCACGGTGACGACGGCGGGCAGTCCCGCCCGTACGGCGGCGCGCACGCCCATCCAGGCGAACGGCGAGACCGCCCCGGTGTGCACGTGCACCACGTCGGGGCGCCAGGAGGTCATCAGCCGGGTGAGATGTCCCACACCGAACGGGTGCACGGGCAGATCGAAGGGCATCCTGGCGACGATGCGGTGGACGCCGGGCAGCGGCTCCCCCTTGGTCGCCGTCGCCACCTCGACCTCGTGGCCGGCCTCCCGCTGCATCCGCACGAGGTCCGCGACCTGCACCTCGATGCCCCCCAGGCGCGGCAGGTAACAGTCACTCACGTGAAGGATCCTCACCCGTCCCACCCTAGATCGCCCGATGAGTGCGCCAGCCTCCATGCGGGGCAAATAGGCTGGCTTCGTGCCTCGTACCGCAGTCTTCTTCCATGCCCACCCCGACGACGAAGCCCTGCTGACGGCGGGCACGATGGCGCTGCTCGCGGCGGAAGGGCACCGCGTGGTGCTCGTCGTGGCCACGGCGGGCGAGCGCGGACTGGCCGAACTCGAACCGGGGGCGGCCCTGGGCGAGACCCGCATGGCCGAGCTGTACAAGTCGGCCGCGCTGCTCGGCTGCGCCAGGGTGGAGTGCCTCGACTACGGCGACTCGGGGCTGAGCCCGTCGGGCGGCATCGCCGAGCATCGGCCGGACAACGCCTTCATCGACGCCGACTGCGAGCAGGCGGCCCGCGCGCTGGCGGCCATCCTCGACGAGGAGCGGGCCGACCTGTTGTCGATCTACGACCCGGCTGGCGGCTACGGCCATCCCGACCACGTACAGGTGCACCGGGTGGGCAAGCGGGCGGCCGAGATCGCCGGCACGCCGATCGTCCTGGAGGCGACGGTCAACCGCGACCCGCTACTCAGGGCGCTGCGCACGGCGTCCAAGTTCCACCGCTTCCCGCCCGAGTTCGACCTTCGCACCTTCGAGAGCGCCTACTCCGCTGGCGAGACGATCACCCACCGGGTCAACGTGCGCAAGTACATCAGGCAGAAGCGGGCCAGCATGGCCGCGCACGCCTCCCAGGCGAGCGGCGGCAAGAGTGACCGCACGCTGGCCGTCCTGCTGAAGATCCCCGGCCCGCTCTACCGCCTGGTCTTCGGCACCGAGTGGTACGTCAGGCGCGACCTCGCGCCGGGCGCCCGGCTCAGGCACCCCTTCGAGGAGGGGCCGAAGGAGAGCGACCGCCCGTGAAGAACAAGTGGGTCCAGGCCACACTGTCGGTCCTGTCGCTCGGACTGGCCGTCGCCCTGGTCGTCTACCTGCCGCAACTCGTGCAGGCGCTGACCGGCAAACACGTCTCCTGGCACCAGATCGGCGCGGAGTTCTCCGCCCTCGGCCCCGGGATGATCGCGGCGATGGCGGCGGCGTGGCTGCTGAGCCTGCTGGCGTACACCTTCGTGCTCACCAACTCGCTGCCCGGACTGACGCACCCGCAGGCGCTGACGCTCAACGCCGCGGGCAGCGCGGTCAGCAACGTGCTGCCCTTCGGCGGCGCCGCCGGGGTGGCGCTGACCTTCGCGATGGCCAGGGGCTGGGGCTTCGCCAACCGGTCGATCGTGGTGATGGCGCTGGTCAGCGGCGTGTGGAACACCCTGTTCAGGTTCATCCTGCCGGCCGTCGGCATCCTGGCACTGCTGCTCGCGGGCCAGGTGCCCAGTCCCACGATCGCCAAGGCCGGCTGGGTCGGCGCACTGTCCATCCTGGCGCTGGTGGCCGTCGTGGTGGCCGCCCTCTACTGGGACCGCGCCGCCACCCTCCTCGGCCGCGCCCTCGACGCCCTGGTACGGCTGGCGCCGCCCAGGTTCCGCCCCCACGAGCACGCCGCCTCCGGCGCGCTGCAGCGGTTGCGCACCGACACCGCCGCGATCGTCAGGACCCGGTGGGCGGGCCTGTCCCTCGGCATGATCGCCTTCCTGGGCCTGCAATGGCTGATCATGGTCTGCTGCATGCTCGCCACCGGCGCCTACCCCGGCCTCGCCCAGTCGATCGCGGTCTTCGCCCTGTCCCGGGTGCTCACCACCGCGGTGATCACGCCGAGCGGCGCGGGCTTCATGGAGGCGGGAACGGTCGCGTTCCTGGTGTTCTTCGGGGTGGACACCGCTCCGGCGGCGGCCACTGCGCTGCTCTTCGGCTTCTGGACTTACACTATCGAGATCCCCTTCGGCGGACTGGCCCTGGGCGCGTGGGCCCTCCTGCGCAGGCGCAACGGCCGTTCGTCCGCCGCACCGACCCAACCCGAGAGCCTGAAATCCCAGCCGTGACCATCGCAAACAACACAAAGACCTTGTGCGTGATTCGGAAGCCCGCATAGCGTGGCGGCTGACATGGTGGCGTTCCGGGTACTGGGGCCAGTCGAGGCGTACGAAAGCGACGACGAACTCGACCTCGGCGGGTTGCGGCAGCGGGCCGTCCTCGCCCGGTTACTCGTGGCCAGAGGACAGGTCGTGCCGGTCGACACGCTGCTGTACGACCTGTGGGACGACGACACCGCCAAGGGCGCGCAGTCGGGTCTGCAGGTGTACATCTCGCGACTGCGCAGGGTGCTGGAGCCCGGCAGGCCGCGCGGCGGCCCCAACCGGCTGCTCGTCACCGTCGCCTCCGGCTACGCGCTGCGGGTGACGCCCGACCAGGTGGACGCGCTGCGCTTCGAGCAGCTCGCCCGCTCGGCCGGCGAGCTCATGGAGGGCGACGACCCGCAGGCCGCGCGGGCCCGCCTGGAGAAGGCGCTCGGCCTGTGGCGCGGCACGCCGTACTCCGACTTCGCCGACCAGCCGTGGGCCGAGGCCGAGGTCAACCGGCTGACCGAGCTGCGCCTGGTGGCCCGCGAGCGGCACGCCGACACCGGGCTGCGCCTCGGCATGCCCGCCGAGACGGTGCCCGACCTGGAGGCGCTGACCACCGAGCACCCGCTGCGCGAGGAGGGCTGGCGCCTGCTCGCCCTCGGCCTCTACCGCTGCGGCCGGCAGGGCGACGCGCTGGCCGCGCTGCGCAGGGCGCGGGCGATCCTCGCCGACGAGCTCGGCATCGACCCCGGGCCCGCGCTGCGCAAGCTGGAGTCCGACATCCTGGCCCAGGCTCCCGGGCTGGAGCTGGCGGTCACGCCGCGCCCCGCGCGCTCACACCCGCCGGTCACCGACACCTGGCCGCCACGTACGGCGGTGCAGCCCGTCGAGCCGCCGCCGCTGGAGCCCGAGCCGTTCGTCGGCCGCGACTCCGAGCTGAGCCGGCTGGTCACCGCCGCCGCGCGGACGGCCCGCTTCGAGGTGGCGATCGTCACCGGCGACGCGGGCGCGGGCAAGACCACGCTGCTGCGCCGCCTCCAGGACAGGCTGGGCGCCGACGGCTGGAGCACCGCCGCGGGCGCCTGCCCCGACTCCAGCGCCACCCCGCCGGGCTGGGCGTGGGTGGAGATCCTGCGCAGCCTGGTGACCGTCAACGGCGCGGGCGAATACGCCCAGCTCCTGGCGCCGCTGCTGGAGGACGCCGACCCCGACCCCGACGACGACGAGGCGTCCGGCGGCTTCCGCCTGCACCGGGCGGTCGGCGGCTACCTGGCGGGCGTGGCCCGCCGGGCGCCGGTGCTGCTGACGCTGGAGGACCTGCACTGGGCCGACGACCAGACCCTGGCGCTGCTGCGCGCGCTGCCGAGCCTGCTGGCCACCAGCCGGGTGCTGCTCGTGGTGACCTGCCGCGACAGCGAGCTGGACGACCGGCAGGCCGACGTGCTGGCCGCGCTGGCGAGGCTCGGCCCCGTCCGGGTCGGCCTGTCCGGTCTCGACCCCAAGGCGGTCGCCGAGCTGGTCAGGGCCACCTGCGTGCGCGAGGTGGACGAGGAGGCCGTCGACTCCATCGTGGAGCGCACCGGCGGCAACCCGTTCTTCGTGCGGGAGACCGTGCGCCTGCTCGACGCCGAGGCGGTCAGCGCCAGGGCGACCGCGGCCGAGGTGCTGTCGGGCGTGCCCTCGGGTGTACGCGACGTGCTGCGGCGGCGCATCTCCCGGCTGCCCGCGGGCGCCCAGCAGATCCTGCTGCAGGCGGCGGTGATCGGCCGCGACGTCGACGTGGACGTGCTGGTGGACGTCGCCGGTGACGAGGACGCCGTCGTGGAGGCGGTCGAGGCGGCGCTGCTGGCCGGGCTGGTGACCGAGCCGGGGCCCGGGATGCTGCGCTTCGACCACGACCTGGTCAGGGACACGATCTACTCCGACGCCTCGCGGCTGCGCCGTACCCGGCTGCACGCGTCGGTGGCGGCGGTCATCGAGCAGCGCAGCGCGGCCGATGTGGCGGCGCTCGCCCACCACTACTTCGCCGCGGGGACCGCGGAGACGGCTCACAAGGCCGTCCACTACGCCAAGCTGGCCGCCGAGCAGGCCGAGCGGCGGTTCGCGCACCGCGAGGCGGCGACGCTGTGGGAGCAGGCCACCGCGGCCTTCGACCGGACCGGCGGCGACGCCAGGGAGCGGCTGCTGCTGATGCTGCGCCAGATCAAGGCGCTGGCGCTGTGCGGCGACATGACCGCGGCCCGGCTGCGGCGGCGCGACGCGATGGAGGCGGCCAGGCCGCTGGACGACCTGGAGATCACCGCGCGGGTGGCGGCGTCGCTGGCCGTACCGCACAAGGGTATGGCGCGGGACTTCACCCGGACCGCGTGGGAGATCGTCGACGTCACCGAGAAGGCGTTGATGGAGCTGCCCGAGGGCGAGCAGACGCTGCGCGCGAGCCTGCTCACCACGCTGGCGCTGGAGCTGGAGGGTTCCTCCTCGCCCGAGCGCGGGCGGCAGGCGGCGCTGGAGGCGCTGGAGCTGGCGCGGCGGAGCGGTGATCCGGCGCTGCTCGCGGTGGCGTTGAGCGGGCGGCTGCGCCAGTCCTACGACATCCCGGCGGTCGACACCCGGGAGAGCATCGGGCGCGAGCTGCTGGAGGTCGCGCAGCGGTCCGGGCAGATGGCGGTGCAGGCGCTGGCCCACCTGGTGCTGCTGGAGGTGGCCGCGGCGCGCGGCGAGTTCGTCACCTCCGACGAGCACGCGGCGGCGGCCGAGCGGCTGGCCAAGCAGTACGACCTGTCGGCGCCCGCGGCGGTGTGCGCCTGGTACGACGGGCAGCGGCTGATGATCGCGGGCGACTACGCCGGGGCCGAGCGGGCCTACCGGGACGCGGCCAGGATGACCGCGCGCGCCGGGATGCTCGAAGGGCGCCAGGACCTGCCGCTGATCACGGCGTTCTGCCTGCACCTGGTCGCCGGCCGGGCGGCGGAGATGGTCGACATCCTGGCCGAGGCGCACCAGCGGGGTGCCAAGTGGACCCTCGACGCCTACGCCCTCGCGCTGGCCTCGGCGGGTCACCTGGCCGACGCCAAGGCGGTGGCTGCGACCCGCCCGCCGGTGCGTCCCGACTTCCTGTACGAGCTGGCGATGACCTGGCGGGCGCTGGCCGGGATGCTGCTGGACGACCGGGAGCGGATGGTCGACTGCTACGACAAGCTCAAGCCGTTCTCCGACCGGATCGCCGGGGCGGGCACGGGTGTGGTGGCGCTCTGGCCGGTGGCGCTGACGCTGGGCGACCTGGCGATCAGGCTCGACCTGCCGCAGGCGGCCTACGATCACTACCGCAAGGCGCTGGAGGTGGCCGAGCGGGTCGGCGTGCCGCGCTGGGTGGAGGCCGCCCAGCGTGCGGTCAGCAACTCACCAGGAACTTCTCGCTCCTGATCGTCCTGCCGCCCTCGACGCTCAGCTCCACGCGGTACCAGCCGGGGTTGCCGACGACGCGGGGCTCCCAGGAGACGGTCCTGCGGGAGCCGTAGAAGCCTTCGTGGTCGACCAGGTAGGTCTTCCAGGCGTGGGCTGGAGCGCTCCAGCGGGCCAGGCGCCAGCCGTACAGGACGGTGTCGCCGGGGGTGGGGCTGACCACGACGCCGCGCGCCCGGAAGGCGCGCTCGCAGCCGCCCGAGGTGGTCAGCGGGTTCACCGCCACGGAGCCGGCCTCGGGCGCGACGTCGGTGGTGACGGCGGCGAACCTGATCGTCGTGGTGGTACGGCTCTGCGGCGCGGGAGCGGAGTTGGCCGTGTCGTAGGCCGAGACGCCCACATAGGCTGCGGTGAAGGCGAGTGCCGCGACGAGCAACTTCGCCGCGCTCGCGCTGCCACTGGCCAGAACCGCCGTGCTTCTCGTCCCCATGCTCCTATATGTAGGCCAAAGGGGTTGATCCCGGCTTGCCGTCCACTTGCAGCTCGGGGGGTGGGGTTGGAACCCGGTTCGGCCATCAAATAAGGTAAGGCTGACCTAATGGGTGTCCCAGGGTGGTGGTGATGTACGTGGCGTTCGCCATCGAGGACCCCACTCGCGCCTTCTGGCTCGGCCTGCCCTTCTGGCTGTGGGTCGTCGCCGGGGGCGTCGCCCTGTTCGGCGCCTTCCAGGTCTACTACTGGGTCGGGCACAAGCTCGGCGAGAAGCTCTACGACTCCAAGATCGGCGTGAAGCTCGGGCGGGAGCGCATCCGCGCGGTGGAGCGGGTGGTGGAGAAGTGGGGGGCGCTGGCCGTCTACGGGTGCTTCTGGGTGCCCATGCTGCGGCACACGCTGCCGTGGGTGGCGGGCGCGCTGCGCGTGTCCTATCCCTGGTACGTCGTGGCGAGCGCGCTCGGCTGCCTGACCTGGGTGCCCGTGTGGTCGTTCGGGCTGTACACGCTGATCTGGGGCTGGCTGGAACTGGCCGCCCACTCCCCCGCCGCCGCCGGCGCCGCGGCGGTGGCGTTCGTCGCGGCCCTCGGCGGGTTCCTCGCCTGGCGGCGCAGGCGCAAGAGGGCCCTCGTCGCCTGACGAGGGCCCTGCCCGGTCAGACGGTCGCCAGCGTGGTGTCGTCGATGGGGGCGTCGGCGGCGTACCTGCGCACCGACTCGACGCCGTTGACGCAGGCGGCCTTGGTCGTGTAGCCCTCGCTCACAGCGATCGTCTGCCCGTTTCCGGCGACCAGCTTGAAGCGGAACTCGCCTCGCCTGTCCTTTGTGATCACAAACTTGCCCGCCATGGCGTTCTCCCCCGGAATGCGTATGGTAACGATCATTTACCCCTGTCAAGCGGATGTTTTCCCGGCTTCGGGTCAAGTTCCGCATATCAACGGTTGATCACCTGTCACGATGTCTGGCATGCATATAGGGGGTATTCGGGTAGTCGCCTGCTCTGCCGTACTCGCTGTTGTCACGGGGTTGTCCGCGCCGGCGCACGCCGAGCGGGCGCCCGAGGTGGGGGCTCGGGCGGCCTATGTCGTGGACTCGGCGGGGACGGTGCACTTCGGCAAGCGGCAGACGCGCAGGGTGCCGGTGGCCAGCCTGGTGAAGGTGATGACCGCCTATGTGGTGCTGCGGGAGGCCCAACTGGGTGACACGATCACGATCACCAAGGAGGACGTGCGGTACGCGGCCGTCAACGGGGCCACCAGCGCGGCGCTGCGCGCGGGCGAGAAGCTGACCGTCAGGGACCTGCTTCACGGGCTGATGCTGCCGTCGGGCGCCGACGCCGCCAACGCCCTGGCCAGGAGGTACGGCCCCGGCCGGGCCCGGTTCGTGGCCAAGATGAACGCCGCCGCCCGGGGGCTCGGGCTGACGGACACCGTCTACACCAACGCCGACGGCCTGCCGACTCCGCGCGGTGGCGGGCACTCGACGGCCGTCGACCAGGCCGTGCTCGCCGACAAGGCGCTTGACGACCCGACGTTCCGGACGGTCGTCGGGAAGTCGGTGCACAAGGTCGCCAAGAACTCGGTTCATCGGGCGCACACCTGGCGCAACACCAACAAGCTGCTGGGCATGACGTCGGGAGTGCTGGGGATCAAGACGGGCTACACCAGCGCGGCGGGGTACTGCCTGGTGTTCGCCGGGGAGCGGGCGGGGCGGCGGGTGGTCGGCGTCCTGCTGGGCGACCAGGACGCGCGCCGCTTCAGCACCGCCGAACAGTTGCTGGACTTCGCCGAGGAACAGATCACGGCCGCCTGAACGCGAGGAACCTCCGCCGGGCCGGAGAGCGGTCACCGGCCCGGCGAGGCGCGGAGATGATCGAGCGGGCCGGGCGCCGGTCTACGCCGTCGTCAGGACATCAGGCCGTGGCAGGCGATGGCGGCGGCGGCCACCACGTTGAGGGAGTCGACGCCCGCGGCCATCGCGGTCGGGCTCATCGGGATGCAGACCGGTTCGTCGGCTTCGTGCAACCAGCGGGAGGAGAGGCCGTCGCCCTCGGAGCCCAGCAGGAGGGCCACGCGCTCGGCCATCTTGACGCTGTCGATGGGGGTGGCGGCCTGGTCGGGGGTGAGGGCCAGGGTCTGGAAGCCCGCGGCGCGGAGTTGGGCCAGGCCGTCGTACCAGTTGGTCATCCGGGCGTACGGGATGGAGAAGACCGCGCCCATGGAGACCTTGACGGACCTGCGGTAGAGGGGGTCGGCGCAGCGGGGGGAGAGGATCACCGCCTGGACGCCGAGGGCGGCGGCACAGCGGAAGATCGCGCCGACGTTCCCGTGGTCGACCAGGTCCTCCAGGACCACGATCCTGGTGGAGGCGGCCAGCACCTCCTCGACCGGAGGCAGGGCCAGGCGCTCCATGGAGGCCAGAGCGCCCCGGTGGACCTGGAAACCGGTGACGGACTCCATCACGGTCTCGTCCACCACGTACACGGTGGCGTCGCCGAGGACGTCGGACAGGGCGGGCAGCCAGCGGGACGTGGTCAGCACCGAGCGGATCGGGTAGCCCGCGCCGATGGCCCGCCGGATCACCTTCTCGCCCTCGGCGACGAACAGGCCCTGCTCGGCCTCCAGGCTCTTGCGCAGTTCCACCTCGCGCAGCCGGGTGAAATCGGCCAGGCGAGGGTCGCCGGCGTCGGAAACGTACTCAGGCATCCTCGAATACTGCCACGAGCCGCCTGAACTGCCAGATCGTGGCGTAGCAGGCGAGCACCAGGCAGAGCCCGACCAGCGTCCCGGCCCCGACCTTGGTGATCAGTCCGGCGATGCCGAACTTGGCGGCGGGCGGGTACAGGTACGGCCAGACCACCGCGCCGAGCAGCGAGGCGGCGGCGCAGGCGGCCAGGACGCCGTGGCGTACCCGGGCGGGGAGGCGCAGCCAGGGCGGCGGCGGGACGGCGGGCAGCCGGGACAGGCCGCGGACCGCCCACCAGACGACCAGGACCAGGCCGACCACCGAGGAGACGTACTGCAGCAGCCGGAACAGCCGGATCACCCCGAACACGCTCGCCCCGAGCCAGCTCACCCCCCAGAACGCGGGCCCGTGGGAATGCGTGAAGGAGTCCCACAGCACGTGCGTGGCGGAGCCGAGCACGCCGCCGAGCAGGACGGGCACGATCCGGTACGACGGAGTGAGGGTGGCCGCCCGACCGGCCAGGCCCGGCGGCAGGAGCGCGATCAGCGGCTCCCTGACGACCGCGTGGAAGACGCCGAGCAGCACGACGACGGAGACCAGGTCGAGCGTGAGCACCCCGCGCAGGGAGTGCCAGTCGGAGTAGTCCGGCAGGAACGGCAGGAAGATCGGCAGGTCGGGCACCATGGTGCCGATCGCGAGCGCCCACGGGTCCAGCCAGCGGCGCAACCTGGGCACGGTGATGAACGGCAGGACCGCGGCGATGTGACTGGGCGTGAACGGCACGCAGGTCGTCCTTCCCCCCGACGGAACGAACCATCGCAATATTGACCATGCTTTGCCGCAGATGGCAAGAGCTACTCTCTGTAGTGGGTATGGTACAGATCGCTGTCGACGGCCGGACACGGAGGAGGCGGGGGTCATGGTGTCTGACCAGCGGGTTCACGTGCATCCGGCCGCGTCAGCAGCATGGCGGCGAGACGCGCGCCTGGCCCGCCTGCTGTCGTTGGCCACGCTGGTGTGGCTCGGGCTGGAGAGTTCGCTCGGGCTGTTCGCGGGGCTGCGGGCGCATTCGGTGGCGCTGATCGGCTGGGGGCTGTCGGCCCTGGTCGAGGCGCTGGCCAGCTTGATCGTGGTGTGGCGGTTCACCGGGTCGCGTACCCACTCGCCGCATGCGGAGGAGCGGGCGCGGCGGGCGGTGGCGGTCAGCTTCTGGTTGCTGGCCCCGTATCTGGTCCTGCACGTGGCGCACGATCTCGGGGCGGGGCATCGGGCGGTTCCCTCGGCGCTGGGGGTCGCGGTGACCGCGATCAGCCTGGTCAGCATGCCGGCGCTGGGGACGCTCAAGCGCCGGGTCGGCGCCCGGCTGGGCTCGCCGTCGACCCAGGGCGAGGGCACCCAGAACCTCATCTGCGCCGCGATGGCGGCCGGGGTGCTGGCCGGGCTGTGGCTCGGCTCGCTCGGCTGGTGGTGGGTGGATCCCGCGGTCGCGGTGGCGCTGGCTGCGGTCGCCGTACGTGAGGGACGGCGGGCCTGGCGGGGTCACCACTGCTGTCACTAGAGCCGATCGTTGCACCACAACAGCCGTTTTGACGCACTAAGCGCACCGAGTATCGTTCCAGAAGCACTGCGGAGTATCTCCCGATAGGGTGACCCGAATTCTCCGGAACGTCTCGACACCGAAGAGGACATCGTGGGGCGACACCGCACAGATGAGCTCGAGGATGGCTTCAATCCACCCGAGCCGGCACCTCGCAAAAAGCGCGGCGGCAGTGGCAGGAGCAGGGTCCTCGTGCCGCTGGCGGGCGCCGTGGCGCTGGCCGTACTCCTCGGTGTCGCGGCTTATGTGATCTTCACTCGGCAGCGCGCCTGCACCGGCGAGAAGCTGACGCTGCGCGTGGTCGCCACCCCGGACCTGCATCCGGCGATCAACAAGATCGCCACGAAGTACAACCAGGACCCGCACCCGCTCGACGACCGCTGCGTCACCGTGGCGGTGACCAAGGAGAGCACGTCCAAGGCGGGCAACGGCCTGATCAACGGCAAGCTGGCCGCCGACCTGTGGGTGGCCGACTCCAGCCTGACGGTCGACCGGCTGCGGGGTTCCAGCGGCGGGGAGGCGGTGCCCGAGCCCGCCGGTTCGATCGCCCGCTCCCCCATCGTGCTCGCCGCCGCCAAGAGCGCGGCCACCACCCTGACCAAAACGTTCCAGCCGAGCTGGCAGGGCCTGATCAACACGGCCAACGTGGCCAACCCCAACGGGCCCGGCCGCAAGATCCGGGTGCTGGCGCTCGACCCGCAGAAGAACGCCGCCGGACTCAGCGCGCTGCTGGCCGCCGCCGGCGCGGCCAGGAAGACCGGCCTGACCGACAAGCAGCTCGTCGGCGCGCTCAAGCAGCTCTCCGGGCAGGTGGTGGCCGACCCGGCCGCGCTGCTGGCCAGCCTCACCGTGAAGTCGGGCCGCAAGGTGCCGCTGGGCGTCGCCACCGAGCAGAGCGTCTGGGCGCACAACACCAAGAAGCCCGACGCGCCGGTGGTGCCGCTCTACCCGGTCGAGGGCACGCTCAGCCTCGACTACCCGATCATGGTGACCGCCAAGGACCCGACCGCGGTGAAGGCCGCCGCCGCCTTCCAGAAGCAGCTCGGCGCCGAGTCCGCCAGGAAGACCATGCGCGACTACGGCTTCCGCTCCCCCGACGGCAAGTCGGGCTCCGCGCTGTCGACGGACCGGGGCTTCAGCGCCGCCGCGCCCGCGGCCCTGGAGCCGCCGGACGGCAAGGCCGTCGCCAGCATGGCCCAGTCGTGGTCCCGCCTGAACCTGGGCACCCGCCTGCTCGCGCTGCTGGACGTGTCCGGCACGATGGTCCTGCCGGTGCCGGGCACCACCATGAACCGCATGCAGGCCATCGGCAAGATCGCCGGTGAGGGCCTGGGGTTGTTCCCGGCCAGCTCGGAGATCGGCGTGTGGGCGTTCTCGACGCTGCTGCAGGGCGAGCAGGACTGGCGCGAGCTCGTCTCGGTCGGGCCGCTGGCCGAGAGCGTGGACGGCGTGCTGCGCAAGGAGGCGCTGGCCCAGCAGCTCGCCACCGTCCAGGCGAAGCCGACAGGTGACACGGGCCTCAACGACACGCTGATGGCCGCCTACCAGCAGATGAAGGCGAGCTACGAGCGGGACAAGATCAACACGATCCTGATCCTGACCGACGGCGCGGGCAACGACGACCCGGGCGGCACGACCGACGCGCAGATACTGAACTACCTCAAGAAGGAGTACGACCCCAAGCGCCCGGTCAACCTGCTGATCATCGCCTTCGGCCCGGACGCGCCCAAGGGCAAGAAGCAGATGGACGCGCTGGCCAAGGCCAGCGGCGGCGAGGCCTACATCGCCAAGGACGTCCTGGCGGTGCGCGACTTCTTCCTGCGCGGCATGTCGCGCAGGCTGTGCATGCCGGACTGCGAGGACGACAGCTGATCCGGGACCGGTCATGCCTTCTGGGCATGGCCGGGCACCCGCCGGACAACCGGGCCGGGGCAGGCGGCGTCCAACGCGCGTGGGGCCTGCTTCACAAGCTCTGTCCTGCGGGGAGGGGAATCCGTGCCCGGATGGCCGACCGTCGACCGTGCCGACGATCATCAGCTGGTGGACGCGCTGCGGCGCGCCGAACCCGACGCCCCCGAGCGGCTCTACGACGCGTACGCCGAGCGGCTGCACGACTACGCGTGCTCGCTGACCGGTGAGCGGGACAGTGCCGGGGAGGCCGTACACGACGCGCTCGTCACCGCGCAGGGGTGCGTGGGGCGGCTCAAGGAGAGCACCAGGCTGCGCGCCTGGCTGTACGCGCTGACCCGCTTCCAGAGCGTCGCCAAGGCCTCGGCCAGGCCCACCCCCGCCCAGGGCACCCCGCTGCCGATGCTCGACGACCCCGAGGACCCCGAGCTGGCCGAGCTGGTGCACGCGGCGCTGTCGGAGCTGAGCAGGGGCGAGCGCGAGGTGCTGGAGCTCTCGCTCAGGCACGCCCTGACGCCCTCGGAGGTGGGCGCGGTGCTCGGGCTCACCTCCCGGCAGGCGACCACCAGGCTCGGCCGGGCCCGCGACCACCTGGAGAACGCCGCCGCCGCGGTGGTACTGGCCAGGACGGGCCGGGCGCACTGCCCCGACCTGTCGGCGATGGTCGACTCCTGGGAGGGGCCGCTCACCCCGATGCTGCGCCGGCGGCTGTCGGGGCACATCGGCGGCTGCGAGGTCTGCACCGAGGGCAGGCACCGGCACGTGTCGGCCGGCCGGCTGCTCGACATGGTGCCGGTGGCCTTCCCGCCGATCTCGCTGCGCCGCCGGGTGATCGAGACCTCGGTGAACCCCGAGCGCGACCAGAGTCGCACCCTGATCATGGAGCGGGGCGACAGCTTCGACAAGACGGGGTTCCCCATGGTCGTCGAGCGGCGCTCGCGTCGCCGCCCGCGCAGGCTCGGGCCGGTGGTGATCGCGGCCGTCGGCGTGCTGGCCGCCACCGGGGCGATGGTCGTGATCAACGGGCAGGGCGAGCCCGCGGCGCTGCGGGTGGTCCCGCCGCCGTCCGCGGCCGTCCCCTCGGCGGAGCCGACGGAACCCGAGCCCGAGCTGCAGACCGACTTCGCGGAGTCCACGCCGGAGCCGGCCCAGGCCCCGACCCCGACACCGACCCGGGAGCAGCCGCGGCCGCGGCTCAGGACCCAGCCCCCGCAACCGGTTGCGGCCACCACCAGGCCCGCCGCCGAGCCGACGACCTCCCGCCGCCCGCCCGCGCCGCCCACCGCCCGCCTGTCGCTGGGCTGCCCCGGGCCGGTCGACGGGGCCGGAACGATCCAGATCTCCGCGCGCGAGGCCGCCGTCCACTGGACCGGGAGCGCCTCGCCGGGGCTCAGCCTCTACCCGGCCAGCGGCTCGGTGAAGGCGGGCGGCTCGGTGGCCGTCTGGGTGACGGTCGACCAGCCCGGCCTGGGCGGTACGGGCCGGGTGTCCTTCCGCTCCAACGGCGGCAGGTCGAGTTGCGCGGTCTCCTGGGTCGCCCAGGAGGGCGAGGAGCCCGAGGAGCCCGAGGAGCCGACGCCCACCCCCTCCGACAGCACGGGCACCAGTTCGGGTCCTGGAGACCTGGCGGAGTAACACCACGGTAGATCCCCCGTCAAGAACTCATTCTAACGACAAAGGGACATAAACCGGACGGACGGCCGCGGGAGCATGCCAAGATAGGGCATCCTGGTTTGCTTGGGGGCCACTCCGGGTCGGGGGACTCTTGACGGTGTGGCGCAGACCACACCGGAATCTCTGCGTCCCGGTAAACCAGGTGCGGCCACCAAGCGTCGGCGTTGACGCGCCCGCGACCGGGTTGATCCCATGAATAATGCGATCAACCATGCCTTTACCAGCGAGAGGCCAGGAGTCAGGACATGCTCAGTAAGCGGAGGGTGCTCACGGGGGCACTCGCGCTCGCCTGCGTGGCGGGGGCAGTGATCGCCCTCGCCGACATCGAGACGCCGCTACGTCCGTTTTTGATCTCCTTGTTCCTCCTGGTGGTTCCAGGGGCGGCGGTCGTCGGACTGTTGCGTGATCGTGACCCACTTGCCGCACTATCAGTAGGAGCCGCGGCAAGTCTCGTCCTTAACGTCCTCCTTGCCCAAGCCATGCTCCTGTTCGACGCGTGGTCGCCCCGGGCCGGCGTTGCGACGGTCGCCGTGCTCGGCGGGTTCATGTACGTACTGCGCGTGTTGTACCGGGGGAACAAGAACATGCAGACCGAACAAGGGGCCAGGTCAAGGTGAACATCACAGTCGTACGGCCGGGAGACCTCGGGATCGCCGAAAGGTCC
Organism: Nonomuraea sp. NPDC046570; assembly: GCF_040645915.1. Taxonomy (NCBI): domain Bacteria; kingdom Bacillati; phylum Actinomycetota; class Actinomycetes; order Streptosporangiales; family Streptosporangiaceae; genus Nonomuraea; species Nonomuraea sp. NPDC046570. The sequence continues at coordinate 108,910 of NZ_JBEYZF010000014.1, read as the reverse complement.
CGATGGCGCGAGTTGCAGAAGGCGGACCCGTCACTCGACAACCCGTTTCTGTCGATCGAGTTCGCCCTGGCGATGGACCGCCTGCGCGACTACGTGCGGGTGGCCGTCATCGAGGACGGCGGCTCGATCGTGGGTTTCTTCCCCTACGAACGGCACAGTTTCGGCATCGGGAAACCCCTCGGCGGCTTCCTCACTACGTGTCACGGTTTGATTTCGATTCCGGACTTTCAGGTCAACCCGAAGGCCCTGCTGCGCGCCTGCAAACTGAGCGTCTTCGACTTCGACCACATGGTCGCCGGCCAGCCCACCTTCGCCCCCTTCGAGACCGATGTACGGCCCGCGCCGATCATGGACCTGACCGCCGGGTACGACACCTGGATCGAGCAGGTGAAGGCCAACTCGCCGAAGAACCTCAAGACCGTGCGCTACAAGGAGCGCAAGCTCGGCCGGGAGCAGGGTGAGCTGCGCTTCGAGTGGGCCAGCGCCGCCGACGACGTGCTGCGCACGCTGCTGGCGTGGAAGTCCGACCAGTACCGGCGGACCGGCCGCGTCGACCGCTTCGCCCAGCCGTGGATCGTCGAGCTGATCGACATCATGCACGCCGAGCGCTCTGCCGACTTCTCCGGCGTCCTCACCATGCTCTACTCCGGCGACGTCCCCGTCGCGGGCCACTTCGGCCTGCGCACCGCGACGACGCTGGTCGGCTGGTTCCCCGCCTACGACACCGAGTTCGCCCGCTACTCGCCCGGCATCGTGCACCACCTGCAGATGGCCGAGGCCGCGGCCAAGGCCGGTCTGCACCAGGTCGACATGGGCAAGGGCGGCAAGGAGTACAAGGACTGGCTGAAGAGCGGGGCCCTGCTCGTCGCCGAAGGACGCATCTCCCGGCCGTCCGCCGCGGCGGCCGTTCACTGGATCGGTCGAACACCTTTCAACAAGGCGCGAACAATCGTCACCGATCGACCGTCTCTTTATAGGGTGGCCGATCGAGTGCTCAAGGGTTTTGGCAGAGTCCGCACCACTCTGCACTCAGAGTCGCCCAACGCACCAGTCAAGGAACCCTCGGGAGCGCGCTGAGCACTCCCACCCGCATCCCAGCTACATCCGTTGTCACCCTCACCCTCACTGGACCCTTCATGCACCGCTTCCCGCATCCGCCATTTCCCTTCCCGAGAGTGGCACCCGGGTCCGTTCGGCAGCGACAGGTCCCGGAAGGATTGTCCTCACCATGAGTCCCGAGATCATCAAGCACAACGGCAAGGCCCAGGTCGCACCCCTGCGGTCCATGCCGCCGATCGAGCGGTTCACGCCACTGACGCCCCACCTGGCCATTTCTCCAACGGTGAGCGTCGTCGTTCCGGCCATGAACGAGGCGGAGAACCTTCCCCACGTGTTCGCCACGCTGCCGCAGTGGATCGACGAGATCGTGCTGGTCGACGGCAACTCCGTCGACGACACGGTCGCCGTCGCCCGCCGCCTGCGCCCTAACGTGAAGGTCGTCACGCAGACCGGCAAGGGCAAGGGCGACGCCCTCGCGGCCGGTTTCGCGGCCTGCACGAGCGACATCATCGTCATGATCGACGCGGACGGCTCCACCGACGGGCGCGAGATCATCAGCTTCGTCGGGGCGCTGGTGACCGGCGCCGACTTCGTCAAGGGCTCGCGCTACGCGGCCGGCGGCGGCAGCGACGACCTGACCTTCAGCCGCAAGTTCGGCAACAAGGTGCTGACCGGCCTGGTCAACGCCATCTACAAGACCAAGTACACCGACCTCTGCTACGGCTACAACGCCTTCTGGGCCCGCCACCTGGACGTGCTGGACCTCGACTGCGACGGCTTCGAGGTCGAGACGCTGATGAACGTACGCGCGGCCAAGGCCGGGTTGAAGATCCACGAGGTGCCGAGCCACGAGCGCTGCCGCATCCACGGCGAGAGCAACCTGCACGCCGTGCGCGACGGGATCCGGGTGCTCAAGACCATCATCCGGGAGCGCCGCACCATGCCGGCCGCCCCCCTGCCCGAGCCCGCCACCGCTCGCGCGGTCGACCGGGGTGTCGCCTGAAGGTGAACCTGTGAACACGTCAGTCGTCATCTGCGTCTACACCGAGGAGCGCTGGGAGGACATCAGGCAGGCGGTCGAGTCCGTGGACGGGCAGCGGCGCGCGGCCCACGAACTGATCCTGGTCGTGGACTACAACCCTGACCTGCTCCTGAAACTCAAGCGCGCCTACCCGCAGGCCGTCGTGGTGGAGAACACGCACGACAAGGGCCTGTCCGGCGGCAAGAACACCGGTGCCGACACCGCCACCGGGGACATCGTCGCCTATCTGGACGATGACGCGGTCGCCGATCCCGGCTGGCTGGAGGCTTTGGAGGAGGGCTTCCAGAACTCGTCGGTGGTCGGCGTGGGCGGCAGGACCGAACCGCTGTGGGCCTCGGGACGCAGGCCGCGCTGGTTTCCGTACGAGTTCGACTGGACCGTCGGCGCCAGCTACCGCGGCATGCCCTCGGTCAGGTCGCCCATCCGCAACGTGATGGGCGGCAACGCCGCGTTCCGGCGCGGGGTGGTGGCCGAGGTGGGCGGCTTCCACAGCGGGATCGGGCGCAGCGTCCAGGGGCGCAAGAGCCGCCCGCTGGGCTGCGAGGAGACCGAGTTCTGCATCCGGCTGAGCCAGCGCAAACCCGGTGCGGTCATGCTGTTCGAGCCCGGCGCGGCGATCGGGCACAAGGTGTCGAAGCAGCGCGAGACGTTCGCCTACTTCCGCTCCAGGTGCTACGCCGAAGGGCTGTCCAAGGCCCTGGTCACGCAGAGCGTCGGCTCCCAGGACGGCCTGGCCAGCGAGCGGGCGCACGCGCTGAAGGCGCTGCCGCTCGGCGCGCTGCGCGGCGTCGGCGAGGCGCTCCGCGGCGACGTGGGCGGCCTGGGCAGGGCGGGTGCGATCGTGGTCGGCCTGGCCTGGACCACCTGGGGCTATGTCGTAGGTTCCGCACGTCTGAAACTGGTGCGCTCATGATCCGTGTGCCGATCCTCATGTACCACTCGGTCACCGACCGGCCCAACCCCGAGACCAAGCCGCTCGCGGTCCGGCCCGGTGACTTCTCCGAGCACCTGTCCTACCTGTCCGAGCACGGCTTCACGCCGCTGACGGTCGCGGACATGGTGGCCTCGCTCAACAAGAACAACGGCCGGTCGCTGCCGGACAAGCCGGTCGTGGTCACCTTCGACGACGGCTACGCCGACTTCCACACCGAGGCGCTGCCGGTCCTGGAACGTCACAACTTCCCCGCCACGGTCTTCCTGACCAGCGGCTGGGTGTCCGACGCGGGCAAGGACGCGGCGGGCCGCCCGCTCGACGACATGCTCACCTGGGGCCAGGCCCGCGAGGCCGCCCAGGCCGGCATCGAGATCGGCGGCCACAGCCACAGCCACCCGCAGCTCGACCAGCTGTCCGACACCGACCTGCGCCAGGAGCTGCGTAAGAACAAGGGCCTGCTGGAGGAGAAGATCGGCGCGCCGGTCGCCACCATGGCCTACCCGTACGGGTACTCCAGCGCCCGGGTGCGCCGCGAGGTGCGCCGGGCCGGCTACTGGGCGGCCTGCGCGGTGAGCAACACCATCGCCGCCGACCGGCACGACGTGCTGGCCATCCCCCGCCTGACGGTCGCCCAGCACACCACGATGAGCATGTTCAGGCGCGCGGTCGAAGGCACCGCGGTCCCGCTGATCTACATGCGCGAACGCATGCTGACGAAGGGCTACGCGATCGTCAGGCGCACGAGGTACGGCCTGCGGCGGGTACGCGGGAATGTCTAGCCCCACGGTCTGGCAGAAGCTTCTGCGAGACCTCAGCAACCCGTTGTTCCGCAACGGCTACGCGCTGATGGCCAACACGGGCATCACCGCGACGCTGGGCATGGGCTACTGGTTGCTCGCCGCCCGCTACTACACCCCCGAGCAGTTCGGCAGCGGCCAGGCCCTGATCAGCGCGATGCGCCTGTTCGCCTCGCTGACCGCGCTCGGCTTCGTGGGCGCGCTGGCCAAGTACATCCCCATCACCGGCCGCCGCACCCCGGAACTCATCCTGCGCGGGTACGGCGTCGCGGCGGCGACCGGAGGCGCGGCCGCGGTCGGCTTCCTGCTGACGCTGCCCCTGTGGGGCGACATCTACTCGGTGCTCGGCGGCTTCGGCCCCGGGCTGTTCTTCGTCGCCTCGGTCCTGGTGTGGTCGGTGTTCACCCTGCAGGACGTGGTGCTCACCGGCCTGCGCAAGGCCACCTGGGTGCCGGTGAACAGCCTCGCCTACGGGCTGCTCAAGATGGGCCTGCTGGTCGCGCTCGCGGGGGCGCTGCCGGAGAGCGGCATCTTCACCTCGTGGATCGTGCCGACGGCGATCGCGCTGGTCCCGATCAACTACCTGATCTTCGGGATCCTGGTGCCCCGGCACGTGAGGGAGTCCGCGGGCACGGCCGAGCCGCCCAGGATGCGCGAGGTCGGCCGGTTCCTGGCCGGTGACTTCCCCGGCACGCTGTCGATCCTGGCGATCGTCTACCTGGTGCCGGTGCTGGTGGCCGCCCAGGTGGGCGAGGCGACGTTCGGCCGCTTCTCGATGGCGCACACGCTGGGCTGCATGATCGAGCTGCTGGCGATGAACATGGCGATCTCGCTCACCGTGGAGGGGTCCTTCGACCGCTCCCGGCTCGCGCAGAACTGTCGCCGCGCCCTCCGCCGAGCCCTTATGATCATCACGCCGATCATCGTGGTGGCGGTCGTCGCCGCTCCGCTGATCCTGACGATCTTCGGTGACGGGTTCGCCGCGGAAGGCACGACGCTCCTCAGGCTCATGGCCCTCGCCGTGCTGCCGCGGGTGCTGATCGAGGTCTACCTGAGCGCGCTCAGGGCGCAGGGCCGGGCCCGGGAGCTGGCGATCGTGCAGATCGGGCTGGCGCTGCTGGTGCTGGTGTCGATCCTGGTGCTCTTCCCCTTCGCGAACGTGAACGCGGTGGGCTACGGTCTTCTGTTCAGCGAGCTTCTGGTGGCTCTGCTGATCTCCAGCGGGCTACGTAAAGTTCTTAAATTCGGCGAAACCGGGCAGCCTAGCGTCTCTCAGGGGTCGCCGGGACCCGCATGATGGTCAACGTGAGGCAATCGGCAGGCGATGACATGACAACGGGGACGACCGGCGCATCCGGCATGCGGGAGGGGACGGACGTGCCCGTCGATCCGGACTTCGATCCCGAGGCCACGGGCGAGATTCCGCGTATCGTCATCAAGCCCGACGAGCCGGCGGCGGACAAACCCGGCGAGGAGTCCGACGAGGACACCGCGCCCCGGGCACTCGACGGGAAGGCCCGCCCCAAGGGGACCGAAGCCTCCTCCGCAGACGCCGAGCGGGCCGCAGACGCCGGGCCGGCCGAGGACGCCGGGGCGGAGGAGCCCGACGAGGACGACGATCCGTCGCGGACCGTCTCCATCAGGGTCGACGTGCTGAAGGCCGCCGCCGCGCGGCCCCCCGCATCCAAGATCCCCGCCGCCGAGGCCGCCGGAACCGTCGATGCCGGAGACGACAGCGGCGACAGCGAGACGACCGTTGAGCTTCGCCTGCCTTCCGCCAAGGCTCGCCCCGGCACGCCGCTGATGGCCCCCGACGCGCCTCAGAAGGTCGCACAGGCCCCCGTAGCCCCAATGACTCCTCCGGTATCCGAGAGTGACCCGCACGGCCCGGTAAAGCCGTCTGAGGAGGCTCCGGCCGTACCGGTCGCGAACCATCAGGGGAAGGCCGCGCCTGGGCGGTGGGTCGCGGGTGCGCCCGGTGTCGGGACGCCGGAGCAGATCGCACCGGAGCAGATCGCGCCGCAGCCCGCCCCGCAGCCCAAGCCCCAGCCGACGCCGCAGGCCAAGGCGCGGGGGCTGGGTGCGAAGGTCTCCGCGCTGCTGGCGAATGCGCCGAGCTGGCTGCCCGTGGTGCTGGTCCTTGAGGGCCTGGTCATGTACGTGCTCGCGCTCCGGGTGTCCCCCGGGCCGCTGCGCGGGGTGAACCCGGCCGACATCGACGGCCTCGGGCTGATCTCGGCGATGCCGCTGAGCGCGTTCGCCGCCATCGCCCTCATGATCATCGCGTTCTTCGTCACCGTGACGCAGAGCACGGACCGCAAGTTCCTGCTGCTGTTCCAGATCGCCGCCATCACGTTCGCGCTGCACGGCGCGGGCGCGATCGTGGCCGACGAGCCGCGGTTCCCGACGGCGTACGTGCACGCGGGGTTCGTCGACTTCATCGCCAGGACCGGTGAGACGGCCGCGAGCATCGACGCCCGCATGGCCTGGCCGGGCTTCTTCGCGCTGTTCGCGTTCGTCACGAAGGCGGCGGGGATCACCGATCTCACGCCCATCCTCATGTGGACGCCGCTGCTGTCCAACCTCCTCTACCTGCTGCCGTTCGTGATGATCCTGCGCCAGGTGGTGGCCACGACGAGGGCGCGCTGGTTCGCGGCGCTGCTGTTCGTGCTGGTTCAGTGGATCGGGCAGGACTACTTCTCGCCGCAGGGCTTCACGTTCGCGATCTACCTGGCCTTCGTGGCGATCCTGCTGCGCTGGTTCGGGCGGGTCGAGCCGCGCACCAAGCCGGTGGCGGCCAAGGGCCTGCGCAAGCTGCTGGGCAAACTCGACGCGATGCTGCCGGGCGAACTGGCGATCACCGGCACCTTCCGGGCCGACAAGCTGCTGATGCTGCTGCTGATGGTCGCGCTGTTCGTCGCCGCGACGGCCTCGCACCAGATCACGCCGTTCATGATGCTGGGCGTGCTGACCGCCTTCCTGCTGTTCAGGCGGACCTCGCTGACCTGGGGGCTGCCGTTCTTCTTCGGCCTGATGGTGCTGGCGTGGATCAGCTACCAGACGGTCGGGTTCTGGGCGAACAACCTGGACACCCTGTTCGGCGGCCTCGGCCGGATCCTGGAGAACCTGCAGCGCAACACCGGCGACCGGATCGCGGGCAGCGACCCCGAGCACGCGATGGTGCTGCAGGCGCGGCTCGGCATCCTGGCCGCGATCCTCGTCTTCGCCGCGGCCGGACTGTTCCGGCGGGTCAGGCGCGGCGTGTTCGACCGGGCGGCGCTGATCCTGCTGACCGTGCCGGTGCTGGCGCTCGGCCTGCAGAGCTACGGCGGCGAGATCGGCCTGCGGATCTACATGTTCGCGCTGCCGGGCGCCTGCCTGCTGGCCGCCTACGCGTTCTTCCCGAACCTGCCCGCCGACAGCGCCGACGCCCGCGACGAGACCGTGCCGATGCGCAAGCGCAACGTCCGGTTCAACCCGCAGCTCACCAGGAGGGTGTCGATCGCCCTGGCGGCGATCTTCTCCATCGTGTTCGCGATGGCGTTCCTGGTGGCCCGCTACGGCAACGAGAAGTTCGAGCGCGTCACCTCCGGCGAGGTCGCCGCGATGCGGTACGTCTACGACCACGACAAGCCCAGCGCCCGGGTGATCTACCTGGTGCCCAAGATCGGCCCCGAGGTCACGCCCACACTGCCCTGGGGCGAGCGGGACCTGGAGCTGGTCAACTTCAGCCTCCAGGGTCTCGTGCACAAGGACCCCACGATAATCGCCAACGTGGTCGGGAAGCTGAAGTCCAGCCCGCGCAACACCTACCTCGCGGTGAGCACCGCGCAGGTCAGCTACCTGCAGCTCAACGAGGGCTACCCGGACGACTGGGGGCAGCGCTTCCGGGCGGCCCTGGACGCCTCGAAGGACATCAAGCGGGTCTACTCCAACGAGGACGCGGCGCTCTACACCTGGAAGAAGTTCGTCAAGGGCACCGAGACGCCCGAGCCGCAGCCGTACGCCGGAGTGGGCGATCCCACCTCGCCGTGGACGCCGCTGGGGGTGGCCGCGCTCGGGGTGACCTGGCTGGCGCTGTTCGCCTACGAGGTGATCCGCCTGCAGGGCCGGGACCGGGCGCCCAGGGCCAGGCGGCACATCCTGATGGTGGCGATCCCGGCGTTCGTGGTGTCGATCCTGGTCATCGCCGAACGTTTCATCGCGATCGGGCTGAGCCAGGGACCGTGAGCCCCACGAGTTAGCGCAACTCACAGGAAACTCTCAGGATTTGCGAGAGGATGTTCCCGATGTGGCAACAGGGGACTCTGCGCAAGACCGAGAACGACCGGATCGCGGCCGTCGACGCGTTACGCGGCTTCGCCCTGCTCGGCATCCTGACGGTGAACATCGCCTTCCTCGCCTCCGGCTACCGGATGGCGGGGATGCCCGAGCCGGCCTTCCACTCCTCGCTCGACTGGGGGGTGCGCTGGTTCGTCACGCTGTTCCTGGAGAACAAGTTCTACCTGCTGTTCTCCTTCCTGTTCGGGTACAGCCTCACCCTGCAGCTCGACTCCTCCGTGCGCAGGGGCACGGCCTTCGTGCCGATGTTCCTGCGCCGGCTGTCGGGGCTGTTCGTGCTGGGCGTGGCGCACGCCGTGCTGTTCTTCCCCGGCGACATCCTCACCACCTACGCCGTGGTCGGGCTGGCGCTGCTGGCCCTGCGCCGGATCAGGCCGCGCACCGCGGTGCTCCTGGCGATCGCCCTGACCGTACTGCTGGCCTGCGGGTTCCTGCTGCTGGCGGTGCTGGCCAAGCTGGGCGTGGACACGGCGGGCACGGTGTCCGGCGGGGTCGCCGAGGCCCGCGGCACCGACGAGGCGCTCAGGGGCTCGGTGTTCTCGATGGTCGGCGAGCACGTGCGCAAGCTGTCGGTGATCGTGGTGCTGCGGGTCCTCTTCCAGGGGCCCGCGGTCCTGGCCGCCTGCCTGCTCGGCCTGGCCGTCGGCAAGCTGGGGCTCCTGCGCGACCTGTCCGGCCACGCGAGGGCGTTGCGCCGGGTGCAATGGATCGGCTTCACCGCAGGCACGGCGGGCGCCCTGATCTACGCCCAGTCCGCCTGGTCCCCCTCCGGCACCGCGCACAAGATGCTCGGCCAGGCCGTGGACCTGCTCACCGCGCCGCTGCTGGCCGCCGCCTACGCCGCGACCCTGCTGCGCCTGCTCCCGCACCTGCCGCGACTGGGCCGCGCGCTCGCCTTCCCCGGCCGGATGGCGCTGTCGAACTACCTGGCCCAGTCGCTGATCTGCTCACTGATCTTCACCGGGTACGGCTTCCGCCTGATCGACCGGGTCAGCCCACCGGCCGAGGTGCTGATCGCGCTCGCCGTGTTCGCCGTCCAGGTGCTCTACAGCCGCTGGTGGCTGCACGGCCATCGATACGGCCCGGTGGAGTGGCTGCTGCGCGCCCTGACCTACTGGCGCATACCGGTCAGGCGCTCCCCCGCTGACTCCACTTGATCTCATGGGGCGACAGCGTGAACTGCTTGCCGTCGACGGTCACCGACAGGTCGCCGTCGGTGGTGTTGACCATCACCATCTGCCTGGGCTGCGCGAGCACCTTCACCTTCGGGTCGCTCACGGTCACCTCCTCCAGCCCGGTCCCGCCGGGGAACCACCGGGTGAAGCCGCTGAGCAGGCCCGCCATCGGCAGCTCCTGGCCCTCACGCGTCGTCCAGAGGCAGCCGGGGCACTCCAGCTCACGCCGCTGCGGGTTCCAGTACAGCGCGGTCGTGACGCCGCTCTTGGCGAACTCCATCAGCGCCGCCGCCTGCACGGCGGTGCGCCGCTCCTCGGTCCAGCCGGAGTTCTCCGGCTCGACGTACCACTCGGCCCACCAGACCGGCATGTCGTTGCTCTTCTGCCGCAGCCAGGTGGTGATCGCGCCGAACTTGGCGGACGCGCCGAAGTCGTCGGGCACGTTGCCCTTGTCGGTGGTCATCGAGGCGCCGTCGACGACGATGAAGTCGCCGCCCTTCTTGTTGTCGATCCAGTACTCGATCGCGTCCAGCGCCCGCTGGTCCACCGTCCCCCAACTGCCGGACAGCTCCGAGCCGGTCTGCCTGCTGCTGCTCTCGATCGGCACGTACGGGCCGCCGACCTGGATGTCCTCGTCGACCTTCTTCAGCGCGTCGTAGACCTTGTTGTACAGCTCGGTGTAAGCCTCGGCGTCCCAGCGGTTGGTGCCGGGGTTCCAGAAGCCCTTGAACTCGTTCCACACCATGAAGTGCTTGACCGTCTTGTAGCGCTTGGCGACGGTGGCGGCCAGTTTGGCGTAGTCGTCGAAGTGCTCCCGCTTGGGCGCGACGGTGGGGTTCTTGCTCCAGTCGGTACGGCCCGCCGTGCCGCCCTTCATCCAGTCGGGCGCGCAGCACAGTGTGATCACCGGGATCGCCTGCGACTTGGACATGAACTTGACCCGGCGGTCGAGGTCGCGCCAGTCGTACTTGCCGGGGCTCGGCTCGGGGTTGCCCGCGCCCCAGCCCATGATGTGCTGGTTCTGCAGCAGCGGCACCCGGCTGAGCACGTGCGCGGCGCCGTCGGTGACCTCGCGCTGCTGGTTGTCGGCGCTGAACTGGGTGTGGGTGACGCCCCAGCGCGGCCACGCCTCGGTGGCGGGCGGCTGCTCCAGCGTCGGAGCGGGCTGCGGCACGGTCGGAACGGCCGCGGTCTCCCCCTTGTCACCGGTGTTCCGGCTCCCGGCGTAGACCATGATGCCGACGACGAGAGCCACCGCGACGATCCCCGCCCCGAGGGCGACAGGCCACGATGGACGTCTGCGCGCATGTCGACCGTCGGTCGGTATCACCGGTTTCCTCCACTGAAGCGTTCCACACAGTCGGCGGCCGGGCAGTCACCCCCGATTGCCCGGCTTCCTCCCACCGTATAGGGCCAGCTTGCAGATGACTTGCTTCTTCCTTGGGGATCAGCCGAGACTCGGCGGCTTTTGCCCACCAGCAGGCCCAGGAACGCCCGCATAACGGTATGGAACCGGCTGCCTGCCCGGCTGCACGACCAGGAGCGTGCCGGGCTCCTCGGCGTAGAAGGCCGACTCGACAGCCGCGGCCACATCCTCGGCGGTGAGCATGGGGAACCCCGCGCCCGCGAAGGCGTCGCGCATCCCGGCGGTCAGCGGCGTGTCGGTGAACCCCGGGCAGACCGCGCCGATCCTGATCTTCTCCCTGGCCAGCGGTACGGCCAGGCCGCGCACGAGCCCGACCACGGCGTGCTTGGTCATGGTGTAGACGGGATCGCCGTCGTAGGCGACCAGCCCGGCCAGGGACGCGGTCACCACGATGGCCCCGCCACCGGAGCGGCGCAGCAGCGGCACGGCGGCGTTGACGCCGAAGACGACGCCGTCCATGTTGACGCCGACGGCCTTGCGGTACTGCGCCAGGTCGAAGTGGGCCAGGTCGACGCCGCTGGAGATCCCGGCGTTGAGGTGGACCAGGTCGAGCCTGCCGTACTTCTCCTCGGCCAGTGCGACGGCCTGTTCGGAGGACTCGGGGAGGCTGACGTCGGCGGTGAGCCAGGCGCCGCCGACCTCCTTGGCCAGCCGTTCCACCCCCGGCTGGTCGAGGTCGACGAGCACGCACCGGGCGCCGCCCGAGGCCAGCCGCCTGGCGACCGCCGCCCCGATCCCGCTGGCCGCTCCGGTGATGAGTGCGACGGTGGACATCAGTTCTCCCTGTCGAGCGTCCGGTGGGCGCGGGCGATCAGCGTCGGCACGGCGGAGCCGATGGTGTCGAATCCCTCCCCCACCGTCTTACCCTGCCGGAACCTGGCGTGGATACCCTCCACGATCACCGCGAGCTTGAAGTTGCCGAAGGCGACGTAGAAGTCGAGGTCGGAGATGTCCCTGCCGGAGACCTTGGCGTAGTGGGCGGCGAACTCGGCGGCGTCGAGGAAGCCGGGAGTCAGCGTGGCGTCGCCGGACACCGGGATCGAGGCGCGCTCGGCGTCGCCGGGGTCGTGCCAGTAGGTCAGCGTGAGGCCGAGGTCGGCGAGGGGGTCGCCGAGGGTGGACATCTCCCAGTCGACGACGGCGCGGATCTCGGGCTGGGGCGTGAGCCGTACCAGTGTGTTGTCGAGTCTGTAGTCGCCGTGCACCAGAGTGGCGGCGCTGGTGGCGGGCAGGCGGTCGCGCAGCCTGGTGACGAGCCTGTCGTACTCCGGCAGCTCGCCGTCGGCGGAGCGGGCCCACTGCTGGCACCAGCGTTCGAGCTGCCTGGCCAGGTAGCCCTCGGGGCGGCCGAAGTCGGCCAGTCCGGCCGCGCGGTAGTCGACGGCGTGGATCTCGGCCAGGATCTCGGCCAGGCGCCGCGACAGCCGGGTGACCTGCCCGGGTTCGAGCCCCGCCAGGCCGTCCTGGCCGCGCACGGCCTCGCCGTCGACGTGCCCCATCAGGTAGAAGGGCGCGCCGATCACGTCCTCGTCGGCGCAGAAGGCCAGCGGCTCGGGCACCGGCACGGGGGTGGGGGCCAGCGCCGAGATGACCCGCCACTCGCGGCGCATGTCGTGCGCGGTGGGCAGGACGTGGCCGAGGGGCGGACGGCGCAGTACGACGCGGCGCCCGGCGGTCTGGACGAGGTAGGTCAGGTTGGACCTGCCGCCGGAGATCAGCGTGATCTCCTCGGGCGCCCCCGCTTCGGGCAGGTGGGTGGCCATCCACTCGACGAGCCGGGGCCGATCAATACCGGGAACCGTCATGCACACACAGTAGAACGTCGCTCGGTCAACGAGGACAGTAGGCAGTTCGGTAACTTTGCCACCTCGCCGATCCAACCGCCCATGAGATCCTTTACTGTGGCAGTACACCGCCGTCCACGTCGCATCCTGGTCTAGCACCTATCCTGACCAGGACCATGCCGTTTCGGCAGTCGGGGAACCGCACACCCCAGTAGGAGCCCATGCGCATCACACTTGTTCACCCCCGCGAGCTGGGGGACTCGGAAGTGACCCGATGGAGGGCTCTGCAGGAAGCGGATCCAGCCTTCGACAACCCCTTCCTGTCCCCGGAGTTCACGCTCACGGTCGGCGAACTGCGCGACCACGTCCGCGTGGCCGTCGTCGAGGACGGCGCCGACCTTGTCGGCTTCTTCCCATTCGAGCGTCATTCCTTGGGGATCGGCAAACCGGTGGCCGCCGGCCTCACCGACGCGCAGGGCCTGGTCCACTGCAAGGACCTGGAGTTCGACGCGCGGCGGCTGATCAGGGACTGCGGGCTGTCGGTGTTCGAGTTCGACCATCTCGTGGCCGGGCAGCCGATGCTGAGTGAGCGGCACACCCTGCACGAGTCGCCGATCATCGACCTGAGCGACGGCTGGGCCGCCTACACCGAGACCCTCAAGGTCAACTCCGGCAAGACGTACAAGTCGACGATGGCCAAGTCGCGCAAGCTGCAGCGGGACGTCGGCCCGATCGTCCACGACTACGCCACGACCGACCCGGCGCCGCTGCACACGCTGCTGGCCTGGAAGACCGACCAGTACCGCCGCACCGGCCGTACCGACAGGTTCTCCCAGGCGTGGATCGTCGAGCTGGTCGAGCGGCTGCTGGCGACGCAGACGGACTCCTTCGCCGGCGTGCTCGACATGGTCTACGTGGACGGCAGGCCGATGGCCGGGCACTTCGGGCTGCGCACCCGGGACACGCTGGTCGGCTGGTTCCCCGCCTACGACACCTCCTTCGCCAAGTCCTCCCCCGGCCTGATCCAGCACCTGGCGATGGCCGAGCGGGCCGCCGAGGCCGGGATCAAGGTGATCGACATGGGGCGCGGCCAGAAGGAGTACAAGGACAAGCTGAAGACCGGCCAGTACGCGGTGGCCGAGGGGCGGGTGGCCAGGATGAGCGCGGGCGCGAGCGTGCACTGGATGGTCCGGGTGCCGGTGCGTAAGGCCCGCGGCACCGTCATGAACAGCCCGCTGCTGCTGAAGACCGCCGACCGCGCCCTCAAGGCGTACGGCAGGCTGCGCACGGCGATCCAGCAGTGAACGCCGTGCGGGCGATCGCCGAGCGCACCGGCCGCCACTGCCTCTTACTGCCCTCCAACCGGCTCGGCCTCTACCTCGCGCTGCGCCACTGGTGCACGCCGGGCCAGCGGCTGCTGATGTCGCCGATCTCCGCCGACGAGATCCTGTTCCTGGTGCTCGCGGCGGGCCTGCGGCCGGTCATCGCGCCGCTGTCGCGCCGCGACGGCAACATCGACGCGGCCCGCGCCGACCTCGGCGCGGTCGACGCGGTCCTCACCACCAACCTGTACGGCCTGCCCGACGACGTGACCGCCTTCACCGGCAAGATCGTGATCGAGGACGTGGCGCACGCCATGGAGACCTCGCTCGGCGGCCGGCCGCTCGGCACCTTCGGCCAGGCCGGGGTGTTCAGCCTGTCCAAGCACCCGGGAGCCGGGTCCGGCGGGGTGCTCGCCGTCGACGACCCCGCCGACCTGCACGCCCTCGAACGCGCCCGCGACCTGCTGCTCGAACCCGGCGTGCTGCGGAACGAGCTGATCGCGGTGGCCAGCTCGATGGCCCGCCAGGCGGCGCTCAGACTCGACCTGGTACGGCCCGCGCTCCGGCTGATGCGGGCGCTCGGCATGCAGGAGGAGCGCGAGGGCTACCGGATCGCCCTGCGCGGCCCCGACCTCGACCTGGCCCTGAAGCAGGCCCCCGAGCTGCCGCCCTTCGACCCGTGGGTCCAGGCCGACCTGCACGACTACCGCACCAGGCGCGGCCCGCTGGCCCGCTGGTACCAGTCCAGGCGGGTGGCCAAGGTGCCGCGCGAGCGGGCGCGGCGGGTGGCGGGCGTGCGCCGGCTCGCCGAGCTGCCCTGTGCCGCCCCGGCCGTGCGCGAGCAGGTGGAGCAGCCGCTGTTCCGGGTGCCGCTGCTGGTGCGGGAGCGCGATCAGGCGATCGCCGAGCTGGAGCGGAACGGGGTGGCGACCGGCTACCTCTACGACCCGCCCTACGACGAGTACGCCCCCGGTTTCACCGAGCCGTCGCCCGAGCCGGAGGCCGCCCGCTGGTGGGCCCGGCACGTGCTGCCCGTCGACCCGCTCTACGCCGCCAGGGCGCTGCCGGCGCTGGAGCGGCTGACCCCGGCCTGACGTCAGGTCGCTTCGGTGATCAGTTCGGCGACGATCCGGCAGCCCTTGCGGACGTCGGGGAGTGAGGCGGAGCCGTACCCGATGACCAGGCCGTGCACGCGTTCGGCGCCGTGGTGGTGGCGTGCGATGGAGTCGAGGCTGACGCCGCGGCGGTCGGCCTCGGCGAGGATGCGGGGGACCGCCTCGGCGGGCAGTTCGGCCATGACGTGCAGGCCCGCGGTGTCGCCGCGCAGCCGGCACACGCCGCCCAGCGCCTCCACCACGGCCGCCCGCCGCCTGGCGTACTCCAGGCGCATCCGGCGCAGGTGCCGGTCCAGGTCGCCGCGCTCGATCAGGGTGGACACGGCCTGCTGCACGGGCCCGCTGGTACGGTCGCCCAGGTCGTCCCTGATCCTGGCGATCCTGGCCAGCAGGCCGGGGTCGCCGACCAGCCAGCCGACCCCGATGTCCGGGGCGAGCGACTTCGACAGCGTGCCGAGCAGGACTACCCGCGAGGGGTCCAGGCCGTAGAGGGCGGGCAGCGGGGCGACGTCGTAGCGGAACTCGGCGTCGTAGTCGTCCTCCACGACGATCGCCCCCGTGCGCCGCGCCCAGGCCAGCAGCCGCTCCCGGCGCGGGATGGGCAGCCGCCCGCCGAGCGGGTACTGGTGGGCGGGCGTGGTGTAGAGCAGGCTGAGGTCGTCCGGCAGGTCGTCGACGACGACGCCGTCCTCGTCGACCGGGCACGGCACGAGGTGCGCGCCCCTGGCCGCGAGTACGTTGCGGGCCACCCGGTAGCCCGGGTCCTCCACGCCGGCCCGTGCCCCGGGGCCGAGCAGGGCCAGCGCGACCAGGTCGAGGCCGTTGGCCGTGCTTCTGGTGATCAGGATGTTCTCGGGGCCGACCGGGACCGCCCGGCCCCTTCTCAGGTGCTCGGCGAGCAGGGAGCGCAGGCGGGGCAGGCCGTAGGGGTCGGGGTCGGCGCGGGGGGGCAGGTCGGCGGCCTTGCGCCAGGCGCGTTTCCAGGCCGCGTGGTCGTAGTCGCGTACCCAGGGTTCGCCGGGGATCAGGTCGATGGAGGGAGCGGGGAGCCGTACCGGGGCGGGGGGCGCGGGTGGGGGCGGGACGGCGCGCGGTGACGCCTCGCCGGACAGCGGGGCCACGAAGGTGCCCGAGCCGTGCCGCCCCTCCAGCCAGCCCTCGGCGTAGAGCTGCTGGTAGGCCTCGGTCACGACGGTACGGCTGACGCCGAGCTGCGCGGCCAGGCCGCGCGAGGACGGCAGCCGCTCGCCCGCCGCCAGCGCCCCCGCGCGCATGGCCGCGCGCAGCCAGTCGCCGAGCTGGACGGAGAGCGGGATGGCCGAGCCCCTGGCCAGGGTCACGGGCAGGTCGACGAGCGTGCGCACCTAAGTGGTCTCCAGAAAGGCGTCATTAGTGGCCATACAGGACACGTCCACTATCTCAATAGATTCGCACCATGCTCTCCACCACACCCCGCACCACCCTCGGCCGCGAGAAGCATCGCGCCAGCACCGACCGCGCCGACCTGTACGACGTGCTCGACTCGGGGCTCATCTGCCACCTGGGCGTGGTGACCGACGGGCACCCGATGGTCGTCCCCACCGCCTACGGGCGGATCGGGGACACGCTCTACCTGCACGGCTCGACCGGCGCCCGCTCGCTCAGGGCGGGTGGCGAGCACGAGGTGTGCGTGACCGTCACCCACGTGGACGGCCTGGTGCTGGCCCGCTCGGTCTTCAACCACTCCTTCAACTACCGCTCGGCGATCGTCTACGGCACGGCCAGGACGGTCACCGACGAGGACGAGCGCCTCGAAGGGCTGCGCGCGCTGACCGAGCACCTGGCGCCCGGCCAGTGGGACTACACCAGGAGGCCGTCCAGGAAGGAGCTGGCGGCGACCGCCGTCCTCGCGCTGTCGCTGGCGGAGGCGTCGGTGAAGCTCCGCACGGGCCCGCCGAACGACGAGGAGGAGGACTACGCGCTGCCCGTCTGGGCCGGGGTGCTGCCCATCGTCACCACCTGGGGCGAGCCCGAGACCGATCCGGCGCTCCAGAACGGCATCGAGGTTCCTGTTCACATCCGCGCCAGGAGGTAGTTCCATGAATCAGGCACCACCTGGCAAACCGGGCCACTAGTTCGCACGTCTCATCAGGTGGGCCATCTGATGGGAGAGCGCCATGGAATGGAGCGCCCCCGGTTACACCGAGGTGCGGCAGCTCGGTGCGGGTGGAAGCGGGCGGGTGGTGCTGGCCGTCCACGACGGGACCGGGGTCAGGGTCGCGGTCAAGTACCTGACCGACCGCGATCCCGAGCTGCTCGCCCGGTTCCGGGACGAGGCCAGGCTGCTGGCCGGGCTGCGCGACGAGCACATCGCCAGGATCTGGGAGTACCTCCAGGCGCCCGAGGGCGCGGCGATCGTCATGGAGCTGGTCAACGGCGTCTCGCTGCGCGCGCTGCTGCGGGAGCACGGCAGCACGGGGCCCGAGGCGGCGCTGGTCGTGCTCAAGGGGTCGTTACTGGGGCTGGAGCGGGCGCACGGGGCCGGGCTGGTGCACCGGGACTACAAGCCGGAGAACGTGATCGTCCGCGACGACGGGGTGAGCAAGCTCGTCGACTTCGGCATCGCCGTACGGCAGGGGGTCGCGCACGAGGCGTCGGGGACTCCGCCGTACATGGCGCCCGAGCAGTGGTCCGGTGGGCCCGCCTCGCCCGCGACCGATGTGTACGCGGCCACGGCGGTGTTCTTCGAGTGCCTGACCGGGCACCGGCCCTACCGTTCCACCGAGCCGAGCGTGCTGGGCTACCAGCATCTGCACGCGCCGATCCCCGTCCAGGACGCGCCCGAGCCGGTGCGCGGGCTGCTGGTGCGCGGGCTGGCCAAGGATCCGGCGGAGCGGCCGGCGAGCGCGGGGGCGTTCGTGGCCGAGCTGGAGCGGGTGGCGGCCGGGGCGTACGGCGAGGAGTGGGAGGAGCGGGGCAGGCGGCGGCTGGCCGCGCTGGTGGCGCTGCTGGCCTTCCTGCTGCCGACGCCGCAGAGCCCGCCGCCGGTCGGCGCGACCACGCTGTTCCGTACTGTGCTGGACGCGATGCGGGGCAACGCCAGGCGGCTGCTGGTCGGGGCGGGCACGGCCGTGGTGGCGGCGGGTGTGGCGGGGTACGTGCTGGCCTCCAGCCAGCAGCCGCCGCGCACCAGGCTGGACATCGTGGCGGCCACGCCACCGGCCACCACGGCAGCGGGCGGGCTGCTGCCCAGCGAGGAGCCGACGCCCACCGCGAGCACCTCGGCGGGCTTACCGCCGGACGCCACACTCCCACCCGAAACCTCTCCCCCGCCCACGACCTCACCCCCCACCACCGCGCCGCCCAGCACCAGACCGCCCACCACTCCTCCTCCGACCACCGCGCCGCCCACCACTCAGCCCCCCAGCACCGCGCCGCCCACCACCCAGCCCCCCACGACGCCGCCGCCCACGACCCAGCCGCCGACGACCCCGCCGCCCGTGACCGGGGTGTCGGGGGTGCAGGTGGGCGGGCTCACCGTGAACGCCGACTCGCTGGCCGAGGGGCGCGTCACCGTCACGACGACCGGCACCGGGCCCGTCACCGCCGTCGCCTCGTTCGGCGTGGGCGGGGCCGTCGTCCACACCGAGCGGGTCACGCTGCGAGGGGACACCTCCTACGCCCACGCCTTCAGCCACAGGCTCGGCGAGAGCGCGTGCGGCAAGCGGGTGACGCTGACCGTCACCACCACGCCGCCGGCCGCCGGGGGTGCGGCGAGCGCGACGGCGAGCGTGCCGCCGTGCCCGGCCGGGGTGACCGGGCTCAAGGTGTCGCTGTCGGTGGCCGAGCCGCCGGGGCGGGCCGTACAGGCGCGGATCAGTGTCGGGACCGGGGGTCCCGGGCCGGTCGCGCTGACGGCGGCCTTCGCGGTCGACGGCCGGGGCGTGGGTTCCAGGAGCGCGGAGCTGTCGGGCGAGACCTCCTACACGCGCACCTTCCGCCACGCGTTCGCGCGGCGGCCGTGTGGCTCGACCGTGTCGGTCACCGTGCGCGCGGGCGGCGAGGAGGCGGTCGCGCGGGCGGGCGTGACCTGCCCGCCCGCCGTACGCCAGGTGACGATCTCGCGCGCCGCGCTCACCGCCAGGGGCGCGGTGGTGGCCGTGGTCCGGGTGGTCACGGCCAACGACGCGGAGGTACGGCTCAGCGTCGCCGTCCGGCTCTCCGGCGAGACCGTCCGGACGCAGGAGGTAACGCTCGCCGGACAGACCGCCTACACGCGCACGGTCAGCGTCCCCCTGCCCGAGGCGCCCTGCGGAACCGAGTGGGGCGTGACGGCGGCCAGCGACCCGGCGGCGGCGAACGGCACGGCCACGGCGGGCGGCAGGACATCCGACTGCCAGCCGACCGAACCGGCAGAAGAGACAGGACAAATCAGATGATTTCCGGTATTTATTACCACGATCATTGAACGATAGTTAGGCTACGGTCCGTCTGATGTGGGTGGGGGCCCAGACGACATTGAGGAGACCGTTATGCACGGGACACCGGATGGGCAGTGGGGGGTCCCTGGTTACACCGAGGTCAGGGAGCTCGGGGCCGGTGCCGCGGGCCGCGTCGTGCTGGCTCGCCGCAACCACGACGGCGCCGACGTGGCCATCAAGTACCTGTCCGACGCACTCCGCGCGGACGTCGGGTTCGTGGCCCGGTTCCGGCACGAGGCCCGGCTGCTCGGCACCATACGCAGCCCCTACAACGCCCGCCTGATCGACTACGTCGAGGACGGGCAGGGCGCGGCGATCGTGATGGAGCTGGTCGACGGCGTCTCGCTGCGCGCCCTGCTCAGCTCGGAGGGGCCCACCGGGCCGGAGGCGGCGCTGGTCGTGCTCAAGGGCGCGCTGAAGGGCCTCGCCGCCGCGCACGCCATCGGGGTCGTGCACCGCGACTTCAAGCCCGAGAACGTCATGGTGCAGGGGGACGGCACCAGCAAGCTGGTCGACTTCGGCATCGCGGTCAGGAACGGGGAGAGCGGCAACGCGGCCGGCACCCCGCACTACATGGCGCCCGAGCAGTGGTCGGGGGCGGCGGCCGCGCCGTCCACCGACGTCTACGCCGCCACCGTGGTCTTCTTCGAGTGCCTCACCGGCACCCGCCCGTTCCGCGCGCCCAACCTGGCGGCGCTGGCCCACCAGCACCAGACCGCCCCGCCGCCCATCGAGGAGGTTCCCGAGCCGCTGCAGGGCCTGCTGGAGCGGGGCATGTCCAAGCAGCCCGCCGATCGTCCGCCGTCGGCCGAGGCGTTCCTCGACGAGCTGGAGTCGGTGGCCGCCGGGGCGTACGGGCCGGACTGGGAGGAGCGCGGGCGGCGGCGGCTGGCCCGGCTGTCCGGTCTGCTGCTCATGCTCTTCCCGCGTCCCGACGAGCTCGCCCCCGAGGCGAACAGCACGCTCGCCAGGACGCAGTTGCCCGAGCCGTCCACCCTGCTGACCAAGCTGGGCGTCAAGGTCGCGATCGGGCTGACCACCATCCTGGTGATCACCGGCGTCACGGTCGTGCTGATGAACTCCGGCGACGACGATCCCACCCTGCTGGCCGGCCGGGCGACGGTGTCGCCGACGGCTCCGGCATCGCTGTCGGTGCCCGATCCGCCGGAGGTCACCGAGGAGCCGACCGAGGAACCGGTCGAGACCCCGGAGCCGACCGCGACGGTGGAGACGACTCCACCGCCGACGGTCCAGCCGCCCACGCAGACCGCGCAACCGCCCACCCCGACGCCGACCGTCAAGCCCACCAAGCGGCCGCGCAGGACGCCCACGCCGAAACCGGTCAAGACGAAGCCGGCCCCGACTCCCTCGCCTGACGTGACGCTGCGCGACGGCGGCAAGGACAACGAGCCGCGCAGCACCATGACCACCAGCGCGCCGCCTCCCACGACCAGCGCGCCGACCGCGGCCCCGACCACCACCCGGCCCCAGCCGACCAGGACGGAGCCGACCGGGGAGCCCACCACCGAGGAGCCGGGCACCGACAACCCGACGATCAGCATGACCACATCGCCGGACCCGGCCGAGACACCGCGGATCGAGCTGGCGCACGCGCCGGCCGCACTGCTGGTCGTCGGCCTGGTGACGTCCGGCGCGGTTCCGGTCACACTTGCGGTGAAGCGCCGCGTGGCCGGACGGCACCGGAGGAAGCGGTAGATCGCGGGACACAACCGGGGGGCGAGGGTGATGGACGACCGATCGAACAGGGTCGCGATCTCCGGATTCCGGCTCACCGAACGCGCCAGGGTCACCGAGCTCGGCACCTGGATCGACGCCATCGGCAAGGACGGCCGCAGGGCGGGGGCCCTGCGATTCGACCCGAGGGTGTCCACGCGGCCGGGAGTGCGCGACCGGCTGGTGGCCACCGTCCTGACCGACCGGCGGCTGGCCCAGGGGGGGCTCACGGGCCTGGTGCCGATCGCCGACCTGGTGACCACGGGTGAGGAACTGTGGCTGCTGACCCCACACCAGGTCACGCCGGTGCTGTCGGAGCTGATGACGTCGCCGATGGTGGACGCCTCCAGCGCGGCGGCCGTCCTGGTGGAGACCGCGCAGACGCTGCTGGCCGTGCACGCGGCCGGGCTCGCGCACGGGGCGGTGCACCCGGGCACGATCGTGATCGCCGACGACGGGGCCGCGCTGCTGTGCGAGCGCGGGCTGGCCGACGCGATCCGCGGGCAGACGCCTTCGCCGTCGCAGGACGTCATGGCGTGGGCCGCGCTGGCCAGGGGGATGGCGGCGAACTGGGCGAAGCGCACGCCGAGGGCGGCCGAACTGTTGGAGCGGGCCGCCGTCACCGCCACCACGCACGGGCTGGCCGCGGCGCGGGACACCGTGCTGGGCGGGCGGGAGGCGCTGCCGGGCGGGCTGGTCAGCCGGGAGGTGCTGGCGGAGATCGCCCGCAGGTGGTCGGCGCTCGACGTGGCGACGCAGGGGATGGCGGCCCAGGACGAGGGGGACATCGTCACGCTGCTGCACGTGCCCGAGGTCGGGCCGCGTTTCGGCACCGGGGTGGCCACCGAGCCGCCGCGGGCCGTACCGCCGACGACGCCGCCGCATGCCGTCGCCGCCGAGTCCACGGCGGAGCGGATCTGGCGTGAGGGCCGGGAGCAGGCTCCCGCGTCGCCGCGCGCGGGGCGGGCGCAGCGGGTGGCCAGGGCCAGGAAGCGCAGGACCGTCGTGTCCACCGCGATCTTCGCCCTGGTGCTCGCGGGCGCGCTGATCGCCTGGTTCCGGCTCGGCTCCACGCCGCCGCTGGTCGTGCAGTCCGTGCAGGTCAGCGCGCCGAAGAAGACCGTCGGCTGCGACAAGACGGTGACCATCTCCGGGAAGCTCACCACGAACGGCTCGCCGGGGACCATCGACTACGAGTGGGTGCAGAGCGACACCAAGGAGGTGACCAGGCAGAGCGCGACCGTGCAGTCGGGCACCACCAAGCGGACCGTCGTCCTGAAGTGGACCGTCAAGGGCAAGAGTACGTTCAAGGGCACCGCGACCCTGCGCGTGCTGTCACCGGTGGCCGCCGGAGCGCGCGTCGAGGGCAAGGCGAGCTTTCGCTACAAGTGCTGATAATGCACAACAATCCGGTTCTTACTACTCTGGCGGCCATGACCACGCAGACCCCCGCCGGCTGGTACCCGGACCCTTACGGCTCGCCTCAGCTCCGTTGGTGGGACGGCAACCAGTGGACCGACGCCACGCACCCGCTGGAGCAGCCGCAAGGAGGCCCGCCGCCGCAGACGAGCGGCCCGCAGGCCGGCGGCCCGCAGGCCCCGGGCTGGCAGCCTCAGCAGCAGCCACAGCCGCACCAGCAGGGCGGCCCGCCGCCGTGGGGCGGGCAGACCGCGCAGATGCCGATGCCGAACTTCGGCCCGCCGCCGGCGAAGAAGAGCGGGGCGCTGCCGTGGGTGCTCGGCGGGGTCGCCGCGCTGGTCGTGCTCGCCCTGATCGCGGGCGCGGCGGTGTTCCTCCTCAACAGGGGCGGGGACACCTCGGCGCTGCCCACGCCGCCGATCCCCACCGAGGCGGTTCCGGAGACCGAGGAGCCGACCCCCGAGCCGAGCGAGACGCCCGAGCCGTCCGACCCGCCGCAGCAGGGCGCGCTCCCGCAGCCCGTCGACGGCCTGATCACCGACCCGACGACCGGGCTGTCGTACAAGGTGCCGAGCGGGGCGTGGACGGTGCCCGGGCCTGAGCTCAACCAGGGCGGCAGCGAGGGCCAGAAGTGGTCGAGCGCCGTCCAGGCCCCCTCCCACGAGAACTACAAGGGCGAGGACGACTGGGTCGGCAACGTCTACACCGGTCTGCTCTCCCCGATGTACCCCTACACGGGCGTCGCCGGGCAGCGCACCACCGCGGCCACGGTCTTCATCGACTTCGCCCGCTTCTACGCGATCCCGCACAAGCGGAAGATCATCCAGGACAAGGCCATCAAGATCGGCAGCCGCGACGCGTGGCTCCTGGAGTACGAGCTCGACTTCACCGCCGAGTCGGAGAAGAACGGCTACAAGTGGAAGAAGGAGCACGGCGCGGTGGTCGTGATGGACAGGGGGCAGAACGAGACTCCCGCGTTGGTGTACATCTCGGTGCCGGACAATCTGAGCGCCTCCGCGGTCGAAGACGTGCTCAAGTCTCTCAAGGAGTCCTGACCAGGGCACTAGGCTGGCCTTACAAGCAAGCCGGCGGGTCGCTCCGAGCCGCTGGGCGAGGAGATCGAATGAGTGACGTGCTGGTCTGGATCGACTGCGAGATGACCGGGCTCGACCTGGGGCGTGACGCGCTCGTCGAGGTGGCCTGCGTGGTCACCGACAGCGAGCTCAATCAGCTCGACGAAGGCGTGGACGTGGTCATCAAGCCACCGCCGGAGTCGCTGGAGCAGATGTCGCAGGTGGTCCGTGAGATGCACACCGCCTCGGGGCTGCTGCCCGAGCTCGCGGGCGGTGTGACGCTGGCCGAGGCCGAGTCGATCGTGCTGGACTACATCCGGGGCCACATCCCCGAGCCGAAGCGGGCGCCGCTGTGCGGCAACTCCATCGGCACCGACCGCACGTTCCTGGCCAGGGACATGCCGAGCGTGGACGCCTACCTGCACTACCGCATGATCGACGTCTCGTCGATCAAGGAGCTGGCCCGCCGCTGGTATCCCCGCGTCTACTTCGCCGCACCGGAGAAGCAGGGCGGCCACCGCGCGCTCGCCGACATCACCGAGAGCATCCGCGAGCTGCGTTACTATCGCGCCACCGTGTTCGTCGCCCAGCCGGGCCCCGACTCGGCGACCGCCAGGACGCTCGCGGAAGGCGTCTCCAAGAACTGAGTGGCGTAATGGGTCCCGAACACCGCTACACTTTTCATGTGCTGCTGCGGCGGTGCGCTTGGTGGGTGTAGCTCAGTTGGCAGAGCGCTAGGTTGTGGTCCTAGATGTCGCGGGTTCAAGTCCCGTCACTCACCCCAGCGGTGAACGACCGGTCCTTTGGGGCCGGTCGTTTCGCTTTCTCCTAACTCTGTCCCCAAATGAGGGGGATGAGAGTTATGCTCGCTGTCTACCGCCAACGCCGGAAGTACGGGGGCCCTCGGCGATCTGACCGTCTTCGCTGTCCCGGAGGCCGGATGAGAGTCGACGACGCCGCATTCGACAGTGCGGCCGCGTCGCTGAGCAAACGCGAGGCCGAGGTCATGGACCTGATCGCGACAGGTCAGTCCAACGGCGAGATCGCGCAGCGCCTGTTCCTCAGCGAGAAGACCGTGAAGAACCACGTCAACCGCATCTACGCCAAGCTGGGCGCCGACTCCCGGGTCACCGCGATCGGCCTGTGGCTCAACCGATCGCCGTGACCCGGCGGACCGCCTAGACCGCTCTCCCGATCGCCGAGAGCCCCTTGTCCAGGTCCTCCTCGGCGATGTTCAGCGCGGGACGCAACCGGATGGAACGATCACCGCACGGCAGGACCAGGACCTGCTCGCCCTCCCGCAGCCGGAGGATGGTCCGGTCGCGGGTCTCGGCGTCGGGAAGGTCGAAGGCGCACATGAGCCCCCGCCCGCGTACGTTGGACACCAGGTCGGGCCGCTCCGCCTGGATCTTGTTCAGCCGCTCCAGGATCTGCTGCCCCAGCGTCCCGGCCCTGCCGATCAGCCCGTCCCGCTCGATGATCTCCAGCAGGCCGCGGGAGCGGACCATGTCGACCAGGCCGCCGCCCCAGGTGGAGTTGATCCGGCCGCTCACCTCGAAGACGTTGCCCGGCACGAGGTCCACCCGGCGCCCGGCCATGATGCCGCCCACCTGAACCTTCTTGGCGAAGGCCACGATGTCGGGTTCGAGGCCGAGCTGCTGGTAGGCCCAGGGGGTCCCGGTGGTGCCGCCGCCGGTCTGCACCTCGTCCAGGACGAACAGCGCGTCGTGCTCGTCGCACAGCCGCTGCATGGCCTGCAGGAACTCGGGCCGCATGTGGTTGTCGCCGCCCTCGCCCTGGATGGGCTCGGCGATGAAGCAGGCGATGTCGTGCGGGTGCCGCTCGAACGCCGCGCGGGCCTGGGCCAGCGCCCGCTCCTCGGCCGCCTCGACGTCGCCGAAGTGGATGGCGGGCACGTCGACGCGCGGCCAGTCGAACTTGGGGAAGCGGTCGGTCTTCAACGAATCGGTGTTGGTCAGCGAGAGGGTGTATCCGCTGCGGCCGTGGAAGGCTTTCGTCAGGTGCAGCACGCGGGTGCCCAGGTCGCGGGACCGGCCGGCGGCCTCGTTGCGGCGGCTCTTCCAGTCGAACGCGGTCTTGAGCGCGTTCTCGACGGCCAGCGCGCCACCCTCCACGAAGAACAGGTGAGGCAGGGCGGGGTCGCCGAGCACCCGGCTGAAGGTGTCGGCGAAATCGGCCAGGTGCTCGGTGTACAGGTCGGGGTTGGCGGGCTTGTTGGCCGCCACGGCGCCGAGCAGCCGGGCGAACCCGGCGTCGAAGGGCGGGTTCACCCCCAGGGGCGCCGACGCGAAGAACGTGTAGAAGTCCAGATAGCGACGGCCGGTGCGGGCGTCGACGAGCCAGGAGCCCTGGCTGCGGCCGAGGTCGAGCACCAGCCGGTATCCGTCCACGAGCAAATGGCGGGCGAGTCGGTCGTGTACGTCCATATCCTCTCCCCTTCGAGCCGGATTACGACATACATTCCCTCGTATAGATCGTGTATGTAAAGACTTTCCAGGCAAGGGCGTCTAGCGCACCAGGTTTTTCACCCGGAAGGCGAGCACGACCGTCGTGACGCCGTAGATGATGGCGAAGATGCCGATCAGCCAGGTGAGCGCGAGCGCGCCCGAGCGCGGCCAGATGACCAGCAGCAGACCGAAGATGACCGACAACACGCCGCCGACGATCAGCATCCATTCGTTCTCGATCTCGTTGCGGAGCTTGATGCCCGCGATGATCTCGGAGATACCGGCGAAGATCGCCCAGAAGGCGATGACGTAGAGGAGCGCGATCGTGGTGATGCCGGGCCAGGCGAAGGCGATGATGCCCGCCGCGATGCCGAGGATGCCGGACAGGATCATCCAGGCCCTGCCCTGCGCGCCGTGCCGGAGGGCGCTGAACAGCGAGAAGACGCCGCTGACGATCGCGTAGGCGCCGAAGAAGATCACCAGGGTCAGCAGCGTGATCCCCGGCCAGATCAGCGCGAGGATACCGAAGATGATCGCGCAGATGCCCCGGATGAGGAAGAGCCACCAGGTGCCCGCCAATTGGTCCATGCTGGGGGATTTCCCATGAAACCCGCGACGGCACACCAGCGTGCGGTCAAATGTCGGTGCTAAGCGTGGGAGTAGACCACCATCGAGATCGCGATGTACTGCACCAGGTAGGCGGCCACGGTGCAGGCGTGGAAGATCTCGTGGAAGCCGAACCAGCGGGGGAAGGGGTCGGGGCGGCGCAGGCCGTACACGACGGCTCCGAGGCTGTAGAGGACGCCGCCGACGGCGACCAGCGCGACCGCGGCCGCGCCGGCGCCGGTGAGCAGTTGCGGCAGCACGAAGACGGCCGTCCAGCCGAGCGCCAGGTAGAGGACCGTGTAGAGCCAGCGGGGCGCGTTCATCCAGAACACCCGGAACAGCACCCCGGCCAGCGCGCCCGACCAGACCACGGCCAGCACGGCCACCCGCGCCGCGCCGTCGAGGGCGAGCAGGGCGAAGGGGGTGTAGGTGCCGGCGATGATCAGGTAGATGTTCGCGTGGTCGAACCGGCGCAGCACCTCGGCCAGGCGCGGGCCGAGGGTGCCGCGATGGTAGGTGGCGGAGATGCCGAACAGCAGGCCGGAGGTGATCGCGTAGATCGCGGAGGCGAGCCTGGCCTCGAGGGTGGGACCCAGCGCTACCAGGACGAATCCGGCCACGAGGGCGACCGGCAGGGCTCCAGCGTGCAACCAGCCACGCAGCCGAGGCTTGGAGAGCAGGGGAACACTCATCATAAAACCTACGATAGCGTAACCTACGCTCCCGTAAGTTAGAGGCCCTTGAGGAATCGGGCGGCGATCGGGAGGGCCGCCGTGTCGCCCGAGCCGCCGTTCTCGACCAGGACCGAGAAGGCCACATCGCCCCGGAAGCCGACGAACCAAGCGTGTTTCCGGCCGCCGTCGGCGGGCTCGGCGGTGCCGGTCACGCCGGAGACCCCGCCGGGCAGGCCGCGGCCCACCGTGCTGCCCGGGACGACCGCCTGGCGCATCATCGCGCGCAGCCCCTCGGTGACGCGCCCGTCGAGCTCCGCGCCCTTCGGCGGCGCGCCGTCGAGCTTCCTGGCGGCCTTGACGGTGACCAGCCTCGGCGCGCGCCAGGTCCCGCTGTCCACGGCGGCGGCGGCCACGGCCATGCACAGAGGCGTGGCCTTCACCGACCCCGTCCCCATGGCGGCGGCCCCGATCTTGTCGGGGGCGTCGGCCGGGCTCGCGCTGCCGCACAGGCCGCCGACCCCGGTGGCCAGGCCCTTGCCGTCGAACCCCCAGTTCTTGGCAAGCGCGGCGAGACCGGGCGCCTTCAGCCTGCTGCCGACCTGCTCAACGAAGGTGGTGTTGCACGGCTGCGTGAAGGCGGTGCCGAATGGGAGGTCACCCCTGTCCTTGCCCTCCGGGTTGAGGAACTCGTGCATGCCGCCGGGCAGCCTGGTGGCCCCGGGACACGGCACGACGCTGTCCGGCCTGAGACCGGCGGCCAGCAGCCCGGCCGCGGTGACCACCTTGAACGCCGAGCCCGGCGGATAGAGGGTCTGCAGCGCCGCCCGCTCACCGCCCAGCCGGTCGGCGATCGCCAGGATCTCCCCCGTGCTGGCCCGCACGGCGACGACCGCCGCGGGCTGCCTGACGCCGTCCAGCGCGCGCGCCGCCGCGGCCTGCACCGGGCGCGACAGCGTGGTGCGCACCTGGCGCGCGGGCGGCGGCTGGTAGACCACGAGCCGTCGAACCTGCCCGCCCGCCGTCCTGGCGTTGATCGCCCAGCCGGAGTTGACCGTGCCGAGCCGCTCGTTGAGCTCCATCAGGTACGGCTCGGCCCCGCTGTTGAACGGCATCTTGATCCCCGACTTGGTGACCAGCTCGACCCCCGGCACCTTGATCTCGTCGAGCGTGACGCTCCCGCCGTCCTTCAACGCCGGATGCAGCGTCTCGGGCGCCCACAGGACCTTCCACTTCGTCCCCCGCACGGCCAGCCGCAACGTCCCCTGGAACGGCCACGGCCCCATCTCGGTGATCGTCCTGGTCCCGGCGAAGGCCACCTCGGCCGTCTCCTCCCCGGTGCTCCGTACCGCCCCCGGCCGCAGTTCGAGCTTCTCCACCCGCAGCTCCTCGTTCAGGCCGAGATGGCGCTGGACGAAGTCGGCGGGCGGGTCGGCCACCAGGTCGCGCATCGTGTCCGGGTAGCCGCCCTGCCACGCCTCGAAGTACGCTGCGGCGGTCTGCCCGGCGCTGCCCTTGACGCCGGTCGCGGACACGTAGGCGAAGGTGCCGGCACCGCCCAGCGCGAGCAGCGCGGTTACCAGCACAAGCAGGCGTCGTCTACGCATACGGTTCTCCAAGGGACAAGTTCCACCTCGATATACCAGAAGGGAGCCGGTCGTGACACGTGGGCCGCGCGAGCCGATGCCGGGCCGCTACCCGGTCACCTTCGGGGAGGTCGAACTGCTGAAGGATTTCGACCGCCCCAGCGGATGGGTGCTGTCCAAGGATGGCGTGCCCCAGTCGTACGTGGACCTGGAAGATCCGACATTTCTGGATTTCGAGTATGTCCGGTTGATGGCCGATGTGATCGACGTCATCCCCGACGGGGCGCTGAGCTGCGTACACGTCGGCGGCGGCGCCTGCACTCTGCCGCGCTACGTCGCCGCCACCCGGCCGGGCTCCCGGCAGATCGTGATCGAGCCCGACGGCCTGCTCGTCGACCTGGTACGCGAACAGCTCAACCTCAAGTCGGTGCCCAAGACCAAGGTGCGCGTCCAGGGCGGGCGCGAGGCCACCGAAGGCATCTGGGACGCCTCGACCGACCTGTTCATCCTGGACGCCTTCTCCGGGGCGACCATGCCGGTGGAACTGGCCACGGCCGAGTACATGGGCGACATCGCCAGGGTGCTCCGCCCCACGGGCACCCTGCTGATCAACACGGCCGACGGCAAGGGGCTGGCCTTCGCGCGCCGGCTCGTCGCCACCGTGCGCGGCACCTTCCGGCACGTGGCGCTCCTGGCCGAGCCCGGCGTCATGCGCGGCCGCAGATTCGGCAACCTGATCGTGGCCGCCTCACCGTCCCCCCTGCCCGTCGACCCGCTGTCCCGCCGAGCCGCGGGCGGGCTGACCCAGGCCAGATGCGTGTACGGCGACGCCCTCACGAACTTCGTGGCCGGCGCCCCTCCGATCAGAGACGGCGACCCCGTCCTGGCCCCGGTCCCCCCACCCGCGGTCTTCGGCTGACCGCGGGCTGCCCCTTCCCCAAACCGTCCGCGCGGCGCCGCTCAGGCCCGCGCGACCTCGTCCGCGTGCCTGCCGTCCTCCTCCGCGGGTACGGCCCCGCCGGTCGGCGGGGCTTGCCTCAGGGTGACGGCCGCGAGGATGGCGAGGGCGACGAAGAAGAGGGCGCTGATCCAGGCCAGCGAGCTGATCCCGGAGCTGAAGGCGTCCCTGGCGGCGTCGAGGAGGCGGGTGGCGGCGTCGCCGGGCAGGGTCCGGGCCGCGATCGTGGCCCCGGCGATGCTCTCCTCCGCCGCCGACGCCACCCCGGCGGGCAGCCCCTCGGGAGCCGCGAACCGGCCCTGGTAGAGGACGGTGCCGATGGTGCCCATGACGGCGATGCCCAGCGCGATGCCGAACTGGCCGCTCGTCTCCGACAGGGCCGCCGCCGAGCCCGTCTTGGCGGACGGGACCGAGCCGATGATCAGGCCCGTGCCCAGCGCCCCGGCCACGCCCACCCCGAACAGGGAGACGACCAGGCCCGCCACCACGATGGGGACACCGCCCCCGCCGTCCACCAGGGTCAGCACCACGTAGCCGCCGGCGGCGACCAGGAGTCCGGCCGCGATCAGGCTGCCCGGCCTGATCCGCCGGGCCAGGACCGGGGCGAGCAGCGAGGCGACGATCATGGCGATTGCCGAGGGGACGAGCCGCAGCCCAGCCTCGATCGGCGAGAGTCCGGCGACCACCTGCAGGTACAGCGCGAAGAACAGGTAGCTGCCGCCCTGCACCGCGCCGAACAGCAGCCAGACGCCGAGCGCCGAGCTGAACGTGCGATCGCTGAACAGGCGCAGGTCCAGCAGGGGGTCGGCCAGCCGCCGCTGACGCCGTACGAACGCGACGGCGAAGATCACGCCCGCCAGGATGGCGGCGAGGGGCAGCGGCTGCCGGCCCGCCTGGGCCAGTTCCTTGAGGCCGTAGATGAGCGGCAGGATGGCGGCCAGGGAGAGTGCCACGCTGGCCAGGTCCACCCGCCCGGCCTGGGGAGCGCGGAACTCGGGCAGCAGCAGCGGGCCCGCCACCAGCAGCACCAGCATGACCGGTACGCCCAGCAGGAAGGCCGCGCCCCACCAGAAGGCCCCCAGCAGCGCGCCGCCGATGATCGGCCCGGCGGCGACGCCGCCGAGGAAGCAGCTCATCCAGACGCCGATGGCCAGCCCGCGCTGCCTGGGGTCGGCGAACATGTTGCCGATCAGGGCGAGCGTGGACGGCATCAGCGTCGCTCCGGCCACGCCGAGCAGGGCGCGGGCGGCGATGAGCATCTCGGCGCTGGTGGACAGGGCGGCCACCACCGAGGCGACGCCGAAGGCGACGGCGCCGATCAGGAGCAGCTTGCGGCGGCCGACGCGGTCGCCGACCGTGCCCATGGTGACCAGGAATCCGGCGATCATGAACCCGTAGATGTCGGTGATCCACAGCTGCTGGACGCCGGTGGCGCCGAGCTCGGCGCTGAGGTGGGGCAGAGCCAGGTAGAGCACGCTCATGTCCAGGGACAGCAGCAGTGTGGGCAGGCCGAGCACGGCCAGCCCGACCCACTCCCGCTTTCCGGCCCTGGCGAGGGTGTCGGTCGTCATGGTGAACTCCCGTTTCGCGGCACCCCCGTCGGGCGCCTCTCAACCGGAGGTCGGAGCGGGCACCTCCGCTTCGACATGCCCCGCCGGATTCGCGTCGCGGGCCGCCAGGTCGATGAACAGGGCGGCCGACCAGCCGAAGCCCGAGGTGGCGCGGGCCGCCCGGGTGCCGGTCAGCGGGTTCCAGTACTCGTACAGGCCGCCGCCGTCGCGGACCATGGCCAGGGTGCGCCCGGTCAGCTCGTCGGCGTCCGCGTCGTATCCGGACCGGCGCAGGCCGTCGATCAGGAGGTAGTTCACGTTGAGCCACACCGGGCCGCGCCACATCGCGTCCTGGTCGAACAGCGGGTCGTCGAAGGCGACCGTCGGCACCGGGCGTTCGCCCCAGAAGCTCGGCGACCGCAGGTCCGCCACCAGCTTCGCGGCGATCTCCCGTGGCAGGCGGCCGGTGAACAGCGGCATGAGGTCCAGGGCCGTTCTGGTCGCCACTTCCTCGCCTCCGGCGAGCGTGGTGAAGCGGGCGCCCGTCCAGCGGCGGCCGACCAGCAGGTCGGTGTGCTCCTGCGCCTTCACCCGCCAGGCCGCCGCGTCCTCCTCGCGGCCCAGGGCGGCGGCGATGTCGGCCAGGCGGTCGTACTGCAGGGCCAGGTAGGAGTTCAGGTCGGGGGGTTCGGCGCGGGGGCCGTGGTCCCAGATGGGGCTGTCGTCGAGGCCGGAGGAGTACGGGTGCAGGTACTCGGCCAGGCCGTCGCCGTCGGGGTCGGAGTGCGCCAGCCACCAGTTCTGCGAGCGAACCAGCGGCTCATAGACCTCGGCGAGGAAGTCCAGGTCGGGCGCGACCTCGTGGATCTTCCAGACGGCCCACGCGGTGAGCGGCGGCTTGGTCACCGGCACGACCCCGCCCACCGGCTCACCGGCGCCCTGGCTGCTGGAGGCGGTGGTCGCCTGGCCGACGTGCTGGGCCAGGCGGAGTTGGTCGGAGCGGGGGAGGTCGGTGGTTTCGGACAGGGTGCCGTGGTCGTGGACCACGTCGGGGATGAGGCCGTCGGGGCGCTGATGGTCGAGCAGGATGCGGATCTGGTCGCGGGCCAGGGCGGGGTCGGCGTGGCGCAGGGCGATGGCGTGGAAGTAGGAATCCCAGTTCCACAGCCCGACATATCCGTACTTGGAGGGGATCAGCGACTCGCGGCCCTGGATGTCGACCAGGTTGACGGCGAGCGTCCACCAGGCCATCTCGGCCCGCTCCCGCAGATCCTCCCGGACGGCGGGCATCCGGCCGAACCACTCCGCCCACCGCGCCCCGGCCTCGCGCAACGCCTCGGCGCCGTCGTGCTCCCCCACACCGACCAGCGCCAGGCACCCGTCCACCACCGAGGACCCGCCATCCCAGACCGCCGTAACCGTACCGGCCAACGCGGCCTCGCCGTCCGAGACCGCCAGGGCCGCCGCGGTAGCGCTCACCAGGACGAGGGTTTCGGGGTCGGCGAAGGTCAGGCAGGTGCCGTCCGCGTACTCGACGCGGTCCGGTAGCGCCCGCCGTACCGGCAGCTCTTGGGTGCCCGCGTAGAGGCGCAGGCCCGTGAGGACGGTGGTGTCGGAGAGGCGGGTCTCGTAGGAGGCGCGGGCGATCCACAGGGAGCCGTCGTCGGCCGCCATCACCAGCAGGCGGGAGCCCCGGTCGGTGAAGGGGCGTTCGCGTAGGTCGAGGGTGAACACTTCAGCGTCCTCCGAGGCCGGACGCGGCCATCGAGTTGATGATCCTCCGCTGGCCGATCAGGAAGGCGATCAGCGTGGGCACGACCGCGATCGAGGAGGCGGCCAGGATGAGGCCGTAGTCGATCGCGCCGTACTGCTTGGCGTAGGTGGCCAGCAGCAGCGGCACCGTGAACAGTTCGGGCGTGTTGAGGAAGATCAGCGGGAAGAAGTAAGAGTTCCAGGCGGAGAGGAAAGCGATGATGCCCATCGCCCCGAGGCCCGGCTTGATGTTGGGCAGCACGACCCCCCAGAAGATCGTCCAGCGGTTGGCGCCGTCGATCCTGGCCGCTTCCTCCAGCTCCACCGGAACCGCCCGGATGAACTGGCGCAGCAGGAAGACGGCGAACGGGTTGGCGATCGTGGGCACGATCAGCGACATGTGCGAATCCACCCAGCCGATCTCGGCCAGCATCAGGTAGAGCGGGACGATCGTCACCTGCGGCGGCACCATCTGGGTGGCCAGGAAGACCACGAACAGCGCGCCCGAGCCCCGGAACTTGATGCGGGCGAAGGCGTAGGCGGCCATCGCCGAGGTCAGCAGCGTCAGGGCGACGTTCAGGACCGCGATGTAGAAGCTGTTCCAGAAAGCGCCCAGGGCGTTGCTTCCCGTCACCACGTCCACGTAGTTCTGCGGCAGCCAGGGGCTGGGCAGCCAGGCGGTCGGGTCGTTGAGCATCTGGTGCGTGCCCTTGAAGGACGTCAGGAACATCCAGACAAAGGGGAACAGCATCAGGAGCCCGCCGATGGTCAGCGAGACGTGCAGGGCGACCTGCCTGGTTCGCATGGCGGATTTCCCTAGGAGTCGTAGTGGACGAAGCGCTTCTGCGCCGCGAACTGGATGAGGGTGACGATCAGGGTGAGAAGCAGCAGCAGGATCGAGGCGGCGCTGCTCATGCCGAACTCGAAGTCGCGGAAGCCGAGCTCGTAGACCCGGAACACGATCGTCTGCGCGCCTTCGTTGTCCTTCGGGTCGACCAGCACGTAGATCAGGTCGAACGCCTGCAGGGAGCTGATCACCGCGACGACCGTGGAGAAGAAGATCGTGGGCGACAGCAGCGGAAGCGTGACGCGGCGGAAGGTCTGCAGCGCGCTCGCCCCGTCGATCCTGGCCGCCTCGAAGACCTGCGGCGGGATCGTCTGCAGACCGGCCATGAAGATGACCACGTTGAGCCCGAGCGAGGACCAGATCGTCACGATCGCGATGGAGACGATCACCCACTCGGGGCTGCCCAGCCAGTCGGGGGCGGTGATGCCGAACCACTTCCGCAGCGAGGTGTTCAGCACGCCGTTCTCGCCATCGGCCAGGATGACCTGCCAGATCAGCGCGACCGCGACCGAGCTGGTGACGACCGGCATGAAGTACAGCACCCGGTAGAAGCTGCTGCCCTTGATGCTGTTGAGCGCCACCGCGATGAGCACCGCAAGGGACAACCCCACCGGCACGGTGATCAACGCGATCTTGATGGTGTTCCAGACGGCCCGCCCGAACATCGGGTCGCTCAGCTGGGTGGCGAAGTTGTCGAAGCCGACCCACTTCTGCTCGTCGATCCCACCCCACTGCATGAACGCCAGCACCACGGCGAGCCCGAGCGGCACGATCAGGAACACGACCAGCCCCACCACCTGGGGAGCGAGGAAGAAGGCGGCCCACAGGCCGTCCCGGCTCCTGACCTTCTTGGCGGGAGAGGTCTTGGCCGGGGCGGTCCTGGGGCGGCTGAGTGTGGCCACTAGCCGAGCTTGCCTTCAACGAGTTTCTGCAGCTCCGTCATGCCCTGGTCGAAGGGCAGCTTGCCCTGCCAGACCTTCAGGAGGTGGTCGTTGATGTCCGCGGTCAGACCTGGCACGGCGACCTCCTCCGGGTAGTTGGCGAAGCCGTTGTCACGCACGTCGATCAGGGTCTGCGCGTGCTCGGGGTAGCCGTCCAGGACGACCGACTCGGCGCCCTTGATCGACGGGACGCCGCCGCCGCCCTTCATACGGGCGATCTGCCCGTCCTTGCTGACGAAGGTGGACAGCCAGGCGAACGCCTCCTTGCCGTGCGGGGTGTTCTTGTTGATCGCCAGGTAGGAGGCGGCCACCGCGCCCAACATCGGCTTGCCGTCCGGCGACGGGAAGGGGACGACGTCGTAGTTGGCCTTGTCGCCGCCCTTCTTGATGATGTCGATCACCCAGCGTCCGCCGGCGTAGAAGCCCGCCGTGTGCTTGAGGAACTGAGTGTTGCCGCCGTTGCTGGCGGGCTGCAGGTCAACGGAGACGAAGGTCTTGTCGGCGTAGCCCTTGGTCAGGGTCTGCAGCGCCTCGCGGGCCTTCGGGTCGGTGGTGGCGGTGAACTTGCCGCCGTCCCACGCCTTGCCGCCGAAGCCGTGGATCATGCTGTAGGTGGAGCCGTACCAGTTCCAGAACAACGAACCGGACTTACCGGCCTTGACCAGCTGCTGACCCATCTCCAGGTACTTGGGCATCGTCCACTGACCCGCGGCGTAGAGCTCGGCCGGGTTCTCGGTGATGCCGGCGTCCTTGAGGGCCTTCTTGTCGAACCAGAGGACCTCGGGGTTGACGTCGTTCGGGACGCCGTAGATCTGGCCGTCCTTCTTGGCGCCGCCGTACACGCCCTCGAAGAAGTCCTCAGGCTTGCTCTTGGACTCCGCGCTCGCGAGTTTGTCGTTGAGCGGAGTCAGGACACCGGCCTGGACGAACCTGCCGATGTTGTCGTCGCCCACGAAGAAGACGTCGGGCGCGGTCTTGCTGGTGAGCTGGGTGAGGAGCTTGGGGTGGTAGTCCTCGTACTTGGCCACCGGCTCCAGCTTGAGCTTGATGTTGGGGTTCTTGCTCTCGAACTCCTTGACCAGGGGCTCGTAGAGCTTCATGTCCTCCGCCGATCCCCAGGCCGACCAGCGGATGGTCACCGGGCCGTCGGAGGCGTCCTTTCCGCCGGAGCCGGGCACGCCCGGTGCGCCGCCGCCGCCACTGCACGCCGTGGCAGCGATCGTGAGGAGGCCGATGACGGCTGCCGCACGCTTCATGTCTTACTCCTGAGGGGGGTTAGGCGAGCCCGCCGCCGTCGACGACGAGCGCTGATCCGGTGATGTAGCTGGCGGCGTCACTCGCCAGGAAGAGCACGGCCTGAGCGATCTCCTCGGGGCTGCCCGAGCGACCCATCGGCCGGTCGGCGGCGTCCTTCTCGAACGCCGCCCAGTCCTCGTTGAGCTGCTTGGCCTCTTCGCGCAGCATCGGGGTGTCGGTGTCGCCGGGATTGACGGAGTTGACCCGGATCCCGGCCTTGGCGTGGTCGATGGCCAGGGCCCTGGTCATGTTGACGACGGCGGCCTTCGACGCGCAGTAGGAGATCGCGTTGCCGCCGCCCTTGAGGCCCCAGCCGGAGCCGGTGTTCACGATCGAGCCGCCGCCGGTCATGGCGGGGATCGCGTACTTGCACATCAGGAACACCGAGCGGACGTTCACCGCCATCACCCGGTCCCACTCCTCGACGTCCAGGTCCAGGGCGGTGGTGCGGCGGATGATCCCGGCGTTGTTGAACAGCACGTGCAGGCCGCCGAAGCCGTCGACCGCGGTCCGCACGATCCGGCGGCAGTCCTCCGGGCTGGACACGTCGGCCTGGACGGCGAGGCCGCCGATCTCCTTGGCGACGGCCTCGGCACCCGCGCCGTCGATGTCGGCGACGACGACCTGGGCGCCCTCCTCGGCGAACAGCAGCGCGGTGGCCCGGCCGATGCCCGAGGCCCCGCCGGTGACGATCGCCACCTTTCCGGTCAGTGTGTTCACAAGTTCTCCTCACTCGCGGCGGCGATGCGGTAGACGGTGCTCTCGCGGTATCCGGTGATCACCTGGACGTGTCCGGCGAGCTTGTGGTCCAGGTCCTCCTCGCCGGTGTCGGCGAGCAGCGGGCGGCCGTTCAGCGCGGCCAGCTTCTGCTGGGTGGCCAGCACGACCAGGTTCTGTACGGCCCGCAGCACCCGGGGCGAGAGCTGCTGGTTACCCCGGCCGAGCACGAAGCCCTGCCCGCCGATCACCGACAGCACCGCGACCGCCTCATGGCCGTTCACCAGCGCGAACAGCTCGGCCTCGGTGACGTCGGAGGCTACCAGGCGGGACCTGCCCTCCTGGTACTCGACCACGTCCACGCCGAGCAGCGTGGTGACCAGGTCGAGCTCGCGACCCACCGCCGTCGTGGTGGCGCCAGGGCCGAGCACATAGCGGACGCCGGGCCGCATCCGCGCCACCACTTCGCCCGCGATGCCCTCCACGGTGGCGGGGGCAGCGCTGCTGGACCCGGTCTTCCGGCCGGACAGCCGGGCCCGGTCGGCGGGTACGGCGAGCACTCCGTACAGGCGGGGGCTGACCCGCCCGTGCCGGTAGCGCTCCTCGTCGAGATCCACCACCTCGGCCTCGGCCCGTCGGGGCGAGGCCGCGTAGTCCGCCGCGGCGAATCCGGCCGCCGCCGGGCTGAGCGCGAAGCACCCGGAGTAGACCTTCACCCCGGCCGGGACGCCCAGCACGGGAGGCGCGCCGACGCCGAGCCCGCGCACGGCGTCGAGCACGTCGCGCGCGGTGCCGTCTCCCCCGGCGAACAGCAGCAGGTCCACATCCTTGAGCGCGATCACGGCCGCCCGCGTGTCAGCGGGCGTCGTGACCGGGGACGCCGGGAGCCCTACCAGGTCGAAGACGGCACCGGACGCCTGGGCGCTGTGCTCACCCATGGCGCCGGGGACGGTGACGATCCGGGTGGCCGGGTGCCGAGACAGCAGGGTGCGCACGGCGTGCGCGGCCCGGTTCGCCGCCTGCGGCGTGGCGCCCCGGCTGAGCGCCTCCCGCTGCACCTCGGCGCCGTCGCTGCCCTTGAGTCCGACCGCCCCGCCGAGCCCGGCGACCGGGTTCACCACCAGCCCGACGGTGAACGGACTCATTGGGGTTCGCCGCGCAGGTGCTTGCGCACGTACGCCCGCCAGGTCGGCGCCCACTGCTTCGGGTCGTCCAGCGGAGTCATATCGATCTTGTGCACGGTCTGGTTGTACGGCGCGCCCTTGACGAACTCGGGATCCGCCCGCGCCTCGTCGGCCACGTGCGCCAGGATGGCCGCGTACTCGTCGAGGTCCTCCATGGAGTACGACTCGGTCGGCTCCAGGGTGAACGGCTCGGGGACCACGTACGGGTGGTGGCTGGTCCAGTAGTGGACGCCGAAGTCGGCCGCCCGCACACCGATCTCCTCGGAGTGCACGCCGGTCTCCTCGGACAGCTCCTGCCAGGAGTAGCGCACCTGCTCGACCCGCCGCTTGTCCCACGGAGCCGAGGCACCGGGAATCTGCAGCACCTTGTGCATCAGGTAGTTGTTGTTGAGCACCGCCGTCTCGGCCACCTCGCGCAGCCCCTCGGCGCCCATCGCCATGATCCACGCGTAGGCCCGCACGACATTCGGGGTGACCCCGAGGAACGGCCGGATCTTCCCAACCGACATTTCCGGAAATGTCAGCGTAAAGCGGTCGTCGGTGCGGTCCACCATCGGTCCCGGCAGGAACGGCTCCAGCTCCGGCGAGACGCCGCACGCTCCGGCCGCGGGGCCGCCGCAGGCGTGCGGCGTGGAGAAGGTCTTGTGCAGGTTGAAGTGGCACAGGTCGAACCCGGCGTCGCGGGCCCGGGTGATGCCCAGGATGCCGTTGGCGTTGGCCTGGTCGTAGCAGGCCAGCCCGCCCACCCCGTGCACCAGCTCGACGAACTCACGGATTCGCGGGTTGAAGATCCCGGTGTCCTCGGGGTTGGTGATCAGCAGGGCGGCCGTGCGCGGGCCGACCGCGGCGCGCAGCGCCTCGATGTCCGGGTAGCCGTCGGCGTCCGGCATCAGCGTGATGACCTCG
This sequence comes from Nonomuraea sp. NPDC046570, assembly GCF_040645915.1. Lineage (NCBI taxonomy): Bacteria > Bacillati > Actinomycetota > Actinomycetes > Streptosporangiales > Streptosporangiaceae > Nonomuraea > Nonomuraea sp. NPDC046570. The sequence continues at coordinate 69,747 of NZ_JBEYZF010000014.1, read as the reverse complement.
TACCCGGCCGTCTTGGCGCAGGCCGCGTTCGACGGGTGCGAGAACATCGTGGTGATGACCTGGTCGCGGTGCCCCTCGCCGCGAGCGGCGTGGTAGGCGCGGATCATCGCGATGTTGGCGTAGATGGCCGCCGACCCCGACCCCGGCTGCAGCGACACCCGCGACATGCCGGAGATCTCCGCCAGCATCCGCTCCAGCCGCCAGTAGACCTCCAGCACGCCCTGGACGGTGTCCTCGTGCTGCAGCGGATGCAGCTCCGCGATCATGTTCGCGAACTGGTCGTTGACCTTGGGGCTGTACTTCATCGTGCAGGTGCCCTGGCCGACGTCGATGTTCAGGTCGACGCCCAGGTTCTCCTGCGACAGCCGCAGGTAGTGCCGCAGCACGTGCAACTGCGCCATCTCCGGCAGCCTGGGCGGCTCGGCCCGCCGTACACTCTCCGGCAGTTCCACCTTCTCGGCCCCGGCCTCCGGTACGGCGAGCCCGCGGCGGCCGGTCTTCGACAGCTCGAAGATGATCGGCTCGTCCCAGCGCGCCTGGTGGAAGCGGCGCAGCGGCGGCTTCGGCGCGATCGGCAGTTCGGCGAACGGTTCGGCCTGCGAGCTCACAGCGCCTCCTTCACGGCCTGGACCAGGCGGTCGATGTCGGCGATGGAATGCCGCTCGGTCACGCAGACCAGCAGCGTGCGGTCGTCCAGCGGGACGCCGCCGTAGATGTTCTCGGCGCGCAGCGCGGCGAGCAGCGCGTGGGCGTCGGGCACCCGGATCGCGAACTCGCGGAAGTGGACCGCGCCCGCGTGCAGCACCTCGGCGAACTTGGCCAGCGCGTCCATCGCGTAGCGGGTGCGGGCCAGCACGACCTCGCCCAGGTCCTTCATGCCCTGCGGGCCCATGAGGGCCAGGTAGACGCCGGCGGTGATGCCCCACAGGGCGGCGGCGGTGCCCACCCATTCCTTGCCCTCCTCGCGCAGGGCGAAGGAGGTGCGGTCGTAGAAGACGTCGCCGAAGCCGTACTCGCCGGGGACCTTGGTCGGCGCGATGCCGAACAGCCGCGACGGGAACTCGGCGACCAGCCGCTCGTGGTCGTGGGTGGCGATGTACCCGGCGTGGCCGCCGCCGTAGTTCTGGTGGATGCCGAGCGACTGGATGTCGCCGCAGACGATGTCGGCGCCGTAGGCGGCGGGCGGGGCCAGCACGCCCAGCGAGATCGGGTCCGCGCCGACGACCAGCAGCGCGCCGTGGGCGTGCGCCAGGTCGGCCAGCTCACGGCCGCGGGTCTCGACGACGCCGTACACGTTCGGCGTCTCCAGGTAGATCGCGGCGAAGGACTCGTCGAAGGGCACCCGGGCGGCGTCGGCCGTCAGGATCCGGCCGTCCACCACGCGGGCGAACTCGCCGTCGTCGTCCGTGGCGGCCAGCACGATCTCGATGTCCGGGGCCAGGAAGTCACGCAGCTTGCTCAGCTTGTCGCCGCTGATCGCCGCGCCGACCAGCACCTTGGCGCGGCCGGTGTACCTGGCCGCCATCCGCAGCGCGGTGCCCGCCGCCTGGAACCCGTCATAGGTCGGGACGTTGACGACGTCCATCTCCAGGAGCTCGCCCATCATGCTGACGTACTCGAACAGCGCCTGGAAGCGGCCGTGGTCCTCGTACGGCTCGCCCGCGTAGGCGGTGAGGAACTCGCTGCGCGAGTTGACCTCGTCGCAGACCGCGGGCACGTGGTGCGGGTAGCAGCCGTGGCCGAGGAAGCTCAGCGCCTGCACGGTGTCGGTGGTGTTGCCGAGCAGGCCGCGCATGTGCCTGACCAGGTCGTACTCGGCGACGAACGGTTCGGGCAGGTCGAGCGGGCGGTCGAGGCGCAGGTCCGCCGGGATGTCCGCATAGAACTCCTCGACGCTCGGCACGCCGATCGCGGCGAGCATCTCGGCCCGCACGCCCGGTTCGGCGTTCGGGATGTATGGGTGGGTCACGAGTCTCCTTCGAGGCGCAGCACTACGGCGTCGCGGGGTTCGAGCCGGATCTCACCGTCGAGATCCCGCCCGGTCAGCAGGTCCCGTCCCGGCCCGCGCAGGTGCACGCGGCGGGCCGAAGTCGTGTGGTTGAGCAGGAAGAGGTAGCCGTCCCGGCGGGTGGCCTCCACGCCGTCGGGCACGTCGGCCACCGGCCGTACGCCCGCCCTGGCGAGGACGTCGTCGAGGATCGGCCGCACGTCGTCGAGCAGGCAGCTCAGGTAGGTCGTCCGCCCGTTGCGGGTGATCGCGGGCCGCCCGTCCAGGTCGCCGCCCGCGTAGTGCGCGAGGACCTCGGCGTCGAGGACCCGGATCCACTCGGCCCACGTCCGCGCGGACATCTCGGCGTCCCGCGGGCCCGTGCCGACCACCGACTGGACGACGCCGTCGGACAGGGGCCAGAACTCGTCCACCGTGACGCCCAGCAGGTCGCGGAGCGGGCCGGGGGCGCCGCCGTCGTGGACCTGGTCGGCCGCGTCGACGACGCCGCTGAACGGGCCGACCACGAGTTCGCCCTGGACGGCGGCGAGCGACTCGGCGTGCTCCGGTGTGCAGAGGTAGAGGTTGGGCGCGATCACCAGGCGGTATCCGGACAGGTCGCGGCCGGGTGGGGCGAGGTCGACCTGGATGCCGCGGGCGTGCAGGGGGGCGTACCAGCTGAGCAGGAGGTTTTTGAGTTTGAGGCGGTTGGAGGGCATCGACTCGGGGGCCTCCAGGCCCCACCAGCTCTCCCAGTCCAGGACGAGCGCGACGTCGGCCTTCGTCGTGGTCCCGGCGATCTCGGCGAGGGCGCGCAGGTCGGCGCCGAGGCCGAGGGTGTCCTGCCAGCCGCGGGTGGCGGTGCCGCCGTGCGGGAGCAGCGCGGAGTGGAACTTCTCGGGGCCGTACTTGGCCTGGCGCCACTGGAAGAACATCACGCCGTCGGAGCCGTGGGCGAGCGCCTGGAGGCTGTGCAGGCGCATCAGGCCGGGCGGTTTGGGCGCGTTGACCTCGCGCCAGGAGACGGCGCCGGGCGCGGACTCCAGCAGCAGCCAGGGGCGCTGCTTGAGGGAGCGCATGAGGTCGTAGCTCATCGCCACGGCGACGTGGGAGTCCGGGTCGGCGGGGTCGGGGTAGGCGTCGTCGCTGACCAGGTCCTCGGCGGCGGCCCAGGTCCAGTAGTCGAGGCCGTGCAGGATGCTCATGAAGTTCGTGGTGACGGGGACGTCGGGGGTGATCTCCCTGAGCACGGCCTTCTCCGCCGCGAAGCACTCCAGGAGGGCGTCGCTGCTGAAGCGGCGCCAGTCGAGGACCTGGGCGGGGTTGATCGGGCCCGGGGCGGTGCGGGGCGGGTTCACCTGGTCGAGCGAGGTGTAGTGCTGGCCCCAGCAGGAGGTTCCCCAGGCGGCGTTGAGCCCGTCGACGCACTCGTACCGCTCCGCCAGCCATTTCCGGAAATGTCGGGCGGACTCATCGCAGAAGCATTCGAGGGTGTGGTCGGCGTACTCGTTGCCGATGTGCCACATCGCGAGCGCGGGGTGGTTGCGGTAGCGGGTCGCCAGGGTGCGCGCCAGCCGTACCGCGTGCTGCCTGAACAGCGGGGAGCTGGGGCAGTAGCCCTGGCGGGAGCCGAAGTCGAGGCGGACGCCGTCGGCCGTGACCGGCATGACCGACGGGTGGTCGCGCACCAGCCAGGGCGGTGGCGTCGCGGTCGCGGTGGCCAGGTCGGCGGCGACGCCGTGCGCGTGCAGCAGGTCGAGCACACGGTCCAGCCAGCCGAAGTCGTACTCGCCTGGACGCGGTTCGAGGCGCGACCACGAGAAGACCGCGACCGTCGCCAGGTTCACCCCGGCCTCCGCCATCAGGCGGACGTCCTCGGCCCACACCTCCTCCGGCCACTGCTCAGGGTTGTAGTCCCCGCCGAACAGCAGCCCCGGCACCCGGGTCAGCACCTGTCAACCTCCACTTGCGCGAGTAATATATTGTGCACAGAATTCATAGTGCAGTATTTTGCATCACGTCAAGAGTTAAGATGCGGACGTAGATCAACTGGAGGAGAGGTCATGGCGATCGAGCGACGTCCGCTTCGCGAGCAGATCAGGGAAGAGCTTCTGCTCAGGCTCGGCAGGGGCGACTTCGCCGCAGGCACCGACGTCAACGAGGCCGCGCTCGCCGCCGAGCTCGGCGTCAGCCGTACACCTTTGCGTGAGGCGCTGATCACGCTGGCCGGCGAGGGCGTGCTGGAGAGCAACCAGGGCCGGGGGTTCCGGTTCGCGCCGGTCAGCCGCAAGGAGTTCAGGGAGCTGTGCGAGATCGTCGCCGCGCTGGAGTCGCTGGCGCTGTCCACCTCCGACCCCGCCTACCTCAAGGAGATCGGCCCCGAGCTGCTGCGCCTGGCCAACGACTTCCCCGACCCGGTGGCCGAGCAGCAGGTCATAGAACGCCACGACGACGAGTGGCACGACCTGCTGCTCAGCGGCTCGTCGAACGAGCGGCTGCTGGATCTGATCACCAGCGTGAAGGCCGGGATGCGGCGCTACGCCCACCTGCTGGCCGGCTACGACGCGCCGCTGGAACGCGAGGCGGCCGAGCACTGCCGCGTCGCCGAGCTGCTCGTCGCCGGCGACCTGGCGGGCGCCACGGAGGCGCTGCGCGACAACTGGGTCAACGGCATGGAGCGCATGCTGTCGCGCATCCCCTGACTACCAGGTGGCCTCGAAGGACTTCCCCTTCGGCAGCCCGGACAGCGGGATGCGGACCGGCCGGTCGCCGTCCAGGCGGGCGGGCGCTCCGCCGCGGACGAAGCCGAGCAGGACACGGCCCGTCGCGTCGTAGTCCGTCGGGCTGAACCACTCCTTCACGACCCGCTCGCCCACCTGCTTGCCAGTGCTCGTGGAGAACTCGACCAGGTGCGGAATGCCCCTCCCGCCTCCTTGCTGGGTCACGAAGGTCGATCCGCCGGGCTTGACGGCGGGGAACGTCGACCGCCCGTCGACCACCTTGCCGTCCAGCAGATCCCGGCCGGGTCGCGTGGTGTCGAGCAGCCTGGTCTCACTCCCCACCGGGCGCTCGTCCAACCAGGAGAACACCAGCGTGCGGCTCTCCCCCGACCACGCCATGCGGTAGCTGACCCCCGCTTTGGCCGTACGCCAGCGGCGTACCTGCCCGCTGCCCACGTCCGCGACGCGCACGTCGTCGGTGGTGCTGCGGACGCTGTAGGCGAGCTTGCGCCCGTCGGGCGAGACGGCCAGCGCGTCCAGCCCCCTGACGCGCGGATCCGCCGGGATCGGCAGCGCCTCCTGGCGGCCGATCCGGCCGTCCGGCGTCAGCGTGAGCCGGTAGAAGCGGATGGCGGCCGCCTCGCGCTCGCGTCCGGCCAGGAAGAACGTGCGTCCGTCGCCGAGTCCCGCGACCCGGCTCTCAGCGAGCACGGGCAGCTCGGCCGTACGCCGACCCGTTCCGCTGTCGTAGACGCCCAGCGGCCCCCGCTCGGCCACGGACCCGGTCCCGGCCGCGCCAAGGGTCACCACGGCGCCGACATAGAACGGCGGCGTGGCGGCCGGGGTGACCACCACCGGCTCCCGAGGCTCGTCCCGCACGGCCACGGTGACCCCGGCCACCAGCGCCACGATCGCCACCGCCACCACGATCGGCGCGACCCACCCGAAGCGCACGGCCCGGCGCCGCGCGGGCAGCGCCGGCACCACCCCTTCCTCCTGTACGGCCCGCGCCCTGGCGTGCATGGCGTCGCGCAGCCGGTCCTCGATGACGCTCATCAGGCGTTTCCTCCCAGTTCCCGGTTGAGCCTGGCCAGCGCTCTGGCCGTGGTCGAGCGGACGGTGCTCTGCCGGACCCGCATGGTCCTGGCGATCTCGGCTTCGGGCAGGTCCAGGTAGAAGCGCAGCACCAGCGCCTCCCGCTGGCGCCCCGGCAACCTGCGCAGCGCGTCCAGCACCTCCCGGCGCGACTCCCCGAGCAGCGCGGCGGCCTCCGCCGACTCGACCGCCCCCCTGGCCCGCTCGGTCCTGCGCAGCGCCACGGCGCGCCGCCTGAGCACCGAGCGGGAGCCGTTGAGCACGCAGGTCCTGACGTAGGCGAGGGTGAGCACCCCGGGATCGCGGCCGTGCAACCGGGCGAAGACGTCCTGGACCACGTCCTCGGCCGTCTCCCTGTCGCCGACCAGGAGCACCGCGAGCCGGATCAGCTCCAGCCGGCGCTCCCGGTACAAGGCCGCCAGCCGCGCCTCGGCGAGGGCGGGTGGCGGCCGGGATGTCTTCACGTTCATGCTCTGGGAACGCGCACCTTCCCCGATCCGCTGCTCCCGTGGAATAGTTGAAATCTAAACTTGGTTACATGGCCAGACGCCCAGAAAGGAGCACGACATGCCCGCCGTGACCGTAGAGAACACCCTGACCCTGCCCCGCCTCCCCGAGCCGGTCGCGGCGGCGCCGGAGCGCAAGGTGCTGGCCGTGGAGACCGCGCCCAGCGGCTTCGAGGGCGAGGGCTTCCCCGTCCGCAAGGCGCTGGCCTCGATCAAGCCGTCCTACCTCGACCCGTTCATCATGATGGACCAGATGGGCGAGGTGGACTACGCGCCGGGCGAGCCCAAGGGCACGCCCTGGCACCCGCACCGCGGCTTCGAGACCGTCACCTACATGATCGACGGGGTGATGGACCACCACGACTCCAACGGCGGCGGCGGCACGATCACCGACGGCGACACCCAGTGGATGACAGCAGGCGCGGGAATCCTGCACAAGGAGGCACCGCCGGAGTGGCTCGTCCAGCAGGGCGGGCTCTTCCACGGCATCCAGCTCTGGGTGAACCTGCCCGGCGCCAAGAAGATGATCGCGCCCGCCTACCAGGACATCGGCCGCTCGAACGTGGTACTGCTGAGCAGCCACGACGGCGGCGCGCTGGTCCGGCTCATCGCCGGCGACCTGGCCGGACAGGTCGGCCCCGGCAGCACGCAGACGCCGATCACGATGCTGCACGCGACGATCAGCCCGGGCGCGCGGCTGACCATGCCGTGGCGTCAGGACTTCAACGCCCTGGCGTACGCCCTGTCGGGCCACGGCACCGCCGGCCCGGAGCGGCGGCCGATCAGCTCGGGTCAGCTCGCCGTGTTCGACGGCTTCGGCAACCGGCCCGGCCTGACCACCTCGGGCCAGACCATCACGATCTCCGCGAGCGCCAAGGAGACGCTGGAGGTCATCGTGCTCGGCGGCGAGCCGATCGGGGAGCCGGTCGCGCACTACGGCCCGTTCGTCATGAACACCAGGGCCGAACTGCAGCAGGCCTTCGAGGACTACCAGGCGGGCCGCCTGGGCTCGATCCCCGCCGGGCACGCCTGACGCCCGTACACCGTCCGGTGTAGCTCCTACCCCGGACGGTGCAGGCGGGAGTGACGATCAGTGGAGGACGCGGGGGCCGCCGCCGTCGCCCTAGCGTGGCGGCGTCACCCCCGACGAGAGGATCCCCCGCATGGGCGAATCGGCGAGCCCGCACACCCCCTTCCACGTCCGTCACTCCGCCCGGCTGCTCGACGTCGCCCTGGCCCTGGGCACCGTGGTCGGTGTCATCACCGGCGTGGCGGCGGCCGAGTCGCACATGAGCTCCCGGACCGATATCCCGGTCGCGCTCTTCCTGGGCGCGATTCTGCTGGTCAGGCGGCGGTGGCCGATGGCGGTGCTGCTGCTGTCCGTCGCGGCCGTCTTCGCCTACCGCCTGACCGACGACTTCGAGGGCGGCTGGATCTGGCCCGCCTCGGCCGCGTACTTCACCGCCGCCGCCACCCCGCTGGTGCGCTGGGTGGCCGCGATCGGCGGAGCCCAGCTCGTCTACGCCGCCGTGGACTTCTGGCCGGTCCTCGGCAAGACGCCGAGCCGCTTCTACGTCCACATCCTCGGCGAGGGCCTGCTGCTGGCGCTCCTGCTGGCCGCCGGCGTCGCCTACGCTGCCGCGCTGCGCTGGCGCGGACGGCTGAACCAGACCGACCTCAGGGTCCGCGCCGCCGAGGAGCGGCTGCAGGTCTCCCGCGAGGTCCACGACATCGTCGCGCACACGCTGGCCGTCGTCGGCGTCCACCTCAACGTCGCCGCCGACGCTCTGCGGGAGGCCCCCGACGAGGCGGCCGACGCCCTGCGCACCGCCCAGGAGGTCAGGAACAGGGCGATGACCGACCTGGCCTCGCTCATCGGCGTGCTGCGCGACGCCCCCGCCGGCACCGTGCCGCAGCCGGACCTCGCCTCGCTCGGCACACTCGCCGAGGACGCCCGCGCTGCCGGGCTGAGGGTGGAGCTGCGCGAGCAGGGCGACCGCTCGGCCGTGCCCGCGGCGCCCGCCGTCGCCGTCCACCGCATCGTCCAGGAGTCGCTCACCAACACGCTCAAGCACGCCGGAGCGACCGCGGTCGAGGTGACGATCACCTACCGGGCGAACGCGGTCACCGTCGAGATCGTCGACGACGGCGAGAGCGCCGCCGATGCCTCCGACGGGCACGGGCTGGTCGGCATGCGGGAGCGGGTGAGCGCTCTCGGGGGCACGCTCACCACCGGTCCCGCCGCGGGCGGCTACGCGGTCAGGGCCGAGATCCCTGTGGCAGGCTCGACGGCATGACGATCACGGTGCTCCTCGCAGACGACCAGGCGCTCGTCCGGGCGGGCTTCCGTAGCCTGCTGAGGCGCTCGCGGGACCTCACGGTCGTCGGCGAGGCCGCATCCGGCGACGAGGCGGTACGGCAGGCCGCCCGCCTCCGCCCCGACGTCGTGCTGATGGACATCCGCATGCCCGGCACCGACGGCATCACCGCCACCCGCCGCATCCTCGCGGAGACCGACAGCCGGGTGATCATCCTGACCACGTTCGACACCGACGACCACGTGTTCGCCGCCCTGCGCGCCGGGGCCAGCGGCTTCCTCACCAAAGAGGTCGAGCCCGGCGAACTGCGGAAGGCGGTGACGCTGGTGGCGGCGGGCGAGGGGCTGCTGTCTCCCGGCGTGACCCGGCGGGTCGTCGAGCAGTTCGCCCTCGGGGCGGGCCCGGCCGCGGGCGCGGCCGGGCAACGGCTGTCGGCACTGACCGGACGAGAACGCGAAGTGGTACGGCTGGTCGCCCTCGGCCTGTCCAACGACGAGATCGCCCAGCGCCTGGTGATCAGCCCGCTCACCGCCAAGACCCACATCACCCGCGCGATCGCCAAGCTGGAGGTCCGTGACCGGGTCCAGCTCGTCATCCTGGCCTACGAGAGCGGCCTCGTACGCCCGGGCGGGTGAGCGGTCAGGCGGGTCAGCGCGGGGAGAGGGTCAGGCAGGCGGCGCGGGAGCCCGCCGTGCCCGCCGAAGGACCCGTGGAGACCGTGGGCTCGGCATGGATGACCAGGGAGCGGGGCAGGCGGTCGGGGTCGAGGGCCCAGTCGTTGCGGGAGCTGGCGTTGGCCGCGCCCGAGCCGTCGGTCTTCAGGTCGAGCCAGACCTCGTTCTCCGCAGTGGCGTGCTTGCCCTGGTGCTGGAAGTGCGGCCCCGCGTCGTCCGGCTTGGGGCCGCACGGGTTGACGTGCAGGTGCACGCCGTACTTCCGGTTGGGCAGCAGGCCCTCGACCACCACCGAGGACAGCGTGGTGCCGCCCGTGGACTCGGCCGACACGCTGGCCTGCGCGCCTTCGGGGACGAGCTTGCGGTCGTAGACGATGGCGGTCTTGCCGTCCGGCGTGAACTGGCCACTGCCGGAGATCGTCACCACACCGGCGGCCGGTGTGGACGCCGTCCCGCCGGGTGAGGGCGGGGCGGCGTCGAGGGCCGGGCCGGACTGGGCGCAGCCCGCGGCGAGCAGGACGAGCAGGAACGCCGGCAGGCGCATGGCATCTCCCCTGACCACGAACCCGCGGTGCGAGCTCTGGGGCGACCCACTCTAGCCAGTAACAGTGGAGCTACGCTCCGTGTTTGGCGGCAATCTCGTCGATCTGCCCCGCCAGGGTGAAGTCGAGCTCGGTCAGCGCCCCCTTGTCGTGCGTGGTCAGCGCCAGGTGCAGCTTGCGCCACCGGATGTCGATGTCGGGGTGATGGTTGAGCTGCTCGGCCCGCTCGGCGATCTCGTCGACGATGCGGATGGCGGTCGGGAAGTCCGGCGCGGTGACCGTGCGCCGGATCTCGTCGCCTTCCCGCCGCCAGGCGGGTACTTCACTCAGTTTCGCGTCCACGTCCATGGGCTCACGTTACTTCAGTGCTCCTGAGGCCAGGCCAGACTGGATCTGGCGTTGGAAGATGATGTACACGATCACTACCGGGACGATGGAAATGCTCAGCGCGGCGAACAGGCCGGGCCAGTCCGCCTCGTACCCGGCGATGGTGGAGATGTCGGCGATGCCCTGGGTGATGACCCACTTGTCCTTGGCGCCCGCGAGCAGGACCAGCGGAAGCAGGTACTGGTTCCACTGCCCGAGCACGTTGAAGACGGTGATGCTGATCATGCCGGGCTTCGCCATGGGCAGCATGATCTGGAAGAACGTCCGGGTGTGCGACGCTCCGTCGATCATGGCCGCTTCGGCGACGGCCGTCGGGAGCGTCCTGAAGAACGCCGCCAGGAAGAACACGGTGAACGGCAGCGAGTAGGCGATGTACACCAGCACCAGGCCGGTGTGCGTGTTCAGCAGGCCGACCTGGTCGACCACGAAGAACAGCGGCACCAGGGCGAGGAACACCGGGAAGGCCATGCCAGAGACGAACAGGTAGAAGATGAACCTGTTGCCGACGAACTTGTACCGGGCCAGCACGTAGGCGGCCATCGAGCCGAACAGCATGGTCCCCGCGGTGCCGAAGAAGACCACGATGACGGTGTTCAGCATGTACCGCCCGACGCTGGCCTTCTCCCAGGCTCGCACCCAGTTGCCGAAGCGCAGTTCGGCGGGCAGTTGCAGGGCGTCGCCGAAGATCTCGGTGTTGTTCTTGAAGGAGGCCAGCAACGTCCAGAGCAGCGGCAGGATGATCAGCGCCGCCCAGACGAACAGCGCGAGGTGCGACAGGCCGCCGAACACGTTCGGACGGCGCCGCCTGGCCGGCCGGGCGGGCGCGGGCGCCTCGGCCGGGGGATCGATCGGCGGGTCTACGAGCTTCAGCGCCATCTCACAACTCGATCTTCTCGCGTCGCGTGACCCGCAGGGTCATCACCGCGAACGTGATGGTCAGGAAGAACAGCACGACCCCCATGGCGGAGGCGTAGCCGAACTTGGAGTAGGTGAAGGCCTCCTTGTAGATCTCCACGGCGAGCACCGAGGTGGCGCCGTCGGGACCGCCCCGGTCCATCGACAGCACGTTGACCAGGGCGAAGCAGTCGAAGGCCGCGATGCCGAGGTAGACCCAGCCCACCTGGACGGTGTCCCAGAGCAGGGGCAGGGTGATGCTGAAGAACAGCCGGAACCGGCCCGCCCCGTCGAGCGCCGCCGCCTCGAAGACGTCCTTCGGGATGGCGGCCATGCCGGCCGAGAACAGCACCACGTAGAAGCCGACCGCCTGCCAGACCATCACCGCGAGGATCGAGCCGAGGGCCAGGTTCGGCTCGGTCAGCCAGCCGACCGGCTCGACGCCGAGCCTGATCAGCACCCCGTTGATCACACCGTTCTCGTCGGGCCGGTAGACCGCCTTGAAGAGCACGCTCACCACGGCGACGGCGAGCACCTGGGGCAGGAAGAAGATCACCCGGTAGAACTTCGAGCCCCACACGCCCCGCATCACGCCACCACGCTGCCCGCCGCCCAGGTTGATCAGGAAGGCGAAGAAGAGCGCGATGGCGATCGTCACGAGTGGCAGGACGAGCAGCACGACACCGTGGTTGCGCAGTGCCTGCCAGAACACGTCGTCGTTCCACAGCCTGACGAAGTTCTCCAGGCCGATGTACTCGGGAGTCCTGGCGATTCCCTTCCAGTTGGTCAGCGTTATCTGGAACGCCTGGGCGTACGGACTGATCACGAAGACCGTGTAGAGGGTGACCGGCACCACGAGGAAGCCGGCGATGAAACCGTACCTGCGCAACCGCTCCATGGACCTAGGCGTTCCGGGTCTGCTTGGAGACGGAGGAGTCGGCCTTGACCTCGTCGGCCTTCTTCTGCACGTTCTCGATGAACTCGTCGGTGTTGATCCGGCCCGCCATCACCGCGTTCACCTGGGTGTTGGAGTAGTCGAACAGTTCCTTGTACCAGCCCTCGTAGCGGGCGTCGGTGATCACGTTGGTGCCCACGGCGTCCTGCAGCTTGGCCGCGCTGACCATGCCCGGGGGCAGTTCGAGGCCCTCGGCGGCGCCGTTGACGACGGTGAGGTTCTTGGTCCTCTCGGTGAAGCCGCGCGCCCCTTCCTTGGAGAGCATGATGCGCAGGTACTCCAGCCCGCCCTGCGGGTTCTTGCCCTTCGCCCCCACGACGAAGTTCTCCCCGACCCCGATCATGATCGCCCCGTACGGCATGCGGTCCATCCCGGTGACCTCCGGGACCGGCGCGAGCGCGTACTCGAAGTCCTTCGGCTTGTCCTTGACCATCTCGTTCTCCAGCCAGGACCCGGTGGGGTAGAACAGCACCTTGTGCTGCAGGTGCTTGATCTGGGTCTGGGTGTGGTCGAGGCCGAAGTAGGACTTGTCGCCGTACTTTGTCTGGATCTCCACCCACGCGTCGACCGACTTCCGGATCGCGTCGGCCTTCCAGGCGTTGTCGACGAGGTTGTCGATGTCGATCAGGACCTGGTTGCCGCCGATCTTCGCGGCCGTGTAGAGCAGGTTCCAGGTCTGGTAGTACGGCCCGACCTGGCCGGGGTAGGCGAACAGGGCGATGCCCTCCTTTTTCGCCTCCTCGCCGAGGGCCTTGAACTCGTCCCAGGTCTTCGGCACCATCCAGCCCTTGGCCTGGAAGAGCTTCGCGTCGTACCACAGGCCGCGGTGCGAGACGTTGTAGTTGAGGACGAGGTCCTTGCCGTCGATCTTGGCGTTCTCCAGCACACCCGGCGTGACGATGTCCCTGATCTTCTTGCCGGGGTCGTCGATCGAGGGCGCGTCGAAGAGCGGGGTCAGGTCGGCCAGGTGCCCCTCGGCGGCCAGCGCGGCCAGGTCGAGCGCCTCGGGTCCCGAGTTGTTGATCACGTCGGGCACGTCGCCGCTGACCAGGCGGGGCCTGAGCTGGGTGCCGATCTGCTGGGTCGCGACGTGCTTGACGCTGACACCGGCGAACGCCTTGGTGTACAGCGCCTCGTGCACTTCCTTGGCGTAGGCGTCGCCGAAGCCGCCGCTGAAGATGACCACTTCGAGCGGCTTCTTGGCGTCGACGCCGAACGGGTTGGTCGCCGAGACGAGGCCGGAGGCGGTGGCCGCCGCGGACGGGGCGGCGGACGGCTTCTCGGCCGCGCCGGTGGCGCACGCGCTGAGCAGGCCGGCGCCTGGACCGGCGACGAGCGCGGTCAGCCCGATCCGGCGGAGCAGCTGACGCCGTGTGATCTCTCCCGGGTGGGTCATGGGGGGCACTCCTGGATGAGGGATCAATTAGGAAAGTTTCCTAAACGTTTGCCTGAACGTACGGACGTCCGGCGAGCCCCGTCAAGGGGGTGCAACACAGACGTGACCTTGGATTGGTCTGGTCTGGAGCCTTCTTCTGGATAGAAGGTAAGACTTCCGACATATCGACCATGCCTTCGGTGCCGCACCATTCGAGCAGGAGCGCAGGGCCACCGTCTACGCCCACGAGGCGGTATCCACCCGCTTCGACCGATACGTCCTAACAATCAGCGGCCGAGGTGCCCGCGGGTCTCCGCGAAGGCCCGGTCGGTGCCCTCCAGCGCCTGGCGCACGTCCTGCTCGGTGTGCGCCGCCGACATGAACCAGTTGTGCCATGGGTGCAGGTACACGCCGTGGCGCAGGCAGGCGTCGCTCCAGTACATCGCGGTCGACAGGTCCGCGTCGCCGTCGAAGCTGAGCCACGGGATCGTCACCGGTCCCGTCTGGTTCACCGTGAACCCGTGCGCCTTGGCCTGCTCGTGCAGCCCGTCGCGGAGCAGCGTGCCGGCCCGCTCCATGGCCGCGATCCCGGCGCCGTCGCGCAGCGTCTCGATGGTGGCCTTGGCCGCCGCCATCGCCACGGCCGAGAACCAGAACGAACCGGTCGAGTACAGGGTCTGGGCCGGGCCGCGCAACGCGTCCACGCCGGTGACCGCCGCGATCGGGTAGCCGTTGGCCATGGCCTTCGACCAGGCCGTCAGGTCCGGCCGTACGCCGTAGGGCTCCCAGGACCCGCGCAGGTCGATCCTGAAGCCCGCCCGCACGTCGTCGATCACCAGGGCCGCGCCGAGCCGGTCGGCCAGCGCCCGCGCGCCGCGCGCGAAGGCGGGCTCCACCAGCTCCTGGTCCTCGAAGGAGTCGTGCTTGAACGGCGTCACGATGATCGCCGCGACGTCCCCCTCGACGGTGGCCGCGGCGGCTTCGAGCGACTCCAGCGAGTTGTAGGCGAACTCGACCAGATCGGCCCGCTCGTTCGGGGTGGTGCCCGCCAGGCTGGGCGTGCACCACGGGTCGGCGCCGTGGTAGGCGCCGTGCGCCATGAGCACCTTCGTCCGGCCGGTCGCGGCGCGGGCCACCATCAGCGCCTGGGTGGTGGCGTCGGTGCCGTTCTTGGAGAACATCGCCCAGTCGGCGCTCGGGATCGTGTCCACCAGCAGTTCGGCCAGCTCCACCATGACCGCGCCCGGCCCGTTGAGGCAGTCGCCCTTGGCGCGCTGGCGGGCCGCCGCCTCCTCCACGCGGGGGTGGCGGTGCCCCAGCACCACGGGGCCCCAGCTGCACATGAAGTCGATGTACTCGCGCCCGTCGGCGTCCCACTGTCGGCAGCCCTCGCCGCGCTCGAAGAACTGCGGGTAGCCGGGGGCGAACAGCGCCGCGTTCAGGTGGCCGTACATGCCTCCGGGCACGACCTTGAGCGCGCGCTCGCGGAGTTCGGCGTCGGTCATGGTCAGTCTCCCAGCAGTGCGAGCGTCGATTCCAGGTCGGTGAGGCCCGCGTCGGACCCGAGTCCCGTCGCCACGCACGCCGCGGCGGCGGTGCCCCAGCGGGCGGCGGTGAGCGCGTCGTGCCCGTGCAGCAGGCCGGTGACGAATCCCGCGCAGTAGGCGTCGCCGCAGCCGGTGGTGTCGCTGACCGCCACCTTCAGCGCGGGCACCCGCGTCACGTCCCCGGTGGTCGCGACCAGGCTGCCATCCTCGCCTAGCGTGACGACCACGCCGCGCGGCCCCTCGGCCAGCAGCGCCGCCGCGGCGGCCTCGACGTCGGCGGCGCCGGTCATCGCCAGCGCCTGCGCGTCGTTCGGCAGCACGTAGTCCACGTGCGGCAGGAAGGCCCTGGCCAGGCCCAGCAGGTCGGGCATCTCCGACAGCAGGTCCATCGTGACGATCGTGCCGCCGGACCTGATCTCGTCGAGCAACGCGAAGAACGCGGGGTCGCCGAGGCCGAACGTGACGTCCATGCCGCCCAGGTGCACCGCCCGCGCTCCGCGCAGCAGGTCAGCGTCCACATCGGCGGGGGTCACGCCGAGGTTCGCGCCGGGCACGTGGAAGCTGGGGCGCCCGCCGTCCGGCCTGATCGGCAGGATCGACGCGGCGGTCTGCTCGCCGGTACGGCGCGCGATCCCGGAGACGTCGACGCCGTGCCTGGCCATGATCATGAGCAGGAAGTCGCCCAGCTCGTCGTCGCCGATCGCGCCCACCGAGCTCACCTGGTTGCCTAACCTGACCAGGTCGACGGCGGTCCCCGCGGCGGCCCCGGCGGCGGTGAGGCGGATCTGGTCGACGAGCACCGTGTCCTGCCCTGCGGGGATGCGCTCCACCGGCCTGGCGAGGATGTCGACGATGTGCACGCCAAGCGTGACGACGGTCATGGCGCTTAGTAGACAGACGTCCGAAATAAAAGTCAATATGCTGCTGTCCTGCCCGAGGAGGACCTGATGCCCAAGATCGTCGATCACGACGAGCGCCGCCGCGAGGTGCTGACCGCCGCCCGCCGGGTGATCGTCAGGGACGGCATCGACGCCGCCACCACCCGGGCGATCGCCAAGGAGGCCGGGTACTCCAACGGCGTGCTCGCGCACTACTTCGACGACAAGGACGACATCCTGCTGTCCGCGCTGCGCCAGTCCCACCAGCGCATCCGCGACCGCCTCACCCGTCGGGTCCAGGGCGTCTCCGGCCTGGCCGCGCTGCGCGAGGTGCTGCTGGACAACCTGCCCCTGGACGCCGAGCGCACCCAGGAGACCCGCCTGGAGGTCAGCTTCTGGAGCCGCAGCCTGGCCTCCGACCACCTGGCCGAGGTCCAGCGCTCGGAGGCGGCCGAACTGCGCGCGGCCGTCCGCGCCCTGCTCGGCGAGGCCCGCGATTCCGGCGAGATCACCACGGAGGAAAACCTCGACGACCTCGCCGAGCATCTCCTGGCCCTGATCGACGGCCTCAGCCTGCACCTCCTGCTCTACCCCGACCGCCTCACCCGCGTCGACCTGGAACGCCTCCTGCTCTCCACGCTGGACCGCCTGACCCGCTGACCGCCCATGGATTTAGGTCGGGCGGCCGACTAAGTTGCCGGGCATGAGAATGGCGGAATTGCGGCAGCAGGTGTGCGACCACGGGAAGAAGGCCGTCGAGCTGGGGCTCGTCATCGGGACCTCGGGGAATCTCAGCGTCCGGGACGGCGACCTGGTGGCGGTGACGCCCTCGGGGGCGGCGCTGGATCGGCTCACCCCCGAGATGTGCCCGATCGTGGACGTGGACGGCTACCTGGTCGAGGGCGACCTGCAGCCCTCCTCCGAGACGCCCATGCACCTGGCGATCTACCAGAGCACCGCCGCGCGCGCCGTCGTGCACACGCACTCCGTGTTCGGCACGATCGTCGCCACCACCATGACCGAACTCCCGCCGGTGCACTACAACGCGCTGCTGCTGGGCGGGGTGGTGAAGGTCGCCGAGTACGCCACCTACGGCACGCCGGAGCTGGCCGCCAACGTCGGCGCCGCCCTGGCGGGCAAGCAGGCGGCGCTGATGGCCAACCACGGCGGCGTCACCGTCGGCGCCTCGCTGGAGCAGGCGTTCGAGGCGACCAGGCTGCTGGAGTGGCTGTGCGAGGTGTACGTCAGGGGCCTCGCCGTGGGCCGCCCGACCGTCCTGACCGACGACCAGCTCACCGCCGTGGTCGAGCGCTCGCTGACACCCCCGGTGTTCCCCCGCAGGTAAAACGCGACCTCCGCGCCGACACCCGCGCGGCCAACCCATGATCGCCTCCGCGCGGGCCGGGCTCAGCCCATGACCGCCTTCTCCGCCAGCCCCAGCGGCAGACCCCCGGACCCCGCGATGGTGTCGTGGAACGACTTCAACGACCCCTGGTAGGACTCCCGGATGCGGTCGATCTCGATCGCCCCGGTCAGGTACGACGGCGCCTGCGTCGGCCACGCGCAGTACCGGTTGACCTCGCCCTGCGCCGTCCCCGGCGACAGCGACGCCTTGGTGGCCATGAACGTCTCCGCCTCCTCGACCGACATGTCGTCGCAGTGCAGCGCCGTGTCCACCACCATCCGGGCGGCGCGGAAGATGCGGCAGTCGAGGTGCGCCAGCTCGGTCGCGGGCGTGTCGAAGTAGCCCTGCTCGTGCAGCAGCTTCTCGACGTACAGCGCCCATCCTTCGGTGAAGTACGGCGTGCGGAACACCTTGCGCGCGGTCCGCGGGCTGCCCGCCACGTACGACAGGTGCCAGTGGTGTCCCGGGTAGGCCTCGTGCACGGCGATGGACGGCATGGCGGCGCGCGAGTTGGTGCGCAGCCGCTGGCGTACCTGCTCCTCGGTGAAGGAGTCCGGTGTGTACGGCACGAAGAACACGCCGGTCCGCGACGTGGACAGCGGCGGCGGCGCGAGGTAGTGGGCGACGGCCAGGATCGGCCGCTGGTACTCCGCCGACGGCAGCACCAGGCACTCCTCGCCCTCGGCGAAGGTCACCAGGTCATGCGCGCGGACGAACTCCCTGGCCCGCCGGGTCTCGGCCTCGTACTCGGAGCGCATCTCCGCCAGGGTGGCGGGATGGTCGTCCATGAGGGCCTCCATCGCGGCCCGCCAGTCGTCGGTGCCGTTGACCTGCCGCGCCACCTCGCGCATCCGCGCGTCTAGCGAGGCCCAGGCGTCCCGGCCCTTCTGGTGCAGCTCGGCGGCGCCGTACCCGAGCAGCTCGCGCTCGCGCAGCAGTGTGGAGTAGAGCTTCTCCCCCATCCGCCAGGTGCCGCCGCACTCGAAGCCTTCGAGGAAGGTCACGAACGAGTCGAACGCCTCGGCGGCGGGCTCGGCCGCGGCGGCCAGCCGGCGGCGCAGCGCCTCGTCGGTGACCAGCGAGGGGATGGTCTCGGTCAGAAACCGGCGCCCGGTGCGCGCCTGCCCGAGCCCGCGCTGCACGAGCAGCGGCGCGGCCAGCTCGGCTTCGAGGTTGGTACGGCACGCCGCCAGCACCCCCGGCACCTCGGCCAGCCGCGCGACGGCCGCCTCGACCAGGACGGGCTCGGCCAGCAGGCGCTGCTGGAACGGCACGTAGAATGAGGCGAAGATCGTCGACAGGTACTCGGCCGGGTCGCGCCGCCACGCCGGCCAGGTCGCCTCGGCGATGGCGCCGCGCAGGTGGGACAGCACGAGGTCGCGGTCGATCTCGTCGTCGAGTGTGGAGACCGGCAGGCCGGACAGCCGGTCGAGCCAGCCTTCGGCGGCGCGCTCGCGGGCGAGGAAGCCGGCCGCGCTGAAGTCGCCCAGGGTGCGATCGTGTCCCTCGGCGCCCAGCAGGGTGGCCGTGACGGGATGCTCGGCGAAGTACCAGGTGAGAAAGTCGTCCACGGCAACCGACCATACAGTGGTATTTCCCGATAAAAGGAGTACTCGGTGCCCTTGCAGATGACTGGTGCGCTCGACGATCCGGACCTGATCCGGCTGCCCTGGGACGTGCCGCTGGCGGAGTGGCCGGCGCACCATCTGGTGGATCTGCCGCGCGGCATCTCCCGGCACGTGGTCCGCTTCGCGCGGCTGTCGGGCAAGGTCTACGCGATCAAGGAGATCAGCGAGCGGTACGCCAGGCGGGAGTACCGGCTGCTGTGGGACCTGGCGCGGCTGGACGCCCCCTCGGTGGAGCCGGTGGCGTACGTGACGGGCCGGGACGAGGGGCTCGACTCCGCGCTGATCACCCGGCACCTGCAGTTCTCGCTGCCCTACCGCGCGGTCATGTCCGGCACGCTGCGTCCCGACACGCTCACCCGGCTGCTCGACGCGCTGGCGGTGCTGCTGGTCCGGCTGCACCTCAACGGCTTCTACTGGGGCGACTGCTCGCTGTCGAACACGCTGTTCCGGCGGGACGCGGGCGCGTTCGCCGCCTACCTGGTCGACGCGGAGACCGGCGAGCTGCACCCGATGATCAGCGAGGGGCAGCGCGGGCACGACATCGAGATCGCGCACATGAACATCTTCGGCGAACTGCTCGACCTGGAGGCCGGCGACCTGCTGCACCCGTCGATCGATCCCGAGCACACCTCCGGGGAGATCGTCGCCCGCTACGAGCGGCTGTGGGAGGAGATCACCCAGGACGAGATCATCGAGGAGGTCGACTGGCACCGGGTGGAGCAGCGCATCCGCCGGCTGAACCTGCTCGGCTTCGACGTGGCGGAGATGATGGTACGCCGCAAGGTCGGCACCGGCCGGTTGATCGTCCGCCCGAAGGTGGTCGACGCGGGCCACCACCAGCGCCGCCTGCTCCGGCTGACCGGGCTCGACGTCGAGGAGAACCAGGCGCGGCGGCTGCTGAACGACCTCGACGGGTTCCGGGTGGCCAAGGGGCTGCGGCACGAGGACGAGGCGATCGTGGCGCACCGCTGGCTGGCCGAGGTGTTCCAGCCGACGGTCGAGGCCATCCCGGCGGACATGCGCCGCAAGCTGGAGCCGGCGCAGCTCTTCCACGAGGTGCTCGACCACCGGTGGTATCTGTCGGAGGCGGCCGAGGGCGATGTCGGGCTGGCAGCCGCGGTGAAGTCGTACGTCGACAACGTGCTTATTCACAAACCGGACGAGAAAGCACTCCTGCCCGAGGAGTGACCCGGCGGAACATCCCGCAACCGGCCCTGACCTGCTCGAACATGAAAGGAATTCTCGGTTTCGCCATTCCTGCTATGCGGATGTCCTTTCCTTCCACTCGGCGGTATATCTCTCGTATTGCACCCCTGAGAGCGTTCCCTTGACTCCCTAGGCTTGCCCGCGTGCTCGCACTAGACGACTGCCTCAGCGAGGTCATGGCCATCCCGGGTGCCCTCGACGCCCTTGTCGTCGACCACACCAGCGGCACCGCCGTGGCCGTGGGCGGCGGCGCCGGAGGCTTCGACGCCGAGGTGTCGGCGGCGGCGCTGAGCGAGACACTGCGCGCGACCATGGACGGCCTCGCGCAGGCCTCGCCCGATGGAACGGTCCGCATCGACGACATGATCGTCGTCACCGACAAGGGGTACCACCTGCTCAAACCCCTGGAGATGGTCTTCGAGGGGCCGCTGGTCATCTATCTGCGGCTCGACCTCGAACGCGCCAACCTGGCCCTGGCGCGGCACCGGCTCCAGGCCATCTCCGGCCGGCTGACGGTGTGAACGATGCCGCCCTTCGACACCTTGCTGGCCGGGCTGGCCCGCGAGCGCGCCTCCGGGTCGCTGCGCCTGGGCCGTACCGGCACCGTCTTCCTGGCCGACGGCCGGGTCACCTACATGGAGAGCGCGCAGACGCCCGGGGTGGAGGACATCCTGGCCGCGCGGGGCCGGGTCACCGTCGCGGCCCTGCGGCGGGCGCAGAAGGAGGGAGACGGGCAGGCGCTCCTGGAGGACGGCGCGCTCAGCCGTGGCGAGCTGCAGTTCTGCGTGCTGAGCGCGGTGCTCGACGCCGCGTACTTCCTGCTCCCGGCCAAGGGCGCCAGGCCCAAGTTCCGTCCGGGAGAGCGCCACTGGCTCGACACGCAGTGGTACTTCGAGGTGGCGGGGCTCGTGCGTGAGTGCGCGCGCCGGCGCACCCGGCTCGCCGCCATCTGGCCGTCCGCCGACTTCGACACCACACCCGTGACCGCGGTACGGCGGCTGCCCGGCCACCGGGCGGTGCTGGGCGAGCTGGAATGGCAGCTCCTGGTCAACGCCGACGGCCAGACCACCCCGCTGGAGCTGGCCAGGCGGATCGGCTGCCCGGCCTACTCGGTGCTGCTGGCCGTGCGGCGCCTGGCGGCGGCGGGCCTGATCACCGCGGCCGATCCCACGCTGCCGACGCGGCCGGTCCGCGACCCCGCCGAGGACCGGCCCCCGGTGCCGCAGGCGGATCCGACGGACCTGGACGTGCTGATCCGGTTGAAGAAGGCGCTGGAGGAGCTGTCGTGAGGTTCCCCTCACTCAGAAGAAGCGGAAGGAGGCCGACGATGGCACTGCGCGAAGAGGTGTTCAAGGAGATGCTCATCCTGCGCGACCGCACCCCCGACATCAGCGGGAGCGTGGCCTGTACGGTCGACGGGCTGCCCATCGCCTGCGACGTCGCGGACGAGGGCGCCGAGCAGACGGCCGCGCTCTCCGCCGCCCTCCTCGCGCTGAGCAGGCGCATGACGACCACGGCTGGCAAGGGAACGCTGGAGGAGACGCTGATCTCCGGGAGCGCCGGATACGCCGCCTTCTACCCGGCCGGCCCCACGATCGTGCTCACCGTCCTGGCCGGCCCCGGCACCAACCTCGGCCTGCTGCGACTGGAGGGCCGCAAGACGGCGGCCACCCTGGCCGCCATCGCTTCGCAGATGAGCTGACTCAGGAGGAAACATGGCCAGTATGGACGTCTCCCTCAAGGAGATGATGTCGATCGACGGCGCGCTCGGCGCCGCCGTCGTCGACTACAGCAGCGGCATGGCGCTCGGCGCCCAGGGCGGCTCGAAGGAACTCGACCTCCAGGTCGCGGCCGCGGGCAACACCGAGGTGGTCAAGGCCAAGATGCGGACCATGGACTCGCTCGGCCTCAAGGACGGCATCGAGGACATCCTCATCACGCTGAACAGCCAGTACCACATCATCCGCCCGATCACCGGCCGGAGCGGCAAGGGCCTGTTCCTCTACCTCGCCCTCGACCGCACCCGCGCCAACCTGGCGCTGGCCCGCCACCAGCTCCGCGGCATCGAGGAGAAGATGGAGGTCTGACCCGGTACGGCTCGCGCGGGGGAAGGCGGCACGAGCCGTACCGGACGAGCAGGGCCATGCGAAACAGAATCTCCTGTTTCGCATGGCCGCAAGGGGGTTCAGCGCGAGGTGGCCTTGCGCAGGCGGTCGCGGTTGCCGTACAGGCCGCCGCCGAGCAGGGTCAGGCCGCCGGCCACTGTGAGCATGGCCCCGATGTCGCCCGCGCCCTTGGTCTCGGTCTGGGCGGCCGCCTGGGCGGCGTTGCCGCCGCGCAGGTCCGCCTTCGCCGGGGCGACCACGACCTTCTCCGGCGCGGCCTTGACGCTCTCGGCCTTCTTCGGCTCGGCCTTCTTCGGCGCGGCCTCGACGACCTTCGGCGGGGCGGCGGGGTTGCGGTCCATGCGGCCCCACGCGCCGGAGGCGAAGGCCACCGGGTGGTTCTTCTTGCCGACGCCGTCGCCCCACTTGGTGATGATGTACTGCACGTCGATGTGGCCCTGGCCGCCGACGCCGTCAACGCCCAGCGTGGAGCTGTTGAAGCGGCCACCGGTCAGCTCGGCGAAGGTCTTGGCGTCGAGGTCGAGCATGATGCCGTTGTTCGAGGGCACGCCGGGACCGCGGTCACCGACGAAGAACTTGGCCTTCTTGCCCTTGTAGACGACGTAGCCCTCGGTGTGCAGGGGCCAGCTCGGGCTGGCCGCGAGGCCCTTCTGCATGGGCTTGCCGCTGGCCGGCAGGCCGGTGTCACCGGCGCGGCCTGAGGAGTCGTCCCAGAAGTAGGAGGCGGTGGTGGATCCCTTGAGCAGGATCGTCTCGTCGGTGTCCGCGTGCGCTGCCGTACCGGCCCCCATGGTGAGGATTCCGGTGGCGACGGCGCCGGCGAGCAGGGCGGAGGCACGCATGCCAAATCGAGCGGTCATGAAAGCGAAAGTCCTTCGTGCGGGAACAGGGGAGATCCGCGCCGACACAGAGGTCAGGAATGGCGTAGCCGGGCTATGGCCGAACGGTCGCTACGCGGTGCGCGGTGAAGGGGGGAAGTTCAGGGGGCGGCGGCGGTCAGTGTCCGGCGCCGGAGGGTACGCGGAAGGGGTACGCGACGGGGGTGTGCACAGCTCTGAGTCCTCTCCATCTCGCCTACCGGGTTAGCTGACGGGTTCGGGCGTGGAGATGCCCTACCGACCTGAATGATCGGATTCACCCCAAGGGACGTGGGTCCCCGGTTCCCGCTGGTGCGGGATTCGGCGCCGCCGGCTGCCTCTTCCTGGTGAAGGGCCAGGTGACCGGCTGGTAATGCACATGACTGTAGGCAAGAAAACGGACAAACGCAAAGGCAAACCCATATTTCGGGCGAAGATCTACCTAGTCAGCCCAGGATTCGCCCAATAAAAAGGGAGGGCACGGCCTGCCGTACCCTCCCGTCGGAGGATGCGTCCCGGCGCACCCTCCCCTTCGGATCTGTCGTGTCAGCCGCCGCTCTTGCGCCTGAAAGACCGCTTGCTCGAAGCGGGACCGTGTGTCCCGTGGATCTTCGAGGGATCCTTGCCCTTGCCTCCCGCGACCGAGTCGGCGTGCTGGTTGTTCTTGCGCTCCAGCGCCTCGCGGAACTTCCGCTTCAACTCGTCCTCGGGAGCTTCGGTGGCTTCGGCTTCCTGCGGGTTTTCAGCCATGAGGACCTCCTGGTCTTGGGGACACCCAACAGCTTCGCACGCTCGCCCCCACCGCGCGAAACCGGCACCTCCCCCTCCTGCCGTCCCCCGAAACCGTTTAGGCTCCGTGCATGGCGACTCTTCCCGACAGGGACCCTCGAGAGATCCGGGTCTCGGACCTCGACCGGGACAACACGACGGAGGTTCTGCGGGCGGCCGCGGGCGAGGGCAGACTGGGCATGGAGGAGTTCCAGGAGCGCCTCGACCAGGTCTATGCCGCGAAGACGTACGCCGACCTTGAGCTCGTCACCCGTGACCTGCCCGACATCGCCCCCAGTGTGGTCCGCGCGCCCGCCGCGCGCGGCCGGGTGGGCCGGATCGTGGTGGCGTTCATGGGCGGTTTCAAGCGCGCGGGTGTGTGGCGGGCCCCCGACGCGATGACCGCCGTCGCGTTCTGGGGCGGCGGGAAGATCGACCTGCGCGAGGCCGTCTTCAGTGGGCGGGAGATCACCATCCGCGCCTTCGCCATCATGGGCGGCATCGAGGTGGTCGTCGCCGAGGACGCCGACGTGGAGGTCACCGGCGTCGGCCTGATGGGCGGTTTCGACCACCAGGCGAGCGGCGTCGGCGCGCCGAACTCCCCGCGCATCACGGTCAAGGGCCTGGCCTTCTGGGGCGGCGTCGACGTCAAGCGCAAGCGCCGCAAGAAGAAGTAGCCGCCGTCTCCTGGCGTCATGCCCGGAAGGCGAGCAGGCGGTAGGTCGGGGCGGGGCGCGGGAGGTCCTGGCCTGGCAGGGCGGAGAGGCGGCGGCTCGCCTCCTCGATCTGCTCCGGCGACGCGTCCGTCTGCCGGGAGTAGCCGCCTCTGGCGATCGCCCTGAGGACGGCGGCCGGTGTACGGCCCTGGCCGTGTCCAGTGAACCCGGCCTCCCCCTCGGGCCGCAGGCCGTGTCGTGCCGCCTCTCCGACGACCAGTTCGGCGGCGTCGGAGGGCCGCCTGCGGCGGAAGGCGGACAGGATGTCGTCGATGTCACTGGCCACCTCGTGGGCGGCGTCCTTGTCGACCGTGGTGAGGTAGACGCCTCCGGGGCGAAGGACGCGGGCGGCTTCGGCGATCAACGGGCGGGCGTCGGGGAGCAGGTGCAGCAGCCAGATCGTGGTGACCGCGTCCACAGCGGCGTCCCGCACCGGCAACCGCCGCCCGTCACCGACCACCACGCCGACCCTCCGGGCAGCGACTCGCGCCATCCCCACCGACGCGTCCACCCCGAGTACCTGCACCCCTCCACCACCGCACCCCGCGCTTCCGGGTCCTGTGTTCGTGGCGAGTTCCCTGGTGACCAGGCCGGTGCCGCAGGCGACGTCGAGCAGGGTTCGGGCGCCCGTCGGGAGGAGGCCGAGTACGGCCGAGGCGGCCGCCTGGGCCCGGGGCAGCCCACCACGGGTCTCGTCGTACACGGCGGCTTCGAGGTCGTAGTCGAGCATGGGATCACCCTAAGGGCGGGCGAATCTGTGTTCCGTGTTGAGCGGATGCCGTCGCCTGCTTCTCGATAGCGGAAACATAGCGGCCCCTTCTAGCGTGCTCTCGCGTCTCCCGACAGGGCGAGGAGCGCTGCTTCATGAGAACCGCGAGGGCCCAGAGCACCCCCCTGCCTGGGCCCTCGCGTCGTGCCGTAACCCCTGAAGACCTGGTGCACTGGTCAGACCAGTCGCTAAGGTGCTCGGTATGACGGGCTACGAGCAGTTGTTCAGGCTGGACGGGCGACGCGCGGTGGTCGTCGGCGCGGGGAGCGGCATCGGCAGGGAGTCGGCGCTGGCGCTGGCCGCACAGGGCGCGACCGTGGTGTGCGCGGACCGGAACCTGCCCGCCGCGCGGGCGACCGCCGACGAGTGCGGCGGGATCGCCAGGGAGCTGGACGTGCTGGACACCGCGGCCGTGCGCGCGGCGGCGGCGGAGCTCGGGCCGGTGGACGTGCTGGTGTTCACGGCGGCGACGAATGTGCGCAAGCGGCTGCTCGACTACACTTCCGAAGAGTTCGCGCGGGTGGTGGACCTGAACCTGCGGGCGTCGTTCGACGTGGTACGGGCGTTCGGGGCGGGCATGGTGGAGCGCGGCGGCGGGTCGATCATCGGGTTCGCCTCGATCAGGGCCTCGGTCACCGAGCCGGGGCAGGGCGTCTACTCCGCCACCAAGGCCGGGCTGGTGCAGTTGCTGCGTACGGCGGCGGCCGAGTTCGGGCCGCACGGCGTGCGGGTCAACGCGATCGCCCCCGGCGTGGTGGAGACGCCGCTGACCAGGCAGATCAAGGACAACCCCGCCTGGTACGACGCCTACGCGGCCAAGAGCGCCCTGCAGCGGTGGGCCAGGCCGGAGGAGATGGCGGGAGCGGTCGTCTACCTGGCGGGCGACGCGTCCAGCTTCGTCACCGGCTCCGTCCTCTACGTCGACGGCGGCTGGACCGCGGTCGACGGCCGCTTCGAACCTCCGAACTGACACCCCTATGGGCGGATGATGGCCATGCGGGTGACGGTGAGCTCGTCGATGGCGAAGCGGGGGCCCTCGCGGCCGATGCCGGAGTCCTTCACCCCGCCGTACGGCATGTTGTCCGCGCGGAAGCCCGGGACCTCGTTGACGACCACGCCGCCCGCCTCCAGGCGGTCGATCGCGGCGAAGGCGGTGGCCAGGGACCTGGTGAAGACGGAGACGTGCAGGCCGTACCGGGACCGGTTGACCGTCTCGAAGGCGTCCTCCAGCGAGGCCGCCGCGCGTACGCAGACCACGGGGCCGAAGATCTCCTCGTCCCACACCTCGGCGCCGTCGGGGATGTCCGTGAGGATCGTGGGGGCGATCGCCCGGCCGTTCCGGGTGCCGCCGGTGAGCACGGTCGCGCCGGAGGAGGTCACCCAGTCCAGGACCCGGGCGGTCGAGCGGTCGTCGATCAGGGGGGCCACGCGGGTGTCGGGCGAGCGGGGGTCGCCGACGGCCACGGTGCTCATCCGGGCGGTCAGCAGGCCCAGGAACTCCTCGCGTACCGGCTCCTCGACCACGACCCGCTGCACCGAGATGCACGCCTGGCCCGAGGCGTAGTAGCCGCCGCGCACCACCGCGTCGGCGGCGGCGGCCAGATCGGCGTCGGCGGCGACCACCAGCGCGGCGTTCGAGCCGAGCTCCAGCAGGACCTTGGTGGGCGCGGCGTTGCGCGCGATGGCGTGCCCGGCGGCGGCCGAGCCGGTGAACGACACCGCGCCGATCCGCCGGTCCTCGACCAGGGTACGGCCGACCTCCACGTCACCCGTCACGAGCTGGACGGCCGCCGGGGGCAGCGCGCCCGTGGAGCGGAGCAGGTCGACCAGCCACAGGGTGGCGAGCGGGGTCGCGGGGGCCGGTTTGACCACGATCGGGCAGCCCGCCGCCAGCGCGGGCGCGATCTTGTGCGCGGCCAGCAGCAGCGGATAGTTGAACCCGGTGATCCCGACCACGACCCCGATCGGCCGCCTGGTCCAGAACCCGATCAGCCCCTCGCCCGCCGGCATCAGGTCCAGCGGCACGGTCTCCCCGTGCAGCCTGGCCACCTCCTCGGCGGCCGTGGCCAGCGTGACGAGCGTCCGCGCCACCTCGACCCGGCAGTCCACCAGCGGCTTCCCGGTCTCCAGCACGAGCAGCCGCTCGAACTCCGCCCGGCGCGCGGCCATCGCGTCGTGCGCGCCCATCAGCGCGGTACGGCGAGCGTGCGAGGGCAGCGCGGCCATCGCGGGCGCCACGGCGAGCGCCTCCTCGATCGCCCGCCCGGCCAGCTCCGCGTTCCCGAGCGGCGCGGCGGCCACGACCGACCCGTCATACGGGAACACCACCTCGGCGAACTCGCCCACCTCCACCCACCCGGCCCCCACCGGCAGCCCGGCCGGCCAGGAGGCCCCCGGGAAGGTTCCGGAGCCGTTGGGTGAGGGAGTGCCGGGGGCGATCGGGTCGGACATGGTCATCGCTCCTTGGCGCTGGGAAAGACGTCGAGGTAGGAAGGAGCCCCCTCGCGGCCGGTGGCGGACAGGACGGCGTGGGCGACGGCCCGGCTGAAGACGTCGGCGCCGGCGGCCAGGATGTCGTGCAGGTCGGTCCCGTCGGGGGCGGGCCGGGCGCAGGTGGCCAGGCCGAAGACGGTGTCGCCGTCGACCATGGTGTGGGCGGGGCGGATCGCGCGGGCGAGGCCGTCGTGGGCGACTCCGGCGAGCTTGCCGCACTGAGCCTTGGACAGCGTGAGGTCGGTGGCGACGACGCCGATCGTGGTGTTGAACGAGGTGACCTTCGCCGGCCGCCACGCCTGGTAGTCCTCGGCGGCGGGCTCGCGGACGTGGTCGAACTCGCCGGGCAGGCCGTAGCGGGTGCCGGACAGGAAGCCGCCGGAGGGGTCGAGGACGGACCCGGCGGCGTTGACCACGGCGAGGGCGGCGACCGTCACGCCGGAGGGGAGGACGGCGCTGGCCGTGCCCACGCCGCCCGCGAGACCCCCGGCGACCGCGCCCGCGCCCGCGCCGACGGACCCGCTGAGCGTCGCGGCGGACGCGAAGGCGTCACCCCCGGTGGCAGCGGGAAGCGAGGCGATGGCCGCGTCGTAGGCGGCGGCGCCGAGGAGGCCGTCGGGGACGGCGCGGAAGTGGCCGCCTCTGCCCAGGTCGTAGATGACGGCGGCGGGGACGATGGGGACGACTCCGCCTTCGACGGGGAAGCCCACCCCGGCGTCGGCCAGGCGTTCCATCACGCCGCAGGCCGCGCTCAGGCCGTACGCGCTGCCGCCGGACAGGGTGACGGCGTGGATGCGTTCGACCAGGTTGCGGGGATCGAGGAGTTCGGTCTCGCGGGTGCCCGGCGCGGCGCCGCGGACGTCCACGCCGGCGACCATGCCGCCGGGCGGGGCCAGGACGACGCTCACCCCGGTCCGGTAGCCGTCCCCGACGCGGTGCGCGTGCCCGACCCGCAGTCCGGCCACGTCCACCAGCGAGTTGGTGGGACCGGCCTTCATGACGATCCGCCGAGGAACACGCGGGCGGCTTCGGCGAAGACGCGGGTGCAGCGGACGATCTCGTCGACCTCGACGTACTCGTCGGACTGGTGGGCGATCCACTTGCCGCCGGGGCCGTACACCACCGACGGGATGCCGCCCCAGTGGGTCAGGACCGTGCCGTCGGTGGAGCCGGGCACGCCGCCGTACACCGGCTGCTCGCCCGTGACCGCGGTGTGCGCGGCGGCGAGGGCGGCGACCACCGGGTGGTCGACGGGCACGTCCACGGGCGGGCGGTCCACGAGGATCTCCACCCGCGCGGTCACCCCGTCGGGCGCGCCCGCGGCGGTGGCCAGGCCGTCGACGTGGTCGGCGACTGACTTGTGCGCGAGCCCGGGCACGGTTCGCACGTCGATGTACACCGACGCCGTCGCGGGGATGACGTTGACCTGCTCCTCGGCGCCCGCCTGGACCACGGTCGGCGTGACGTACACCTCGCCGAGGTGCTCGTGCGCGGGGTGCAGGGCCTGCAGTTCGTCCTGGTAGGCGCGCAGCGCGACCAGCAGCGCGCCGGCCGCCTGGACGGGATTGCGCCCGTGCTGCGGCATCGCGCCGTGCGACATCCGGCCCGCGAAGTCGACCCGCAGCCGCAGCGCCCCCTTGGCGACGGCGCAGATCTCCCCCGCCTCGGGTTCGGCGACGATCGCGCCGTCCACGTCGGCGCCGAGGCCGGAGGAGACGAAGTGGTGGGCGCCGATCATCAGCCCTTCCTCGTCGGCCAGCGCGCACACCTTGATCCGGCCGGGGAACGGTCCGGCGAGTTGCAGCGCGCGAACGGCGTAGAGCATGGCGGCCACGCCGGACTTCATGTCCGCGCTGCCCCGCCCCCACAGCTTCCCGTCGCGGATCTCGCCGCCGAACGGGTCGACCGTCCAGGTGGAAAGGTCGCCCTCGGTGACCACGTCGGTGTGGCCCTCGAACATCAGCGTGGGCCCGTCCCCGCCGCCGCCCTCGACGACGGCCACCACGTTGGGCCGTCCGGGGGCGGCGAAGGAGATCTGCGGCTCCCAGCCCCACGAACGCATCCTGGCCGCGACCAGCTCGGCGGCCGGAAGCTCGTTGCGGCCCTTGGCCGGGTCGTTGGTGCTGGGGATGCGGACCAGTTCCTGGGTGAACTCCACCACACCGTCGGCATCGATCTCGGTCAAAACAGTCCTTCCAGTGTGGGTACGGCCCGCAGCAGGGTCCGCGTGTACGGGTGCTGCGGATCCGACCAGATCCGGTCCACCGGCCCGGTCTCCACGATCTCGCCCTGGTTCATCACCGCGACGCTCTCGCAGACGTGCCGTACCACGGACAGGTCGTGCGAGACGAAGACGAGCGTGAGCCCGTGCGAGTCGACCAGGTCGGCGAGCAGGTTGAGGATCTGGCCGCGTACCGAGACGTCGAGCGCGCTGACCGGCTCGTCGGCGACCAGCACCTTGGGTCGCGGGGCGAGCGCGCGGGCGATGGAGATGCGCTGGCGCTGCCCGCCGGAGAACTGGTGCGGGTAGCGGTCGGCGGCCGAGGCGGGCAGGCCGACCTCCTCCAGCAGCTCGCCGACCCGGTCGCCGACCGGCGTGCCGAGCGCGACCAGCGGCTCGGCGACGAGGTCGCGGACGCGCATGCGCGGGTTCAGCGAGCTCATCGGGTCCTGGAAGACGATCTGCAGGCTCTGCCGCAGGAACCGCAGCTCCCGCTCGGGCCGCCCGGCGATCTCCCGGCCCTCGAACCTGATGGAGCCGCTGGTCGGCCGGTCCAGCGCGCACAGCAGCCGGAGCAGCGTGGACTTGCCGGAGCCGGACTCGCCGACGATGCCGAACCGCTCCCCCGCGCCGACGGTCAGGGACACCTCGCGCAGGGCGTGCACGGCTTCGCCGGGTCTGGTCAGCGAGGTGCGGGGACGGCGGTAGACGCGGGTGAGGCCGGTGGCCTCAATCACCGGGGTGCCAGCATGCGTGGGCATGGCCGTCTCCTGTCAGCGCGGGCTCGGTGACGCACTCGCCGGAGGCGTGGACGCACCTGTTCCGGAACACGCACCCGTCGGGGAACTCCCCGGCCGAGGGGACGGTCCCTTTGATGGTCGGCAGCCGGGTGCCGCGCGGGGTGAGCCGGGAGGCGGCCAGCAGCCCTTCGGTGTAGCGGTGGCGGGGGCGGGTGAACACCTCGCGCATCGGGCCGCTCTCGACGACCCGCCCGCCGTACATGACCAGCACCCGCTCGCACACCGAGGCGACCACGGCCAGGTCGTGGGTGATGAACAGCAGGGCGGGGGCCAGTTCGACGATGAGTTCCAGCATCTGCTGCTGGACGGTGACGTCCAGCGCGGTGGTGGGCTCGTCGCAGATGAGCAGGCCGGGTTCGTTGGCCAGGGCGATGGCGAGCATCACCCGCTGGCGCTGACCGCCGGAGAGCTGGTGGGGGTAGGAGCGGGCGATCTGGGCGGGGTGCGGGAGCCGTACCCGCTCCAGGAGTTCGACGGCGCGGGCGCGGGCGGCGGCGCGGGGCCTGCCGTGCAGCGTCATCACCTCGGTGACCTGCGCGCCGACCCGCATGGTCGGGTTGAGCGCGGTCATCGGCTCCTGGAAGACCATGGAGGCGACCCGGCCGCGCAGCGACTTCAGCTCGCGTTCGGGTACGCCGACCAGGTCGTGGCCGTCGAGGCGGGCCCGGCCGGTGGCGGAGACGCCCTCGGGGAGCAGGCCCATGAGTGACAGCGCGGTCAGTGACTTGCCGGAGCCGGACTCGCCGATCAGCCCGACCCGCTCGCCGGGCGCGATCGAGAACGACACCTCGCGCACCAGCTCCAGCGAGCCCGCCGCGACGGACAGGCCCTCAACGTCCAGCATGGGCCCTCCTCAGCTTCGGGTCGAGGTAGTCGCGCAGCCCGTCACCGAGCAGGTTGAAGCCGAGTACGGCCAGCGCGATCGCCACCCCCGGCCACAGCGCCAGGCGCGGCGTGGAGAACAGCAGCTCCTGCGCCTCCTGCAGCATCCGCCCCCACGACGGGGTGGGCGGCCTGGTGCCGAAACCGAGGAACGACAGCGCCGCCTCGGCCAGGATGGCGATGGCGAACGACACCGACGCCTGCACGATCAGCACCGAGCCGATGTTCGGCAGCACGTGCCGTACGGCGATCGCGCTCCGGCGCCGTCCGGCGGCCCGTGCGGCCAGGACGTAGTCGGTCACCATCACCTGCATGGTCGCCGCCCTGCCGATCCGCGCGAACGCGGGAACGGTGGCCACGCCGATGGCGATCATCGCGGTCAGCGTGCTCGCCCCGTAGACGGCGCCGAGCATCACGGCCAGCAGCAGCGCGGGGAAGGCGAAGACCAGGTCGTTGATCCGCATGATCAGCTCCGACAGCCAGCCGCGCGGCGTCATCCCGGCGATCAGGCCGAGCGGGGTGCCGATCAGCGCGGCGATGCCGACCGCGACGATGCCCACGTAGAGCGTGGTGCGGGCGCCGACCATGAGCTGGCTGAGGGTGTCGCGGCCGAACTTGTCGGCGCCGAGCAGGTAGCCGTCGCCCGGCGGCTGGAGCTTGCGGGCGGCGTCGACGAGGGTGGGGTCGTGCGGCGTCCACACGAACGACACCAGCGCGGCCAGCACCACCAGCCCGACGAGCAGGCCCCCGGCGATCAGGCCGGCGTTGACGCGTCCTTTCATCGGGCACCCCGCAGCCTCGGGTCGAGCAGCGCGTAAGCCGCGTCCACCACGAAGTTGATCACGAGTACGGCCACCACCAGCACCATCACCACACCCTGGACGAGCAGCAGGTCGCGTCCGGCCACCCCGTTGAGCAGCAGGTCGCCGAGGCCGGGGATGACGAAGATGCGTTCCACCACGACGGCGCCGATGAGCAGGGTGGCCAGTTGCAGGCCGAGGACGGTGACCACGGGGATGGAGGCGTTGCGCAGGCCGTGCCGCCACAGGGCGCCGAGTCTGCCCCTGCCCTTGGCGCGGGCGGTGCGCAAGAAGTCCTCGCGCATGACGTCGAGCACGGCGGAGCGGACGTAGCGGGTCAGCACCGCGCCCTGCACGATGCCGAGGGACAGCCACGGCAGCAGCAGGCCGCGCAGCCACGCGCCCGGGTCCTCCGAGATCGGCACGTAGCCGCCCGAGGGCAGCACCTGCGCCTGGACCGCGAAGACGAACACCAGCAGGATGCCCGCGAGGAAGGCCGGGATGGCGATGCCCACCTGGCTGAAGGCGCTGATGGCGGCGCCGAGCGGGTTGCGGTGGTGGACCGCGGCGAAGGTGCCCGCGGGCACCGCGACGACCAGGGCGATCAGCATGCCGCCGATCACCAGCACGGCGGTGACGCCGAGCCGGTCGGCGATCTGCGGGCCGATCGGCGTGCTGGTGACGTAGGAGGTGCCGAAGTCACCGGTGGCCAGCCCGCCGAACCAGTCGAGGAACTGCGCGACGGGCGGCCGGTCGGTGCCGAACTGCTCGCGCAGCGCGGCCACCGCCTCGGGGGTGGCGTTCACGCCCAGCGCCACCTCGGCCGGGTCGCCGGGCAGCAACGCCATGAAGGCGAAGACGACCACCCCGGCGATCGCGGTGCTCACCAGGAGCACCGCGACGCGCTTGAGCAGGAAGAGAATCACTGCCTGGCGAGGCCGGTGAAGTCGAAGGACTCGGCGATGGCGTTCTTCGGCAGGCCGGTGATGCCCTTCTTGGCGACGATCAGGTTCGGGAACAGGAACAGCCAGTCGGCCGCCGCGTCCTCCGACAGCAGCTTGGCGGCCTGCTTGATGGTGTCGCTCTGCTCCTGCTCGGTGCCCTCGTCGGCGGCGGCGAGCAGCTTGCCGAACTCGGGGTTGTCATAGCGGAAGTAGTAGGACTTGTCGGCGAAGATGCCGAGATCACGGGGTTCGACGTGGTTGATGATGGACAGGTCGTAGTCGCCCTGCTTGAACACCACGTCCAGCCAGCGGGCCGGGAACTCCAGCGGCTCGATCTCGGCGGTGATGCCCACCTGCGCGAGCTGCGACTTGACCACCTGGGCGGAGGCCACGGCGTAGGGCAGGTTGGGGATGCGCATCTTGACGTTGAAGGTCTTGCCGCCGAGCAGTTCCTTGGCCTTGGCCGGGTCGTAGGCGTAGTCGCCGGTCCGGTCCTCGTACCAGGGGTCGGTGGGCGGCACCATGCTGCCGATGGGCTGGCCGCGCCCGGCCCAGGCGGTGTCGAGCAGCGCCTTGTGGTCGATGGCGTGCCGTACGGCCTGGCGCACCTTCTTGTCGTTGAACGGCGGGCGCGAGTTGTTCATCGACATCGTCACCTCGCCGTTCGTCGTCCCCTCGACCGTCTG
The DNA here is from genome assembly GCF_040645915.1 of Nonomuraea sp. NPDC046570. Classification (NCBI taxonomy): domain Bacteria; kingdom Bacillati; phylum Actinomycetota; class Actinomycetes; order Streptosporangiales; family Streptosporangiaceae; genus Nonomuraea; species Nonomuraea sp. NPDC046570. The sequence continues at coordinate 35,568 of NZ_JBEYZF010000014.1, read as the reverse complement.
GAAGCGGTTGGGGTCGCTGAACTGGCCGAGCGACTCGGGGGCCTGGACGGCCGAGATGACATCGATGCCGCCGGTGAGCAGCGCGTTGTTCATCGCGGTGGCGTCCTTGAAGTACTTCAGGGTGACCTGCGGGATCGCGGGCTTGGTGCCCCAGTACTTGTCGTTGGCGGCGAGCAGCAGCGAGTCGCCGCGCTTCCAGGTGGAGACCTGGTAGGGGCCGGTGCCGACCGGCTTGTTGGCCAGGTCGGCGACGCCGGTGCGGCTGAACATGGCGCCCAGGCGGGTGGCCATCGAGTACAGCCAGCCGTTGCTGGGGCGCTTCAGCGTCACGACGGCGGTGGTGTCGTCCTTCTTCTCCACCTTGTCGATGACGTCCAGCTGCGACTTGATCTTGAGCTTCCAGTCGCTCTTGACCCGGTCAAGGGAGAAGACCACGTCGTCGGCGGTGAAGGGGGCGCCGTTGGTGAAGGTGACGCCTTTGCGCAGGGTGAAAGTGTAGGTCTTGCGGTCGTCCGAGACCTCCCACTTCTCCGCGAGCAGGGGCTGGATCTGACCGTCCTGGGTCAGCTTGACCAGGCCCTCGTACACGTTGACGAGCAGTGCCTGGGGGATCGCGGCGCCCTCGGTGGCGGTGAAGTCGAGGTTGGCCGGTTCGGCCACGAATCCGACCGCGAGGGAGTCGGCCTTGGCGGCCTGCCCGCCCGTGCCGGTGTCATTCGAGCCGCCTCCGCAGGCGGCCGTACTGAGAAGGAGGCCGCCGACGGCGACCCAGATGCCGATTCGCCTCATGCTGAAGCCTCCTGGCTAGTGCACTGGTCTGACCAGTAGGCTGCAGACTGCCAGCCCACGACCGTTCTGGTCAAGAGTCCTGATAAGGGGGCCGCGATGGGCGGACCGCGCTTCGAGCCGGTACGAACAGTGCGTGCGTACGAACGTATCGTCGAGCAGATCGAGCAGGCCGTGGAGAGCGGGAAGCTGCGGCCGGGCGAGCGGCTGCCGAGCGAACGCGAGCTGATGGGGCAGTTCTCGGTGAGCCGGTCGACGGTTCGCGAGGCGCTGCGGGTGCTCCAGGCCCGGGGCCTGCTGCGCTCGCGGCCCGGCGACCCCAACGGGGCCGAGGTGCTGCCGTTCTCCCCCGCCACCCTGCACAAGTCGATGACCACGCTGGCCCGGGTGGACGAGCTGTCGCTGGGCGAGCTGGTGCAGTTCAGGATGGTGCTGGACGGCTCGGCCAACCTGCTGGCCGCGCGGCTGCACACACCCGAGGAACTGGCGGAGATGGACGCCGCCGTCGAGGCCATGCGCGCGGCCGTGCAGGTGGGCTACGACACCTTCAGCGCGGCCGACGTCGCCTTCCACGACGCCGTGGCCAGGGCCAGCCGCAACAAGCTGATCCAGGTCTGCAACGACGTGGTCCGCTCGATCGTGCTCAACCTGATCGCCGACAAGATCGCCGACTCGGACGACCGCGAGGCGCTGATGCTGGAGAGCATCCGGCACCACGAGGAGGTCCTCGAAGCCGTCCGGGCCGGAGACGGACCGCGGGCCGCCCGGCTGGCCAGGCGGAAGATGTACGACTACTACGTGGGCTACGTGCCCGAGGAGGAGCGCGAGGCGCTGCGGGGACTGCTCGAATAGTGCGGCGGGCGCGATCGACGGGGCCGGTTCGTTGGCAGCCGTCTTACAGCAGGCCGGCCGTGGCCAGGTGGGCGGAGATCCTGTCGCGTTCGCCGGGGTTCAGCGGGGTCTGCGGGAGGGCGGTGGTCGGGTGGGTGATGATGCCGCGCAGGTGCAGGGCCGCTTTGAAGGCGCCCAGCGCCGAGGCGCCCGCCCCCATGCGGGGCAGGCCCACCCTCACCATCTCGTACAGGCGCAGCAGCCGTTCCTGCTCGGCTCGGGCCGCCGCCCAGTCACCCGCCGCGGCCTCGCGGAACAGCCGTGCGTAGCCGTGCGGGTCGACGTTGCCGAGGCCGGGCACCACGCCGTCGGCACCCATCCACAGGGCCGTGTCGACGGTCAGTTCCCCGCCGGTCAGCACGCTGAATCCGGCGCCGCGCCGGAGGATCACCTCGCGCAGGCCGCCCTCGTCGCCGCTGGAGTCCTTCAGCCCGGCGAGGACGCCGTCGGCGGCCAGGCTGAGGAGGAGGTCGGCGGTCAGCTTGGTGTGCACGGAGACGGGCAGGTCGTAGGCATACACGGGGATCCCGGCCCGGTCGGCGACGGCCCGGAAGTGCCGGTCGATCTCCACGGGGTGGGTGCGCGCGTAGAACGGCGCGGTCGCCACCACCCCGTCGGCTCCCGCCGCGACGGCCGCCTCGACATGGTCGAGCACCCTCAGCGTGGTCATGTCGATCACCCCGGCGAGCACCGGAACCCGCCCCGCCACGTGCCCCACGACCGTGTCGAGCACCACCCGGCGATGGGCGTCCGGCAGGTACGCCGCCTCGGAGGTGGAGCCGAGCACGAACAGCCCGTCCACCCCGCCGTCCAGCAGGTGGTCCACCAGCCTGACCAGCGACGGCACGTCGACCTCGTACCCGGGGGTGAGCGGGGTGCAGACCGGGGGCACCACACCGTTCAGTGAACTCACGAACACTCCTCCTGAACATAGGACGTCCTACGTCCTATGACGTTAAACGGCGTCCGCGCCCCGGTCAACCATCCGCGCACGACATAGGATGTCCGACCGGGGGCCCTGCCGATCCTGTCCACGTTCCCGGGGGAACCGCATGACCACAGCCCGTCGGCTGAGCCGCGCCGTCGAAGTGCAGGAAGCCGTCAAGGACATCATCCTGCGCCGCAGACTCGCCACCGGTGACCCGCTGCCCACCGAGTCCGAGCTGATGGAAGAGCTGGGCATCAGCCGCAACTCGGTCAGAGAGGCACTGAAGGCGCTGCAGGCCGTGGGCATCGTGGAGATCCGCCACGGGTTCGGGATGTTCGTCGGGCGGATGTCGCTGAGCGGGCTCGTCGACGGACTCGCCTTCCACAACCGGATGACCCTGCGGGACGGCCGCAACGAGCTCGGCCACCTCGTCGAGATCCGCGAGGCCCTGGAGAGCGGCCTGGTCCAACGCCTCATCGACCTGTACGGCGACGCCGACCTGACCCCCGTCGCCGAGGTCGTGTCCCGCATGGAGAACGAGGCCCGGATGGGCGCGATCTCACCGGAGACCGACCGCCTCTTCCACGAGATGCTGTACCGGCCACTGGGTAACCCGCTGGTGGGCCAGTTGCTGGGCGCCTTCTGGGACGTGTACCACCAGGTCAGCGACCAGCTCGGCACCCCGGACGAGCCCCCGGCCGACCTCGCCCGCCACCACCGCGACATCTACAGGGCGGTGGCCGGCGCCGACAAGGAGGCGGCGGTCACCGCCGTCCGGCGCCACTTCGACGGCGTGCGCCACCGCCTGGCCCGCCTGCGGTGACGGCGCCCGGCGGTCGCGTGCCGCCGAGCGCCGAACCGGTCAGAACCTGGCCAGGATCTGCTCCATCTGGTCGATCTCGGCCTGCTGGGTCGTCACGATCGTCTTGGCCAGCGCCTTGGCCTCGGGGTTGACCCCCTTGGCCTCCTCCGTACGGGCCATGTCGATCGCCCCCTCGTGATGCGCGATCATCATGGTCACGAACTGCTTGTCGAACTCGGTGCCCTTGGCCGCTTCGAGCTTCTTCATGTCCCCCTCGGACATGATGCCGGGCATGTCATGACCCATCCCGCCGGTCGGCACCGGCTTGCCCCACTCCCTGAGCCAGCTCTCCATCGTGGCGATCTCCGGGTCCTGGGCTTCCTTGATCTTCTCGGCGAGCTCCTTGACCTCGGGGTCGGCGGCCCGGGTGGCGGCCAGGTCGGCCATCTCGACCGCCTGCTCGTGATGCGGGATCATCATCTGCGCGAACATCACGTCCGCGTCGTTGAACACCGCGCTGGACGCCGGAGCCGACGTCGGCGACGCGCCGGCCGTCATCCCCTCGTGGGCGGCCATCGACTTTCCGTCATCGCTACAGGCGGTGAGCACCAGGGCACTGGCCGCTATGGCGGCGGCGAGCGCGGATCGCTTCGTGAACATGAGTACCTGATCTCCGTGTGGTTCCGTTGATGTCTGGCGTGCCGTACCGGGCAGGCCTACATCCGCAGCACCGAGACCAGCGCCAGCCGCACCGCCGTACGCCGCGGCGGCGGCCTGGCGACACAGAGCCACACGGCAGGCCCGCCCCCGGGCGCGCGGCTCGCCCGCCGCACGCGCGCCTTGACCGCGACAAGCAGCATGACCAGCAACGACGTTAGTACGGCCAGGCACACAGAGCTCGGATCAAGCCCCGGCATGTCCCCACCCAGCGGCCTTTCGTGCGATTGCGTGTGGACGGCCGGCGAGTTATGGGGAGCGAGGTGGCCGAGAGTGTGCATGCCGTAGATGCCGAGGGCCAGCAGGACGGGCAGCAACCACCTCGCGACCGCCCTCACCGTCCACCCCCTCGGCTCATTACGACCCAGGATAGTAGCCGCCCATCACGCCCCGGACGGCCCGGGACGATCAGCCGGGACGGAGCTGGCGAGACGTCTACGACCGCCGGTAGCATCAGGGGTTCGGGTAGCGGGAAGGGAGTCTCACATGGCGCGCGGCCTGGGCGAGCTGGAGTCCACGATCATGGACCGGCTGTGGTCCTACCACCGCCCCGCCTCGGTCAGGGACGTTCTCGAAGACCTCCGCGCGGACCGTGAGATCGCCTACACCACGGTGATGACCGTCATGGACAAGCTGCACACCAAGGGCCTGCTGAAGCGCAAGCCGGTCGGCCGGGCCTACGTCTACGAGACCGTGGCGTCCAAGGAGGCGTACACGGCCGACCTGATGCGCGAATCGCTGGCCAGGAGCGGCAACCAGGCGGCCACGCTCGTGCACTTCCTGGAGCGCCTCACCCCGGAGGAGGCCACCGCCCTGGAGGCGGCGCTGCGGGTGTTCCCGCCCAAGGGCCGCCGCGAATGACCGCTGCCGTCCTGGCCGGGTACGCCGTCCTCGCCGCCGTGGCCCTTCCCCGGCTGCTGGGCAGGGCTACCTGGGCGGAGCGCGCCCCCCGACTGGCGATCGCCATGTGGCAGGCGGCCGGAGTGTCCGCCGTGGCCTCCGCCCTGCTCGCGGCCCTGACCGTCGCCGTCCCCACCGCCGGCCTCGGCCACACCCTCACCCGCTTCTTCCTGACCTGCGCCGCCGCCCTCACGACCGGCTCCCCCGCTTTCCCGCCCTTCGCCACAGGGGTCCCCTCCATGACGGGCGGGCTGGTCGGGCTGGCCGCCGCCGGGCTGGTGGCGGGCCGGGTGGCGTGGTGCGGCGGGCGGGTCGTGCTCGGGGCGCGGCGGGAGCGGCGGCGGCACGTCGAAGGGCTCGCGCTGCTCGGCAGGCACGACGGCGACCTCGGCGCGATCGTGGTCGACTACGACGAGCGGCTGGCCTACTGCGTGCCCGGCCGGCACGGGCACACCGTGATCACCACGGCGGCGCTGCGCTCCCTCACCGCCGAGCAGGTCGCCGCCGTGCTCGCGCACGAGCGGGCGCACCTGCGCGGGCGGCACCACCTCGTGCTCGCCGCAGCGGAGACGCTGGCACGGGCGTTCCCAGGGGTTCCGCTCTTCGAGCGGTCACGGGCGGAGCAGGTCAGGCTGGTGGAGTTGCTGGCCGACGACGTGGCCGCCCGCCGCCACCCGCGCGTCCACCTGGCCGCCGCGCTCGTCAGCCTGGCCACGGGCCGGGCTCCGGCGTTCACCCTGGGCGCGGGCGGCCAGACCGCACTGACCCGGGTACGGCGGATGCTTCACCCGCAGGCTCCGCTGGGCCGTACCGAGCGCCTGTCCGGCCTGCTCGCCGTGGGCCTCCTGCTGGGCGGTCCCGCGGCTGTGGCGTTCCTGCCCGCCCTGACCACCTTCGTCACCCACTGCTGCCACACCCTGCTGGGCTCCTGAAACTGTCGGTGGTGACCCCTAAGCTCTCCGGAAGCCGGTCGACGTGGGAGGTAGGCGTGGGAGCGTGGGGCGTGGGGCCGTTCGACAACGATGGTGCGCTCGACGCGCTGGGCGTGCTCGACGGCACCGAGGATCTCGCCGGCGGGCTCGCCTCGGGGATGCGGGAGTTAGCCGACGCCGACGGCTACCTGGAGGCGCCCGAGCTGTCCGGCGCCGTCGCGCTGGCCTGCCTGGTCGCGGCCAGGTCGCGCGGTGCGGAGGACGACGCCGTCGCCTCGGGGTGGCTCTGCCGCAACCTGTTCACCCCGACCGGCGCGTTGCGCGAGGCGGCGCACGCCACGCTGGAGCGGGCCATCCGCGCGGACGACAACGAGCTGTGGGAGCTGTGGGAGGAGTCGGGCTCGCTCGACGAATGGCTCACCTCCCTGGCCCCCTACCAGCGGGCCGTGAGCCCGTAGCCCCCGAGGCCGCCCGGCCGCCACTACCCTCTGGCTATGCCGACCCAAGAGCGGGAGATCACCGCCTCCGTCGATCTCTGCCTGCCCGACGGGCGTCTCAACCCCCGGGCGATCGGGTGGAGCAGGCGTCCGCTGCATCGTGCGAACCTGCGCGGCTGGGGCAGGACCAAACGCTGGGAGTACTGGGGGATCGTCACGCCCACCCACATCGTCGGCCTGGTGGCCTCCTCGCTCGACTACGCCGGGGTGCACGGCGTCTACGTCCTCGACCGGGCGACCGGCGTGGAGATCAGCAAGGACGTGGTGGTCCCGCTGGCGCGCGGCACGGTCCTGCCGGACCGCAGCGGCACGGGCACCGCCTCGGCTCGGGGTCCCGGCCTGCGCATCGACATCGTCCAGCGCCCCCAGGGCACGTCACTGCTGGCCGTCGCGCCCGGCGTACGGCTCGACGTCGAGGTGCCGCTGCCCAAGGGGCACGAGTCGCTCGGCGTGGTGGTGCCGTGGGGGCCCAGGCGGTTCCAGTACACGCTCAAGGACGTCGGCAGGCCGGTGCGCGGCACGCTCACGATCGGCCAGACCGAGCACGCCATCGACGAGGCCGACTCCTTCGCCGTGCTCGACCACGGCCGGGGGCGCTGGCCGTACTCGATCACCTGGAACTGGGCCGCGGGCAGCGCTCCCGGGCGGGCCATCCAGCTGGGCGGCAAGTGGACGGACGGCACCCGTTCGACGGAGAACGCGCTGTTCGTCGACGGCCGGATGCACAAGATCGGCGACGAGCTGGCCTGGCGCTACGACCGGCGGGACTGGATGCGGCCCTGGCGGATGTCCGGCCCCGGCGTGGAGGTGGACTTCCACCCGTTCCACGAGAAGGTGTCCCGCACGGAGCTGGGCGTGGTGGGCAGCGAGACCCACCAGTGCTTCGGCCACTTCTCCGGCCGGGCCAGGACCGACGAGGGCGCATGGATCGACCTCGACGGCCTGGTCGGCTGGGCGGAGGAGGCCCGCCAGCGCTGGTGAGTCAGGCCGGCCGGAGGCGTTCTGGGGCCGGCGATCATGGGGATGAGGATGGCGAAGACCATCCACAACCTCTGGACGTGACCGGCGCGGTCCGGTGGCGAATGGTCGCGGACGATCGCCGCGATGGGGGCGAGGACGAGCATGAAACCGGACATCATGACAAGGCCGGCGGCGATGACCGGGATCATGTCGCGGGCCAGGGCCATCAGCACGAGGCCGGTGCCGTACACGGCGATCGCGGGCACCAGGAATCGCGTCTTCCCCACCCGGTCGATGATCGGCCCGCAGGCGACGCTGACGACCGACGAGCCGGTCAGCACCACGGCCAGCACGATCGCGTAGCCCTCGATGTTCCGGCCTGCGGCCCCCGCTCGATGAACCGTGGTGCGAGTGGATCCGTCTGAACGGATGTGATCCGCCGCACCCTCACCGCCCTCCTCCTGGCCGCGATGTCCCTGATCGCCCTGCCGGGTACCGCCTGCGCCTGCTCCTGCGCCGTCCCCGAACCCACCGAGATCACCACGGGAGCAGCGGCGATCTTCACCGGCACCGCGACCGCCGTCGAGCACGTGAACTCCGACGCCACCGTCTTCACCTTCACCGTCGACGCCATCTACAAGGGCAAACCCAACACCACCCTGAACATCCGCAGCCACCCCCAGAGCCCCACCTGCGGCTACAACTTCACCCCCGGCACCCGCTACCTGGTCTTCGCCACCGACCGCGAAAGCAGCACCACGTCCGCAGTCCCCGGCGTCCCCCTGCACACCGACCTCTGCTCAGGAAACCGCCCCATCGAGTCCGGCACCCCCTTGCGCGCCACACCAGCCGGAGACCCGATCACCCCCGCCCTCCTCACCGCCCTCGGCCCCGCAACCCCTCCAACCCTCACCGGCGAACCGCCCTACAACCCCACCCCTCCCTGGTGGTGGTACGGCGCAGCCCTCGCCGCCCTGACCGCCCTCGGCCTCACCTTCTGGCACCTGAAGCGCAGATGAACCCCCTAGGCGCGGACCACATCGGCCTGATGAGCCTGACAAGACAACCTGACTCGCTGGCCACGACGGAGCCGGATGGATAGAAGCGCCTCTGAACCTCTCGCACGATTGGCCCGCCCTCGCCACGCTCCGAAAACGTCCCGGGGCCAACCTTGAGGCCCAGGAGCGGCTGTAGGACATATCCGGGTAAGCCGCCGTACAGCTGAGGAAGGAGCACCTAGCTGCCATCCTAGGCCGGTCATGGCAGAGTATGGAGCGGCCCTGGAAGCCGTCGAACGAGTGACGACACTCGCCGCCGAGCACCACATCAACCTGGACAGGGATCGCCCCACACGCCATGACCATGCTGGGATCCGCCCTCAACCACGCCGGTCACGCGCTCGCGACCGCTGGCACCCGACTCGCGGCCGAGCTCGCAGGGCACGGGCTATCCGCCCAGCCGTACACGCTTGGCCACGTCGACACGGCCTCTACCTGGGCACCTTATCTCCGTACATGTGGCCCAATGCGACGCCGGGACCTTCGTGATCAACCTGGCCGCGAGCGGACAATTTCGATCAACGTGCAGACGTCAGAATCTCGTCAATCTACTCTGCAAGAGGGGGCAAGGTCGGCCGTCAGGATGAAGGACCCTGGATGACACAACACTCATTGTTCGGCCCCGAACTCGGAACGCTCCAATCGAAACCCCGCGTGCCCAACTACCGGCCAATGAGGGTGCTGATCACGGTGAAAGCGGCGCCGAACCCGTCGGCTGCCCACGGTGAAACCGTCTGCGTCGCCGGACTCAGCCTGGACATCGATAACCCCGGATGGATCCGCCTCTACCCCATCAATCACCGCGAGCTCGAAGCCAACAGCAAGTTCAAGAAGTACGACATCGTCACCGTGGAGGCCAAACCCAACGACCGCGACCCCCGTGTCGAGAGCTGGCGGCCACGCGGGGACCGCTTCGCGGTTGTGGGACACCTCAAGAGCTGGGAAAAGCGCATGCCGTACCTCGACGACTACGTCGAGGAATCCATGTGCGACCTCCTCAACGGCGTCCGAGCAAACCCAGGCGCCCGCTCGCTGGCAGCCATTCGTCCGCAGGAGATCCTCGACCTGGATATCGAACCCCATCCAGGCTGGACGCCCGAGGAACAGGCGAAGATCAACCTCTATGTGGATCAATGCGCCCTATGGGGCTCCGGACCTCGGTCCGCGCTCCAGGCACCACGATTCAAGGCCTGGTACCGCTACCGCTGCCACACCCCGGCCTGCAACACCCACCGTCAGGGCATCATCGACTGGGAACTCGTCGGTCTGCAGCGCACCGTCAGCGATCGCGACGACGCCAGCGTGATTCAAGCAATCCGCGAAAAGTTCTGGGACATGATGTGCGCCCCAGACCGCGATACGATCTTCTACGTGGGCAACCAGCAGGCTTACCCCAGAAGCTTCATCGTGCTGGGTGTCGTCTACCCCCGGCGGCCTAAGCCGAGATCACGTAGCTGAACCGCTCGCGCACAGCCTCCAGAACCAGATCGCGATGGCAGCGGTGTTCGTCAGCCTCGAAACACATCACCGCCACCTTCCCCTGCCGCGCGGCCCGAGCGATCCGCTCCAAACAGTCGCGAGCCTCATCACCATCGAGAGACTGGGCATAGATCCCGCGCGCGGCATCTAGGTCCGCCGGGCTACCCCCGAACCCGGCCCGATTCCACTTCGGGTTACCCAACTCCCGCATGTGCTCATAACCGATCCCCGCATCAGCCAGCGCAGCGTGCAGAGCGCTCTTGCTGAACCCTCGCTTGCGGGAGATCGGGGTCAAGCGCACGTCAACCAGCAACGCGACACCCTCGTGACGCAGACGGCGGACAAACCCGTCGAGGTCGTAGCCCTCGTATCCGACACCGGTCACGGCTAGCTGCTGATTGATCGTCAACATGACTTGCACTCTCTCACGAGTAGGTGTGTCCGTCACCTCGTTCCACACAGGGAGACTCCGAAACGTCGCTAACCCATCACGATTAGCTACGGACAGCAACCGCTCATGGAAGATCGACGATCTCCCAGATACGACGCGGCCATCCACGACCACACCACGAGGACCATTAGGCGAAAACCTACTACCCCAACAAAGAAACCCCAGCTCGGCGTACCGAACTGGGGTTTCCATCTGTGCGCCGCCAGGGACTCGAACCCCGGACCCGCTGATTAAGAGTCAGCTGCTCTAACCAACTGAGCTAGCGGCGCTTGCAGAGAGGAATATACCGGCACGAAGCCACCGGGTCGAATCGGCGGCCCCTCGGAGGGGGAGGTGTCTGTAGAATAAAGTTCGGCCGCCTGACAGGAGCATTGATGTTCGATTCCCCCGCCGATGTGAGCAGGCGGCTCGCCGCCGTCGACTACCTCTCCGACGACGCCATCGCCACCTCCGTCTTCCTCGCCGCCGCCCTGGGCAAGCCCCTGCTGGCCGAGGGCCCCGCGGGAGTGGGCAAGACGCAGCTCGCCAAGGCGGTCGCCGCGGCCACGGGCGCCGAGCTGATCAGGTTGCAGTGCTACGAGGGGCTGGACGAGGCCAGGGCGCTGTACGAGTGGAACTACAAGCGGCAGTTGCTGCGCATCCAGGCGAGCAGCACCGATGACGACATCTTCGGCGAGGAGTTCCTGCTGGAGCGCCCACTGCTGAAGGCGATCCGGAGTACGGGGCCCGCAGTGCTGCTCATCGACGAGATGGACAAGGCGGACGTCGAGGTCGAGGGGCTGCTGCTGGAGTTGCTGTCGGACTTCCAGGTGACGATCCCGGAGCTGGGCACGATCACCGCGACGCGCAGGCCGTATGTGGTGCTGACCTCGAACGCGACGCGGGAGTTGTCGGAGGCGTTGAAGCGGCGCTGCCTGTACGTGCATCTGGAGTATCCGTCGCCGGAGCGGGAGAAGGAGATCGTGCTCAGCCAGGTGCCGACGCTCAGGGCCGAGCTGGCCGAGCAACTGGCGCGTACGGTGGCCACGCTTCGGACGCTGGAGCTGAAGAAGGCGCCGTCGATCGCCGAGACCGTCGACTGGGCGCACACGCTGCTCGCGCTGGGCAGGGACGACCTGGACGAGGCCACGGTGGCGGGGACGCTCGGGGTGGTGCTCAAGCACGCCTCCGACCACGCCCGCGCGGTCAAGGAACTCGGCCTGCCGTCATGAGCGAGGCAGCGACGGAGAAGATCGCGTGAGCGAGGCAGCGGCGGAGAAGGTCGCGTGACCGGGCCAGTGGCGGAGGAGGGCGCGTGAGTCTGGTCGATCGGCATGTGGGGTTCGTGCATGCGCTCCGGGAGGCGGGGCTGCCCGTCTCGCTGGCCGAGGGGCTGGACGCCGTACACGCGCTGCGGGTGATCGACCTGTCGGAGCGGGAGTCGCTGCGCGCCGCGTACGCGGCGACGCTGGTCAAGCGCCCGGCTTACCGTCCGGGCTTCGACGTGCTGTTCGACCTGTGGTTTCCCCCATCCACCACCGGCCTGCATAACACGATAAATCGAGAAAAGTCCCTACAGGACGCGCCGGTGAATGAGCTGCGGGAGCAGCTGGCCGAGCTGCTCACCCAGAGCACCGACGCCGAGATGCGGGAGTTCGCCCGCGAGATGGTCCAGCGATTCGGGCAGCAACCCGCGGGCCCCGGCAGGCAGAACTGGTTCTCCTACAGCGTCATGCGCGCTCTGTCCCCCGAAACCCTGATGGCCCGCATCCTCCAAGCGGTCCTCGCGGGCCGGGAACGCGGTGGCCTGGCCGAGAAGACCGCACGCCAGCGGGTCGCCGCCAACACGAAGAGGTTCGAGGAGGCGGTCGCCGCCGACGTACGCCGCAGGATCGCCGAGGACTCCGGCATCGACCGCATCGCCCGCTCCTCGGTGCGCCCTCCCCTCGACCAGCTCGACTTCCTCCGCGTCACCAAGGCCGACCTGGCCAGACTGCGCCGGGAGGTACACCCGCTGGCCAGACGCCTGGCCGCGCGCCTGACCATCAAGCACCGCCACGGCAAACGCGGCCGCCTCGACTTCCGCAGGACGATGCGCGCCTCCCTGCAGAGCGGCGGCGTACCGCTCACCACGCACTTCAAGCCGCCCCGCCCGCACAAGCCCGAACTGGTCATCCTCTGCGACACCAGCGACTCGGTCTCCTCCTTCGCCCACTTCACCCTGCTGCTCACCTACGCGCTGCGCGAGCAGTTCACCAAGGTGCGCGCGTTCGGCTTCGTGGACACGGTCGACGAGATCACCAAGTTCTTCGTCCCGGGCGCGGACGTCGTCGAGGCGATGACCCGCCTGGCGAACGAGGCCGACATGGTGCGCTTCGGCCGTACCAACTACGGCCACTCCTTCGAGCGCTTCACCGAGCGGTACGGCGACGCCATCGGCCCCCGAACGAGCCTGCTCATCCTGGGCGACGCCCGCTCGAACTACCAGCCGCCCGCCCTGGACACGCTGAAGCGGCTGGCGGGCGGAGCCAGGCACGCGCACTGGCTCAACCCGGAGCCCGTCGCCCAGTGGGACACCGGCGACTCGCTGGCCACGTCCTACGGCTCGGTCGTGCCGATGCGCGAGTGCCGCAACGTGGCACAGCTCACCGCCTTCATCGAGGATCTCGCATGAGTTCGCGGGCCGCGGTGCGGGCCAGGAGTTCGATCTGCTCGTCGGTCAGCACCCGGCCCTCGGCGCTGCGGATCACCCGTGCCACCAGGCGCGGTTTGAGCAGCGTCACCCCTTCCGCGGAGACGATCCCCTCGCGCGGCAGGTTCCCGCAGTGGACGGCCAGCATCGGCTGGATGGTGAGGGTGATCCCGGTCTCGCGGCCGAGCAGGTCGGCGAACGCGGCGGCGGTCTCGACGAGCGGCTTGGCCACCTTGCTGCCGTACTTCTCGCCGAAGAACAGCCGGCCGTTGTAGGTCGCGATCTCGGTGTCGGGGCTCCAGGACTCGTTGTCCACGATCCAGACGCCGGCGGGGCCGATGACCAGGTGGTCGATCGAGGCCTGGCCCCTGATCGCGCGGCCGTCGAGCAGGCGGTAGCCGTTCTTGCCGAGACTGCGCCTCAGCAGCCGTTTCGTGATCACTTCGCCCTTGCGCCTGCCGCGCCACACGGCGGTGGCGTGGAAGGCGCGCCAGCAGAGCAGCCAGTCGACGGCGGCCGTGAGGCCCGCCGCCGCGAGTACCAGGACGATGCCGCCGAGCAGGGGGAGCTCGAGGCGGATCGCGAGCGCCACCCCGAGCACGAAGCCCACGGCAGCCTTGATCGCCCTCGATCGCTGCCTGATCTTGGCGTCCTCGAGCCAGTACTTCTCGTAGTACCACTGGGGGGACGAGCCCGTGAACTTCTCGTCCTGCTGCACGTAGATTGAGCCACCGGGCACGGCAAACTCCCGAAGTACGTAGAAAACCCTGGGATCCGCCACCGGAAGATCCCTCGCCGGTCATGTGATACCCACAGATTAACCAAGGGGACCCTAAGGACCCGAAATTGGCACTTGCCATCCGATCGACCGACCAGTCGGTATGCTTAGGGCGAAGTCAGACGGGGAAGGTGGCGCGGGTGGCGCAGGATCAGGCGAGCGAGCCGGTGCGGCGACGGCTGCTCGCGGAGGCGACCCGGCTGTTCGCGGAGCGGGGTTTCGAGGGTACGTCGGTGCAGGAGATCGTGATCGCCGCCGGGGTCACCAAGGGGGCGATGTACCACTACTTCGACTCCAAGGACGACCTGCTGCACGAGATCTACGGCCGGGTGCTGCGCATGCAGATGGACCGGCTGGCCGCGATCGCCGACGGGACGGGCTCGGTGACCGAGCGCCTGCGCGCCGCGGCGGCCGACGTCGTGGAGACCACGGCGGAGAACCTCGACGACTCCAAGATCTTCTTCAGGTCGATGCACCTGCTCGCCCCGGAGACGCAGAAGAGCGTGCGCGCCGAGCGCCGCCGCTACCACGAGCGCTTCCGCGACCTGGTCACCGAGGGCCAGCGCCAGGGCGTCTTCCGCGACCAGGTGCCGGCCGATCTGGTCGTCGACTACTTCTTCGGCTCGGTCCACCACCTGGGCACCTGGTACCACGCGGACGGGCCGCTGTCCGGCGCCCAGGTGGGCGAGCACTTCGCCGACCTGCTACTGACCAGCCTCGGGGCCGGGCAGATCGGCGAGTGAGGCCAGCGCGGCCCGATGGTCGCCGGGCGTACCGAGGGCGATCTCGTCGGCCTTGGCACGCTTGAGGTAGAGGTGCAGGGGATGCTCCCAGGTCATCCCGATCCCGCCGTGCAACTGCACGGCCTCCTCCGCCACCCGCACGGCCACCTCCCCGTTCCATGCCTGGGCGACCGCGGCCGGCAGCGGCGCGGGGTCGTCGGCGGCGTTGCGCGCGGCGGCGCGCGCCCTGACCACGTCGAGCCACAGGTCGGCGAGGCGGTGCTTGATCGCCTGGAACGAGCCGATCGGCCGGGCGAACTGGTACCGCTCCTTGCCGTAGGCGATCGTCGTCTCCAGGCACCACTCGGCCAAACCGAGCTGCTCGGAGGCCAGCAGCGCCGCCCCCAGCGTGAGCGTCTCGCGCACATCGCACAGGCCCAGCGCGGTCGCGGGCGAGTCCTCGAAGGTGACCGTGGCGACCGGCCTGGTCAGGTCGAACGAGACCCCCACCTCGACCCGCGCGTCACCCCGATCCACGGCGTACAGCTCGCCGCCCACCGGCACCACCAGCACATCGGCCACCTCGGCCCCGGCCACCGCCCGCACGCTCCCGCCCAGCCGCCCGTCCACGATCGTGACGGTCCCGTCGAGCCCCCGGTACGGCGAGGCCCCGAACGGTACGACCAGCGCGGCGGTGATCTCACCCCCGGAGAGCCGGGTCAGCAACTCACCCGCCCGGACCCGGACGAGCGCGTCGGTGGCCAGCACCGAGCTGGTCAGGAACGGCACCGGCGCCACTCCCCTGCCCAGCTCCTCCAGCACGACCGCCGCCTCGCGGGCCGACGCCCCGGCTCCGCCGTACTCCTCGGGGACCAGCAGGCCCGCCACCCCGATCTCCCTGGACAGGGTCTTCCACAGCTCCAGGTCGCAGGGCTCGGGCGACTCGATCCGCTTCAGCACCGCCGAGGGCGGGCACCGGTCGGCCAGCAGCCCGCGTACGGCGGCCCGCAGCTCCTCCTCGACCTCGGTGTACAGCAGGGTCATCGCGGCAGGTCCTTCCAGGGCACGTCCTTGTCGATGCGGGGCTCGCTGGGCAGGCCGAGAACCCGTTCGGAGATGATGTTGCGCAGGATCTCCGAGGTGCCGCCCTCGATGGAGTTGCCCTTGGCCCGCAGGTAGCGGTAGCCGGGCCCGCGGCCGTAGAAGTCGACCGAGTCGGAGCGGCGGAAGGCGTAGTCGTCGTAGCCGAGGTCGCGGCGGAACTCGACGTCGAAACCGGACAGCGCCTGGTTGAGCTTGGCGAACGACAGCTTCATCCCCGAGCCTTCGGGGCCGGGCTCGCCGGCGGCGAGCTGCTCGCGCAGCCGTACCCCGGACAGTCTGGTGACCTCGGCCTCCACCCAGAGTGAGAGCAGGCGCTGGTGCAGGTCGTGGTCGCGGAGTTCGGGGTGGTCGCGCCAGGCGTCGGCGACGATGCCGATCATGCCGCCGCCGCGCCGTACGGGCGCGCCGCCGATGGCGACCCGCTCGTTCATCAGCGTGGTCTGCGCGACCCGCCAGCCGTCGCCCACCTCGCCGAGGCGCAGGTCGTCGCCGAGCCGCACGCCGGTCAGGAAGACCTCGTTGAACTCCGCCTCGCCGGTGATCTGCCGCAGCGGCCTGACCTCGACGCCGGGGGCCCGCATGTCGCAGACGAAGTACGTCAGGCCACGATGCTTGGGCACCTCGGGGTCGGTGCGGGTGACCAGGATGGCCCACCGGGCCTGGTGCGCGCCGGAGGTCCACACCTTCTGCCCGTCGACGATCCACTCGTCTCCGTCGCGGACCGCCCGGGTGCCCAGCGTGGCCAGGTCGGAGCCGGCGCCGGGCTCGCTGAAGAGCTGGCACCAGATCTCCTCGCCCGTCCACAGCGGGCGCAGGAACCTGCGCTTCTGCTCCTCGGTGCCGAAGGTGAGGATGGTCGGCGCGGCCATGCCCAGGCCGATGCCCTGCCGGCCGCCGTCGAGCTGCGGGGTGTGCGCCAGCTCCCGCTCGACGACCTGCTGCAGCTCGCGGGAGACCCCGAGGCCGCCGAGGCCCTCGGGGAAGTGCACCCAGGCGAGCCCGGCGTCGAACCTGGCCCGCAGGAACTCCAGCCGGTCGCCGCCGGGGTCATGGGCGGCCAGGAAGGCGGCCACCCGCTCCTTGATCTGCGTCCCGTTCACATGTACCTCTTCAGCTCGCGGTAGGCC
This sequence comes from Nonomuraea sp. NPDC046570, assembly GCF_040645915.1. Classification (NCBI taxonomy): domain Bacteria; kingdom Bacillati; phylum Actinomycetota; class Actinomycetes; order Streptosporangiales; family Streptosporangiaceae; genus Nonomuraea; species Nonomuraea sp. NPDC046570. Next base: position 18,765 of record NZ_JBEYZF010000014.1, on the reverse strand, counting down.
AGCGACCGCTTGTGCACCTCGTCCGGGCCGTCGGCCAGGCGTAGCGAGCGCGCGCCCGCCCAGAGCGCGGCCAGCGGGAAGTCCTGCGAGACGCCGCCGGCGCCGTGCACCTGGATGGCCTTGTCCAGGATCCACTCCACGGTGATCGGGGTCGAGATCTTGATCGCCTGGATCTCGGTGTGCGCGCCCTTGTTCCCGACGGTGTCCATCAGCCAGGCGGTCTTGAGCACCAGCAGCCTGAGCTGCTCGACGCGGATCCTGGACTCGGCGATCCAGTCCTGGACAACGCCCTGCTGGGCGACGGGCTTGCCGAAGGCGGTGCGCGCCAGCGCGCGGCGGCACATCAGCTCGATCGCCCGCTCGGCCATGCCGATCAGCCGCATGCAGTGGTGGATCCGGCCGGGCCCGAGCCTGGCCTGGGCGATGGCGAAGCCGCCGCCCTCCTCGCCGATGAGGTTCTCGGCTGGGATCCGCACGTCCTCGAACACCACTTCGGCGTGGCCGCCGTGGTCGGCGTCGCTGTAGCCGAACACGTGCATCCCGCGCTTGATGTGCACGCCGGGTGTGTCCCGGGGGACGAGCACCATGCTCTGCTGGCGGTGCTTGGGCGCGTCGGGGTTCGTCTTGCCCATCACGATGAGGATCTTGCAGTTCGGGTTCATCGCGCCGGAGATGAACCACTTGCGGCCGTTGATGACGTACTCGTCGCCGTCCCTGGTGATGGAGGTGGCGATGTTCGTCGCGTCGGAGGAGGCGACGTCGGGCTCGGTCATCGCGAACGCGGAGCGGATCTCGCCGTCGAGCAGCGGTCGCAGCCACTCCTTGCGCTGCCAGTCGCTGCCGAACATGGTCAGCACTTCCATGTTGCCGGTGTCGGGGGCGGCGCAGTTGGTGGCGGTCGCCGCGATCGCGGGGCTGCGACCCATGATCTCGGCGAGCGGCGCGTACTGCAGGTTGGTCAGTCCCGCGCCGTGCTCACCCGGCAGGAACAGGTTCCACAGGCCGCGCCTGCGGGCCTCCTCCTTCAGGTCGGCGAGCATCGGCGGCGCCCCCCACCCGCTCGCCGCCGCCTGTTCCTCGAAGGCCGCTTCGGCCGGGTAGACGCATTCGTCCATGAAAAGCAGCATGCGCGCGCGCAGGTCCTCGGTGACGGAGTCGAAGGCGAAGTCCATGTCGCGAGCCTACCGACCGGCCGGTATGGATGTCGACAACTGGTCTCCGCCAATGCCCCCAGGGTGGCCCTAAACGCGAGGTCGGCCCTGCCCTAGAGTTCGCGCATGACCGCGAAGCTCCCCGACCCCGCCCACCTGGAGAACGACCTCGTCCGCCTCGAACCACTCACCCTGGACCACGTCCCCGACCTGTTCGCCGCGGGCGGCGCGGACGAGGAGGTGTGGCGCTGGCTCCCGGCCGCCACGCCGCGCACCGAGGACGAGCTGGCCGCGATCGCCCGCAAGGTGATCGAGGACGACAACCACGCCCCGCACGCGGTCGTCGTCCAGGGCAGGGCGGTCGGCTGGACGGCCTACTGCGACGTGCCGGGCTTCGACCAGAGCCTGGAGATCGGCTGGACCTGGTACGGCAGAGCCCACTGGCGCACCGGCGTGAACACCGCCTGCAAGGTCATGCTGCTGGACCACGGCTTCGGCCCGCTCGGCTTCAACCGGATGCTGCTGAAGACCGACGTCAACAACCTCCGCTCGCAGGAGGCGATCAAGCGGATCGGCGGCGTGCACGAGGGCACCCTGCGCCGCCACCGGCGACGCCCCGACGGCACCTGGCGCGACACGGTCTACTTCGGCATCCTGGCCGAGGAGTGGCCCGCGCACCGGGCGCGGCTGCTCAGCCGCTGAGCATGCCCGCGAGCAGCTCGCGCAGGCCCTCGCGCAACTCCTCCGGCGACGGCATCGCGCCCGCTCCGGCGATCGCGTCGAACATGACCCCCTCGCCGAACGCGACCAGTTGCCGGCCGTGCCGTACCGGGTCGGTGGAGCCGGCCGCGGCCAGCATCGCGACGGCGGGGCCGCGGAACCGCCTGCCCGCCTTGTCGTAGATCTCGCGCAGCTCGGGCCTGGCGATCGCCGCCAACGGCCTCAAGGCGCTCGACGCCGTGGGGCTCGGCGACGAGGTCCGCAAGCTCTCCCGGCTGCGGGGGACGGCCGCCATCCGGGTGCCCGACGGGCGCGCGCTCACCCGTACCACCGAGGATCGGGCGCTGGCCCGCTACGGCGACTCGTTCGTCATCACGCTCCGCGCCACGCTGACCGAGCTGCTGGTCGACCGGCTCGACGGCATCGAGCTCGGCGTCACCGTGCACGCGGTCGACCACGAGGCGGGCGTCGTCACCACCGACGCGGGAGAGATCGAGGCCGACCTGATCGTGGCCGCCGACGGCATCCACTCACGCACCCGCGAGACGCTCTTCCCCGGGCATCCGGGCCCGGTCTACGCGGGGGTGACCGCGTGGCGGGCCCTGCTGCCGCGCCGCGGTCTGCGCGTCGACAGCGCCGAGACGTGGGGCAGGGGCCTGGTGTGCGGCGTGCACGCGGTGGCCGACGACCTCGTCTACCTCTACGCCACCGACCTGTCCCCCGCCGGGGCCGTGCACGCCGACGAGCGCGCCGAGTTGTTGCGCAGGTTCGGCGGCTGGCACGAGCCGATCCCCACGCTGCTGGAGGCCGCCGACAACGCTCGCATCCTGCGCAACGACGTCTACCACCTGCGCACGCCGCTGCCCGCCATGCACCGCGGCAGAGTGGCACTGGTCGGCGACGCGGCCCACCCGATGACCCCCAACCTGGGCCAGGGCGCCTGCCAGGCGATCGAGGACGGGATCGTCGTGGCCGCCACGGCGGATGATCTGCCCGCCTACACCGCGGCCCGGCTGGAGCGCACAACGTCGATCGTGCGCAAGTCCATGAGGATCTGCAGGCTGACCAAGGCGCGCCACCCGCTGGCCGTACGGCTGCGCGACGCGGGGATGGCCGCCGCCGGGCGGCTCAGCCCCGATCTGATGTTGCGTTCAATGGATGCGGTACTGGGATGGACACCTCAGGAGCGGGCCTCGAATGGTCAGGGGCCAGGCGCCCGAGTGTGACCGTCCCGCCGATGGTCAAAGCGGCCGCCAGCAGGGCGGGCACCGCCGTCGACGGCGAGGTCGGCAGCGGCTCGCCCAGCAGCACCGCCCCGGCCAGCACCGAGGTGATCGGGTCGATGACCTGCACGCCCGCGTAGGCGATGCCGAAGTAGCCGACCGCGTAGGACTTCTGCAGCAGCACCACGGCGCAGACCAGCAGCACCGGCACCGCCAGGGTGAACCAGTGCAGCAGCGTGGCCCACTGCAGGTCGCCGCCCGCGTTGAGCTTGCCGCCCACCACCCGGACGAACGTCGACACGCTCGCGGTCACCACCCCTGCCCCGACGGACAGCAGCAGCGCCTTCGCCGGGCCCTGCGCCTTGCGCGAGGCCAGGTGGGTGACCAGCACGACCAGCCCGATCACCGCGACGAACCCGATCGCCGCCCCGCTGCTCAGCTCGGGCGTCACGTTGTGCTTCGGCACCAGCGTCATCAGCCACAGCAGCCCGACCGCCACCGCGACCGACCCGAAGATCTCCGCCTTGTACGGCTTGCGCCCATACATGAACGCCGCCAGCGGCACCGCGAACACCAGCGTGGCCACACTGATCGGCTGCACCGCGACCAGCGGCGCGAAGCTCAGCGCCACCGCGTGCAGGCTGGCGCCGACGAAGCCGATGATGCCGCCGATCCACCAGCGCGGCCGTTTGACCAGTTTGAGCGTGGCCCCCTCGGCCACCGCCTCGTACTGCTGAAGCGCCGCGCCGACCGCGTATCCCAGTGCCCCCGCCAGGGCTATGAGCACCCCGATCCAGGTCATGGGCGCCCACACGTGGGCACAAGGGGATGCAACATTCCTTCCAAGAGCATTGCTCCAGCTTATGGCCCCGGCAACCAACGTGAATCGGCTTACGCCGACATCATGGCCGTATCCTCACCGGAAGCGCCCCAGGCGGGAGCCTGGACGGCGTGTCGGCGGTCAGGACGCTTCGGGGCACACGCAGAACAGGTGGCCCTCCGGGTCCTGCAGGACGATCCAGCCGACGCCGTCCTCGGTGACGCCCGGCTGGAAGTCGGGCCTGGTGGCACCGAGTTCGAGGTACTCCTCGACCGCCTTGGCCACGTCGGGCACCCGGAAGTCCAGGTGGAACTGCTTGTCGTCGCTCGGCCACTCGATCGGCCGGCGGTCGGCCACCCGGCCGAAGTAGAGGTTGGTGGTGCCGTCGCCGACGGCGGAGTACTCGTCCTCGGCGACCTGGACGGGCAGGCCCGTCACCTGGTGCCAGAAATCCGCCATCCGCTTCGGGTCGGCGCAGTCGATGGTCACGGCGAGGAGCTTCGCGTTCGTTGTCATGCCGAGCATCCTGCCGCCAGAGCCTGCCATCTCCTGTCAGGTTATTCTGGGTGCGTGCCGACCTTCATCATCTCCCCGCCGCCCGCCCGATAGCGGGCGGCTTCTCCTGAAATTTCCGGATCCCTAGGGGGTCTGGGAGTGGCTGCTGCCCGCATACGGGTCCACGGCAACCACTCCCTTCAGGAGAAGATCGATGTCGGATGTTTCCGTACGGCGCGGCGTGCTGTACGTCTCCCTGGCGGCCGGTGCCTGGGGCACCGGCGGGGCGGCCGGGTCGCTGCTCTTCCAGAGCTCGGGGCTCGGCCCCGTCGGCGTCTCCCTCTGGCGCTACCTGCTCGGCGCCGCCTTCCTGTTCACCCTCGTCCGCCGCACCCGCCTCGACCGCCACATGGTGGTCGTGGGCGTGGGCATGGCGATCTACCAGACGGCCTACTTCGGCTCCATCGCCTACGCGGGCGTCGCCCTCGCCACCGTGATCACGATGGGCGCCACTCCGCTGTTCACCGCCCTCGGCGCGCGCCTGTTCCTCGGCGAACGCCTCGACCGCACCGGCGCCCTGTGCATCACCGCCGCCCTGGCGGGCCTGCTCCTGCTGACCGGCGAGAGCGCCTTCGGCGCCTCCCAGGCCGGAATCGCCGGAATCGGGCTCGCGCTGTTCTCCGCCGCCGGGTACGCCGGAGTCACCCTGCTGTCCAGGCACCGCCACGACGACCCGTACGGCACCGCCGTCGGCGGTTTCGCGGTGGGCGCGCTCTGCCTGGCGCCCTTCGCCCTGGTCGGGCCGGTCCTGCCCGAGGTGACCGTGCCGAGCGTGCTGCTGCTGCTCTACCTCGGCGCGGTCCCGACCGCCCTCGCCTACGGGCTGTACTTCCGGAGCCTGAGCGCGCTCAAGGCCACCACGGTGTCGGTGATCTCGCTCGGCGAGGCGGTCGGCGCGGCCCTCCTCGGCGTCCTGCTGTTCGGCGAGCGGCTGACACCGCTGTCGCTGGCGGGGTGCGTGGTACTGCTGGGCGCGGTCGTCGCCCTGACCGTCCACGAGCGCCGCTGAGCACGCCGGTCCCCGGCGAGGCGGGGATGGAATAGGGTCCGGTACGGCGGCGCCTTGCCGTACCGGAGCCCGGCCCGAGGGTTCGGGGGAACGGTGCCGACGGAGCGCGCGTTGGAGGAACCGTGGCCTCGATTTCCGGATTCGTCAGGAACCTGCTGGACCGCCCAGGCGGGGTGAGCCTGAACCCGTACAAGAAGATCGTCGACGCGGCCGGCGACCGCGCCGTCGCCGTGGGCGAACTCGCCGAACTGCCCGAGCCGACGATGGACGACCTGGCCGAGTTCTGCGCGATCGCGCGCGAGGCGGCCGACCGGACGCTCGGGCTCAGGCCGTACGACGTGCAGTTGCTCGGCACGCTGGCGCTGCTGCACGGGCACGTGGCGGAGATGGCCACCGGCGAGGGCAAGACGCTGTCCGGCGCGATGGCCGCGGCCGGCTACGCGCTGCAGGGCAAGCACGTCGACGTGATCTCGGTCAACGACTACCTGGCCCAGCGTGACGCCGAGTGGATGGCGCCGTTCTACGAGGCGCTCGGCGTCACGGTGGGCTGGATCGGGCAGAACTCCACTCCCGACGAGCGCCGGGAGGCCTACTCCCGCGACGTCACCTACGGGCCGGTCAGCGAGATCGGGTTCGACGTGCTGCGCGAGCGGCTGCGGACCGACGCGGGCGAGCTGATCATGCCGAAGCCCGAGGTGGCGCTGATCGACGAGGCCGACTCGGTGCTGGTCGACGAGGCGCGGGTGCCGCTGGTGATGGCGGGCGCCGCCGACCCCGGCGACGCGGTGCCGGAGATGGCCGCGCTGGTGCGCACGCTGGTCCGCGGCTACCACTACGAGATCGACGAGCAGGCCCGCAACGTCTACCTGACGCCCAAGGGCGCCGACAGCGTCGAGGCGATCCTCGACCTGGAGCTCTACGACGAGAACGAGCCCGGCCCGCTGATCGAGCTCAACCTGGCCCTGCACGCGCACGCGCTGCTCACCCGCGACGTCGACTACATCGTCCGCGACGGCAAGGTGCATCTCATCAACCCCTCGCGCGGCCGGGTGGCGCTGCTGCAGCGCTGGCCCGACGGGCTGCAGGCGGCGGTGGAGGCCAAGGAGGCGCTCGCGCCCAGCGAGAAGGGCGAGATCCTCGACTCGATCACGGTCCAGGGCCTGATCAAGCGCTACCCGCAGGTCTGCGGCATGACGGGGACGGCGGTCGCGGTCAGCGAGCAGCTCGGCGAGTTCTACGACCTGAAGGTCGCGGTGATCCCGTCCAACCGGCCCAACATCCGGGTGGACGAGTCCGACCGGCTCTACCCCACCGGCCCCGACAAGGACGCCGCCCTGGTCGAGGAGATCCAGGAGGTGCACGCCACCGGACGGCCCATCCTCATCGGCACGCTCGACGTGGCCGAGTCGGAGAACCTGGCCAAGCTGCTGCAGCGGCGCGGCCTGGAGCCGGTCGTGCTGAACGCCAAGAACGACGCCGAAGAGGCGGGCATCATCGCCAAGGCGGGCGAGCGCGACGCGATCACCGTCTCCACCCAGATGGCCGGCCGCGGCACCGACATCCGCCTCGGCGACGGCGTGGCCGAGCTGGGCGGGCTGTACGTCATCGGGTCGGGCCGGCACGCCAGCAGCCGCCTGGACGACCAGCTCCGCGGGCGCGCGGGCCGCCAGGGCGACCCCGGCGGCTCGGTGTTCTTCGTCAGCATGCAGGACGACCTGATCACCCAGTTCGTCTCTGACGAGCGCCCACCCGCCGCCGACCCCGACGGCGTCGTCCGGCACCGCCGCGGCGCCTACCTCGTCGGCCACGCCCAGCGCGTCGCCGAGGGCGTGAACCTGGAGATCCACCGCAACACCTGGCGCTACACCCGGCTGCTGGAGCGCCAGCGCGAGCTGGTCCTGGAGTGGCGCGACAAGGTGCTGCACGGCGACTCGGCGGCGGTGGCGCTGGCCGAGGCGGACGCGGACCGCTGGGCGGATTTGCCCGAGGAGACCAGGGACGAGACCGCCCGGCAGATCGTGCTGTTCCAGATCGACCGCTGCTGGACCGAGCACCTGGCCTTCCTCACCGACCTGCGCGAGGGCATCCACCTGCGGGCGCTCGGCCGGATGAGCCCGATCGACGAGTTCCACCGCGAGGCGGTCGCGGAGTACAAGAACCTGCTGGGCGAGATCGAGCGGCGCTCACTCGGCGCGTTCGAGACGCCCGACCCCGACCTGCGGCGACCCACGGCGACATGGACGTATCTGGTGCAGGACAACCCGTTCGGCACCGAGTGGGACCGGATCCTGCGGCGGGTGACCTCGGCAGTGCGCCGGGGGTGACGCGTGCCCGCACCTTGACCGGCCGATGGGCGTGACCGCGGCCCCTCTCTACGGCCAGGTGCCGTCGCCGCTGCCGTCCACCGGCTTGGCGATCACTTCCAGCCGTTCGAGCAGGGTGAGGAACGTCGAGGCGTACGGCGAGGGCGCGGTCACGGCGGCGACCCGGTCCCAGTCCACCTGCTCGCGCATCGCCCGTACCTGCGGCAGCAGCGAGCCGTAGTCGCAGGCGTGCTCCGACATCGGCAGCAGCCACGAGACGACCAGGTCGGTGGCCTCCAGGACGGGGACGATCATCGCGGACGCCTGCAGCGGCTCGGCCCGCGCCAGCAGTTCCTCGGTGACCGGCCGGTCGGCGACCCGGAAGATCAGATCCACCAGGCGGCCCTGGTCGTAGGCCTTGACCAGCCAGTCCTCCGGTGGCCGCGCGGTGTCGAAGCCCAGCCCGCTGAGCGCCGCCAGGGCGGCGGGGACGTCCTTCTCCAGCACCACGAAGTCGACGTCGTGCAAGGACGGGGCCGCGCCTCTCGCGTACGCGGCGCATCCGCCGGCCAGCGCGAACGCCACCCCGGTCTCCTTGAGGCCGGAGCTGGCACGTTTGAGCGTCTCCAGGATGGCGTCGGTGACGGCGTGGCTGTGGCTCCCCATGTGACCGGGCTACCCGCGTGGTCGACGACTAGACCTTCCGCAGCCGGGTAGCGGCGCTGACTATGAGCGAGATCCGTGAGAGTGGCGAACCCGGCGAGAGCCACAAGGAGCGAGTCGACCGTGAGCTGGCGGAGTTACTGCAAGGGCTGCGGGTGGCGGTCACCGGGGTGCAGGTGCTGTTCGCGTTCATGCTGACGCTGCCCTTCCAGGCGGGGTTCGGGAAGGTGGACGCGCTGGGCCGGTGGCTGTTCTTCATCTCGCTGATGGCCTCGGCGCTGGCCTCCATCTGCTTCATCACGCCCGCCGCGCAGCACCGGCTCTACTTCCGCACCGGGCTGAAGGAGCGGATGCTGCGGCGGTCGAACGAGCTGGGCGTGGCCGGGGCGATGTTACTACTGGTGGCGATGACCAGTGCGGTGGCCATGGTCACCGAGACGGTGATCAACAACTGGCCGGCCGCCCTCTTCGGCGCCGCCGTGGCACTGACCGGCGGCTGGTTCTGGCTGCTGCAGCCCCTGCTCGACCTCTACCGCACCCGCGGCAGCACCTCGCGGGAGTAGAACTAGCGGGGCGCGGGGGTGCACTCCCCGTCCAGGCAGTAGACGCCGTAGGAGCGGCCCAGGACCGGGAGGGCCACGTTGCGGACCCGGATGCCGCCCGGAGTCATGCCCTTCTCCGCGCCCTTGTGCGCGTGGCCGTGCAGGATCAGGTCCGCGCCCTCGGTGTCGACCGCCTCGGCCAGCAGGTAACTGCCGAGGAACGGGTAGATCTCCGGCGGCTCGCCCTCCAGCGTCTCCTTGACCGGCGAGTAGTGCGAGAGCACCACCGTACGGTCGGCGTCGATCTCCTTGAGCGCGATCCGCCAGCGCTCGGCGATGTGCCGGGTGTGCCCGACGAAGTTCTTGATCTCCCGCTCGCCGAACTCGCTGGCGGACTTGCCGGCGAAGCCGCCGCCGAACCCCTTGCCGCCGACCACGCCGAGCCGCAGGCCGTCGCACTCGACCACGGTCCCCCCGTCGTCGAGCACGACGACGCCCGCCTCGCGCAGCTCGCCGGCGATCTCCTCCTGCAGGTCGGAGTGGTAGTCGTGGTTGCCGAGGACGGCGACCACCGGAATGCGCAGGCCGCGGAACTCGTCGGCCACCAGCCGCCCCTCCTCCAGGGTCCCGTGCCTGGTCAGGTCGCCGGCCAGCAGGAGCACGTCGGCCCGCTCCTCGATGCCCTCGATCCGGGCGCGGTAGCTGCCCCGCATGTCCTCGCCCAGGTGGATGTCGCCGGCCGCGGCGATCCGGACGCTAGTCAAGATGCTCATCCTCCCCCGGCTCGCCGACCTCCACGACGGTGATCTCGTTGTGCACCCGCAGCCCGGGAGCGGCCTCGCCCGCTACCTCGCCGATCGCGTGCCGGTGCCCGTCACCCGAAACCTGCCCGCGCAGGAAGATCTGGTCGCCTCGGACATCGACGCGGACGCCGAGCTCGTGGGTCCTCTCGTCCTCGGCGAGCGCCTGCTGGACGCGGGCCGCGACGTATTGCGGAGCCTCCATCGATACGCCTCCTTCATCAGAAAAGGCGCATGCCCTCCCACAGCCCGCGCAAACGACGTTAGGCCGCAAAAGCCCAGGGTACGGGAGGGGTCTAAGCGGAAGGAGGGGGTAATGGCCGAGCATGAACGTCCTGAAGACATCCGTCCCGAGTCCTACTCCGCGTCCGGGCAGCCCATGGTGCCTGCCACCCCGCGCGACATCGTGTACATCAGGATCGGTTCGTTCATCCTGATCTTTCTGATCGCGCTCGGCGCCATCAGCATGGTGGCCGGCGCCTTCGTCCTCTCCGTCGCGGCGGGCGTGCTCGCCGTGGTGACCGTGGTCGCGATCGTGCTCGCGGTACGGCGGCAGCGGTGGCGCGGCTCGGGGGAAGCGGGCTGAGCCCCGGCCGGCCGGTTCAGGCGGACCAGCCTGGGTAGGCGGCGGGAAACCACGAGGAGGCGCGATGCCTGAACGCGACATGCATGCCCTGTGCGAACTCGCCGCACAGCTCAGGGTCGACTCGGTGCGCAGCTCGGCAGCCGCCGGATCGGGACACCCCACCTCGTCGATGTCGGCCGCCGACCTCATGGCGGTGCTGTTCAGCTGCCACCTGCGCTACGACTTCGACAATCCGGACGATTCCGCCAACGACCATCTGATCTTCTCCAAGGGCCACGCCTCTCCCCTGCTGTACGCGCTGTACAAGGCGGCGGGGGCGATCACCGATGAGGAGCTGCTGACCTTCAGGAGGAAGGGCAGCAGGCTGGAGGGGCATCCGACCCCCCGGCTGCCCTGGGTGGACGTGGCCACGGGCTCGCTCGGCCAGGGGATGCCGGTGGGAGTCGGCATCGCGCTGGCGGGGCGGCGGCTGGACCGCGTGCCGTACCACGTGTGGGTGCTGTGCGGGGACAGTGAGCTGGCCGAGGGGTCCATCTGGGAGGCGGCCGAGCACGCGGGTGAGGAGGGGCTGGCCAATCTGACCGTGATCGTGGACGTGAACCGGCTGGGGCAGCGCGGGCCGACCCGGCACGGCTGGGACACCGGCGCGTACGCCCGCAGGTTCGGCGCGTTCGGCTGGCACACGATCGAGATCGACGGGCACGACCCCGGGCAGATCGACTACGCGTTCGCCGACGCGCGCAACACCCGCAGGCGCCCGACGGTGATCCTGGCCCGCACACGCAAGGGCGAGGGCGTCAACGAGGTGGAGAACCGGGAGGGCGCGCACGGCAAGCCGCTGAAGGAGCCGGAGCGGGCGATCGCCGAACTGGGCGGCGTGCGCGACCTCACCGTCAAAGTGAACCTGCCCGACCAGAACAGGATCCCGCACACCTTCCCCGACGGGGAGCTGGAACTGCCCCGCTACGAGAGCGGCACCCAGGTCGCCACCCGCAGCGCGTACGGCGAGGCGCTCAGGGCGCTCGGCGCCGCCCGCGGGCAGGTGGTGGCGCTGGACGGGGAGGTGGCCGACTCCACGAAGACCCAGGTGTTCGCCGACGCCTTCCCCGACCGGTTCTTCGAGTTCTACATCGCCGAGCAGCTCCTGGTGGCCGCCGCGGTGGGCATGCAGGTGCGCGGCTGGGTGCCGTACGCCTCGACGTTCGCCGCCTTCTTCACCCGGGCGCACGACTTCATCAGGATGGCCGCACTGAGCAGGGCCGACATCAAGCTGGTCGGCTCGCACGCGGGCGTGTCCATCGGCGAGGACGGGCCCTCGCAGATGGGCCTGGAGGATCTGGCGATGCTGCGCGCGACGCACGGCAGCACGGTGCTCTACCCGTGCGACGCCAACCAGACCGCCGCGCTGGTGGCGGCGATGGCGGACCGGCCGGGCGTGGTGTACCTGCGCACGACCCGCGGCGAGACGCCGGTGATCTACGGTCCGGGGGAGAGCTTCGAGGTGGGCGGGTCGCGGGTGCTGCGGCAGTCCCCCGAGGACCGGGCGACGGTGGTCACCGCGGGCGTCACGGTGCACGAGGCGCTGGCCGCCGCCGACATCCTGGCCGCCGAGGGCGTCTCGATCGGCGTGGTGGACCTGTACTCGGTGAAGCCGGTCGACACGGCGGTGCTGCGGGAGGCGGCGACCACGACGGGGACCCTGATCACGGTCGAGGACCACCGGCCCGAGGGCGGTCTCGGCGACGCCGTGCTGGACTCGGTGTCGGAGCTCGGCCCGCGCGTCGTCAAACTCGCCGTCCGCGACCTGCCGGGCTCGGCCACCCCGGCCGAGCAACTGGCCGCCGCCGGAATCGACCGCGACGCCATCGTGGCGGCGGTCCGGCGGCTGAGCTGAGGAAAGGGCCCCGCCTCGACGGCGGGGCCCTTCCTTCCGCCGGACCTACAGGGGAGGCTCGTCGTAACGGCGCTCCTCGTACACGGTTCTGCGGGTGGTCGTGTCGTGGACCTCGTCCACCGGCGCGACGGCGCGCCTGGTGACGTTCATCCGGTAGATGCCGAACAGCAGCCCGACCAGACCACCGATCATGAGGATCACGCCGACGACGTTGATGTCCACTCCGGCGAGATCGAACTCCACGGCCCAGGTGAGGATCGCGCCCAGCATGATGAGGATGATGCTTCCTGCGATGGTCATGTGATTACCTCCTTAGCCCCAAGGAACATCTATCCCCATGTCGAAAAACAAACACGTCGGATGCGGCGGGCGCGCGAGCCGTACTTCCGGGAGGTGGCCGACCTGGTCGCGGACGTGGTCGCGGAGTCGCCGGAGCGGATCGCGGGGGCCGTACTGGTGGAAATGGGATTGCGTGCCGGTGATCGGGGCTGATAGCCAGTGAGGATGTTCGCGAACAAGCCGACGCTGGTCGGCGAGCGGGTGACGCTACGTCCCGTCGGGCCCGAGCACGTCGACGGCCTGCTGGATTTGCTCGCCGATCCCGAGGTGCGGCGGCTGACCGGCTCGCACGCCGATCCCGCGGGGCGGGAGGCGGCCACCCGGTGGTACTCCACCCGCGGCGAGCAGAGCGACCGCCTGGACCTGGCGATCTGCGTGGGCGAGGAGTACGTCGGCGAGGTCGTGCTGAACGAGTTGGACGGCGACAACCTGTCCTGCAACCTGCGCGTCGCCCTGCTGGGGGCCCGCGTGTTCGGCAAGGGGTTCGGCAGCGAGGCGATCCGGCTGGTGCTGGACCACGCCTTCACCACCACCCCGCTGCACCGGATCAGCCTGGACGTCTTCGCCTTCAACGACCGGGCCAGGCACGTCTACGAGAAGCTGGGCTTCGTCGAGGAGGGCGTGCTGCGTGACGCGCTGCGGTGGGGCGGCGAGTGGCACGACTCGATCTCGATGGCCGTGCTGCGCCCGGACTGGGCTACCCGAGGGCGGCCCGCGCGGTTCTGATCTCGTCGGCCACCGGCGCCAGCGGCCCTTCCTCGGGCAGCTTCCCGGCTCCGGGCCGGTGCTGCTCGCGGGCCGCGCCCGCCAGGTCCTTCACCGCGTCGGCCAGGGCGGTCACCTCGCCGGGCGCGGGCGTGGCGCCGCCGCTCCTGGACCGGACGGAGGCGGCGGTCACCTGGCCGAGCATCCGTTCGGCGGCCACCAGGGCGGGCCACCACGCCGCGGCGTGGGCGCTGGCCGGCGGTGGTTCGGTGAGCGCCTGCTGGAAGACCGCGTCCAGCTCGGTCGCCCGCCGGTAGGCGGCCCGCCGCCGCCGCGAGCGGTCGCCGGGGTCGCCGCCGAAGGCCACGAGCAGGTAGCCGGCGACGTCGTCGAGCAGGTCCGCCAGCCGCTCCCCCACCCGCACCCGCCAGCTCTCCGGCCACAGCGCGTAGCCGAAGACCAGCACGATCGCGCAGCCGAGCAGGGTGTCCAGCAGCCTGGTCGTGGCCAGCTTGTCGGGCGGCAGGCGGTCGATCCAGTCGATCAGCACGATCACCAGCGGGGTGATGGCCGCGGTCTGCATCGCGTAGCTGCGCGCCGAGACGATCGGCACGACCGCGCCGAGCAGGGCGACGACCGTCAGCATGGGCCAGCCGAGCGGCACCGTGGTCAGCACGACGACGCCGACGGTGACCCCGACGAGGGTGCCGAGCGCGCGCAGCAGTGCCCGGGTGAAGACCGATCCGAAGTCTGGTTTGAGGACGAAGGTCACGGTCAGCGTCACCCAGTAGCCGCGCGGCAGCACGAGCGCGGCGGAGATCCCCGAGGCCAGGCCGACGCAGAGCGCCAGCCGCAGCGCGTACCGCCAGGCGCGGCCGGAGAGGAGGACGCCGCCGGCCGTGTCGCGGAAGCGTTCCGGGAAGCTCGGCGGCTGCCCGAGCAGGTCCACCTCGTCGCGCCGGCCGCCGAGCCCCGCCGCGGCGTACCGCACGCCGCGTAGCAGGAAGCGCTCCTCGCGGGTGGCCGGGGTGAGGTCGGGCGGCGGCGCGTCCCGCCGTCCCTCGGCGACCGCGTCGGCGAGGCCGTCGATCGCGGCGACGATCTCCGGCCTGACGACCGTGGCCAGCGTGGACGCCTCGATCAGCGGGGTGGCGGCGTTCAGCGCCTCGGTCAGCCGGACCACCTCCGAGTCCTGGCCCGGTCTGGTGGCCCGGTGCGAGACCAGGGCGTCCTGCGCGATGCTGATCAGCTTCGGCAGGCGTTCCCTGGCCCGCTCGTCGCCGCCGAGCGAGCCGGCCAGCGCCCGGTAGACGTCGGCGACGGCCCGCCGCTCCGGCGCGGCCGGCCGGACCGGCCAGCCGAGCAGCGCCAGCAGCAACACCAGGGCCCCACCCGCTAGGTACGGCAGCGGCGCGGTGACCGGCAGCGGCAACCCCACCCCGATGGTCGCCATGAGCAGCGGCGACAGCCCGCACGCGGAGGAGATCGGGCCGAGCGAGCTGATCGCCCCGCTGACCAGGGCCACGACGATCAGCGTGAGCACCCCGCCCCACCCGGTGCCGTGCGCCGGATGGCCGACCAGCAGGCCGAGCGCCCCGGTGAGCTGCGGCGGCACGATGCCGAGCAGCCGCAGCCGGTAGGCCTTGCCGGTGCGCTGCAGGACCGCGCCCAGCGCGCCCATCGCCAGCAGCAGACCGGTCGCGGGGGAGGCCAGGAGCACGCCGGCGGCCGCTCCGCCACCGATGCCGACGGCCGCCCTGAGCACGTCGGGCCACGAGATGGGCGCCGGGCTCGGTGTGACGGCACGGCGAAGCCAGCCCGCTGCGGAAACGTTCACGATCCCCCCGGGGCCATGCTGGCACAGCGGCCGAGATATGGGCCGCAACCAATCCCCCGTTAGATGCATCTAAGATGCGTGACGATGCGCCTGCTTCCCGGGGATCCCGAACGGCTCGGCCACTACTGGCTGGCCGGGCGGCTCGGAACGGGCGGGCAGGGCGTGGTCTACGACGCCTACGACGACCGGGGCGACCGGTTCGCGATCAAGGTGCTGCACGGTGACATGCCCGCGCAGCTCGCCAAGGAGGCGCGGGCGGCGGGGCGGGTGGCGTCCTTCTGCACAGTCAAGGTGGTCGAGGTCGGGCTGGAGGCGGCCAGGCCGTACATCGTCAGTGAGTTCGTCGAGGGGCCCAATCTGCGGGAGGCCGTGGAGCGGGCCGGCGTCTACGGCGGGGACGGGCTGCGGCGGCTGGCGACCGCGCTGGCGACCGCGCTGACCGCCGTGCACGAGGCGGGCGTCGTCCACCGGGATCTCAAGCCGGAGAACGTGCTGCTCGGGCCGGACGGGCCGCGGGTGATCGACTTCGGTGTGGCGCGGACCGGCGAGATGTCGCTGACGACGACGGGGTTCGTCGCCGGGACGCCGACGTACATGGCGCCCGAGGTGTTCACCGGCGAGCGGGCCGGGCCCTCCGCCGACGTGTTCGCCTGGGGCGGCGTGGTGCTGTACGCGGCCACCGGGCAGGATCCGTTCCAGGCCGAGAGCCTCGGCGGCGTCATGCACCGGGTGCTCACCGTCGACCCCGACCTCGGCGCGCTGGCCGAACCGCTCCGGTCGCTGGTGTCCGGGGCGCTGGCCAAGTCGCCCGGCGACCGGCCCGCCGCCAAGGAGTTACTGCTCGGGCTGCTGGGCAGCGCCGAACCCGGCGCGGGCGCCCGGCTGGCCGCGGAGATCGCGCCGCCCCCCGGCCTGACCGGTGCGCGTCCGCTCGGCGAGGTGGCCGAGGCCGCCTACGCGAGCCTGACGCCCGCCCAGCAGGCCGCGGTGCCCGGCACGCTGCTGCGCATGCTCGGCGAGCAGGGCGTGCGCCCGATCGCCCCCGACGAGGCCGACGACCAGGAGGTGGTGGCCCGGCTGACCGAGGCCGGGCTGCTGATCCGGCACAGCATCCCGGTCCCGCCCACCGACACCCCCCAGGGCCGGCTGGTCGCCACCGCGGGCAACACCGTGGGCCCGGTGAGCGCCGCGCTGTTCCACGCCTGGCCCCGGCTGCGCGGCTGGGTGGCGGCCGAGCGCGACGGCCTGCCGCTGCACGGCAGGCTCCGCGACGCCGCCCTCTTCTGGGACCGGCAGGGCCGCAAGCCCGCCGACCTCTACCGGGGCAGCGCCCTGGACAGCACGCTGAGCTGGGCCGCCACCGGGCGGCGGCACCTCGGCCTGAACGCGCTCGAACGCCGCTTCCTCGACGGCAGCGCGGTGCTGGCCAGGCGCGGCGTGCGCCGCCGCCGGGTGGTCACCGGCTGCCTGGCCGCGCTCCTGGCCGTGGCCGTCGCCTCGACGGCGGTCGCCGTACGGCAGCGCGGCGATCTGTCCCGGCAGCTCGCCGAGGCGAACGCGCGGGCCGTGGCGGCGCGGGCGGACAGCCTGCGCGCCAAGGACCCGCAGGCGGCGATGCGGCTCAGCGTGGCGGCCTGGCGGCTGGCGCCGGTGTTCGAGGCGCGTACCGCGCTGCAGCGGTCGCTGGCCCAGCCCGAGCTGCGGGTGTTCACCGACCCGGAGGCGGACGCCGAGGCGTGGTACCAGCTCGGCGACGACGGCGCGGGCCTGGTCCGGTGGAAGGGCGACCAGGTCAGGCGGTGGGATGTGGCGGCCGGGCGGGTGGCCGCCGAGCACACGCTGCCGCGCGCGGGCGGCGACCTGACCGCGCTGAGCGACGACGGCGGCACGTTCGCCGCCGGGGGCGACGGCCGGGTGCGGGTCTGGGACGTGGCCTCGGGCGCGCGTGTCGGCGCGGACCGGCCCGACGGCGACCCGAGCCTGCACGCGGGCGGGCGGGTGTTAGCCGTCGCGGGCAGCGACCGCACCAGGCTCTACGCCGTGACCGGCGGCGCGGCGCTGCTGGAGGTGACCGACGGCGAGTACGCCGTCTCCGCCGACGGCGGCTGGGCGGCCACCTCGGCGATGGACGGGCAGGTCGAGCTCTGGGATCTGCGCCGCCGGGTGAAGGTGCGCGGCCACAAGGTGGAGCCGCCGGTCAGCCCGCGCGGCGAGGCCGCGGCGCCGCCAGCCGCGTTCACCGCCGACGGGCGGCTGCTGGCCGTCGGCGGCGACACCGGCATCACGCTGATCGACACCGCCACCGGCGAGGTCAGGGACGAGCGGCTCGACACCGAGGCGCCCAGCAGGCTGCTGTTCAGCCCCGACGGGCGGTTCCTGCTGGACGTGGGCTACGACGGGGTGCGGCTGTGGCGGGTGGCCGACCGGAAGATCCGGGCCACCTTCGAGCCGCGCGACGCGACCGGCGACTACGCCTTCTCCGCCGACGGCCGGGTCCTGCGCTATCTGGCCGCCTACGGGTCGGTGGTCTCGCTCGATCTGTCGGGGGTCGTCGACGCCACCTCCTCGGCGGTGACCGAGGGGATCGACGACAGCGCGCCCTCGGTCCTGTCGCCCGACGGGCGGCTGGCCGCGACCGCCGCCGGAGGCCGGACCAGGCTGTACGACGTGGCCGGCCACACCTCGCCGGGGGCGATCGGCGCGGCGGGCGAGCTGGCCTTCAACGGCGACGGGAGCCTGCTGGCGATCTCCGGCTCGCCGGTCGGGCTGTGGGACGTGACCACCCGCCGCCGGGTCGCCGCGCTCGACGTGGGCAAGGACATCGCGGCGCTGGCGCTGTCGCCCGACGGCCGGACACTGGCCGCCGCGCTCACCGAGCGCAAGGTCGTGCAGCTCTGGGACGTACGGGGGCGCCGCCTGATCGGCACGGTCGCGAGCGCGGGCTTCCCGCTCGCCTTCGCGCCCGACGGCCGGACCCTGGCCGTCGGCGGCGACCTCGCCCAGGTGCCCTCGGGTACGGTGACCCGCGACCCGGCCGGAGTGGGCGGCACACCCGTCACGGCGGTCTCCTTCAGCCCCGACGGCGCCACCCTCGGCCTGGGGCTGAGCAGCGGCCAGATCGTGGTCTGGGACGTCAGGGGGAAGCGGCGCCTCGGCAGCGTCGAGGCCGGTTCGGGCGGCGGCGGCAGTGTGCGCTTCTCCCCCGACGGGCGGCTGCTCGCCGTCGACGGGGAGCAGATCAGGCTCTGGGAGACGTCCTCGCTGCGGGAGGTCGGGCAGGTGCCGATCGGGCAGTATCCGGCGGGGCTCGCCTTCAGCGAGGACGGCGGCAGTCTGCGCAGCGTGCTGCTGGACGGCTCGGTCCAGGAGAGCCCGGTCGAGCCGGCACTCGCGGCCCGGGCGGTGTGCGCCCGCGCGGGCGGCTCGCTCGACGAGGCGGGCTGGCATCGGCTGATCCCCGAGACGGGTTACCGGGACGTCTGCTGACGGTTACAGCACCGGCCGGAACCGACCGCGACACCCCCTAGATCGCTGATGTGAAATTCGGTGATCGACTGCGGACGTGACGAAGGGCGTCCATGGTCAGTGTGTGAAGACAGACCTAGACGCCCTTCTGAC